>DATLHO010000106.1:0-1545 GCA_035539855.1 Kapaibacterium sp. (SeqCode) | reverse complement strand
GCCGCGCGGATCTCGAGGAAGTAGGCGATCGTGGCGCGCGTCTGCGATTCGCTGTTGAGCGCCTGGTCGGGCACGTCGTCGTCGGTCCATCCCGGATCGAACGAGAGGGCGTGATCGTAGTACTGCCGGGCGAGGTCCATCCTGCCGGCCTGCGCCTCGTAGAGTGCGCGTGCGAACGAGCTGCGGGCGTAGAGCTCGTAGGCCTTCGCCGCGTAGTGATCGACGCGGTCTTCCCACCGATCGAACGCATACCGCGGAAACTCCTGCGGCACGTACGCCGAGTCGCGCGTCAGACGAAGGGCGAGGTAGTTCGGGATGCGCATGTAGGTGCGGCCCATCTCCTCGGGCACTTCGCCGGTGACGAAGACGGGACGATGCGCGGAGGCGGAGTCGATGAGCGCATCGATCATGCCGATGTACGCCGCCTGGATCTCGGCGGGATCGTATGGCTCGTCGTGCTCGAACTTCAGCACCTGCACCCGAAAGCGCTCGACCTGCGGCGCGATCATTCGCATCAGGCTCGGATTCCACGTCGCCATCTGGTCGAGATACCACGATCGCCGCAGCAGCTCCTGATCGATCACGGCGATGTCCGGCCGCATCCGCTCGACCGCCTGCATGTACCAGCTCCCGCTCACCCAGAAGTCCCATTGCGACGAGATGACGACGGCGTCCTTCGGCAGCGTCGTGAGCATGTTCCTCGTCATCTGCTCGACGACGACGTTGGTGCGCTCGTCGGCGCGCGTGAAGTTGATCGCCGCAGTCGCGGTTACGAGCACGGCCATCACGGCGAGCGCGACGTTGCGTCCGGCGCGCTCCTCGATCCAGCGCGCCCCGGCGGCCGCGGCCATGCCGAGCGCGAGGATCGCGAGCATGTAGTAGGGCTCGATCTCGAGGATGTCGTAGCCGCCCGCCCAGATCACGCACGTCACGTAGATGAGCCCGACGAACACCCCGAGCCGGACGCTGCTCGCGAACAGCCTGACGAAACCGGCGACCGCGATCAGCAGACCGATGACCGCGAGCTCGGTCGGGAGTTTCGAGAAGAAGTACGCCGTCTGCTGGCTGAACACGTCGCCGCCCTGGAGAAACCACACGGCGTACTGCTTGCCGCGCACGTGATCGATGAATCGCTTGAGCGTATCCGGGTCGCCCCAGTTGAACAGAGGATTCGCCGCCGCGCGCAGCGGCAGGTACAGGTACGGCAGCAGCCCGAGCGCGAACCACGGAGCCAGGCGGAGGAGCTCGCGCACTGCCTCACCGAGCGAGCGTCCTGCGGCGCGACGCGAGAACCACGCGACGAAGAAATAGAACAGGAACGCGGGCGCCAGCAGCACGACCGTCAGGTGGTTGGTGAACGCCAGGCCGAGCGCGACGGGAAAGAGCATTCGCAGCCGGCGCGCCTCGCGCGGGTCCGCCGGCGCCTCGATCGGATCGATGACGCGATGGACGTAGCGCAGGAAGAAGTACAGCGTGGCGGCGATCAGCAGCGCATGCAGCGAATAGACCTCGAAGCCGTTCGCCTGGTTCCACCACGTCGCGGTC
>DATLHO010000105.1:0-18354 GCA_035539855.1 Kapaibacterium sp. (SeqCode) | reverse complement strand
CGCCATCAGCCCCTCCTCCCAGAAGATCGCCCGCGGGTTGAAGGTGATGTCGTTGTTCGGATCGATGACGACCTCCATCGTGCCGACGATCATGAGACTCGCCGAGGAATCCCAACGCACGAGCTCGGCCACGCCGCCGGTCCGTGCGACCCATCGATGATCGGCGTCGCCGGGCGTGTTGCGCGCGAACTCCGCGTAGAGCCGGGCGCCGTTCAGCCAGGTCGTCCCCAGCGTGTCGAGCGCGTGATCGGCAAGCGGATCGAGCTGGACGTGCCGGTCGGGAAGCACCTGCGCGGCGACCGGCACGACGCCGGACGGGGACGCGCCGAGCGCGACGAGGAGGCCGGCCGCAACGGCCGACGGGTGCGCGACCATTGCTGCGATGGCCTGCCACACTGCTCTGCCGGGCGTCGAAGTTCTGGTCATTCGGAGTCGGGTCTGGAGTTCGGGAGTGGAGGGAGAGGGGTCGCGACGTGCTCCGGCGAGTCCCGGCCGTGTATATTGGCCGCGAGCCGGAGCATGCGCCCGGTGTTCACCAACGACCCCGGTCTCCGGGAATCGAGAGCGAGGCCGACGATCGCACGCACATTCGAGCCGTTCAGCGACGAGGCGCTGGCGCGCGCACTCCGGACGCTCGCACGCCGTGACGCGGTCCTGCGACCGCTCGTGCGAAAATGGGGACCGCCGACCTTTCGACCGCACGCCGATTACTACGACACGCTCGTCGATGCCGTTGTCGGTCAGCAGATCAGCGGCGCCGCCGCCCGCAGTATCCTCGGGAAGCTCCGCGCGTCGCTCGATGGCGTCTTCGTCCCGTCGGCGATGGCCGTCGCGCCCGACGAGCTCTACCGCGGCGCCGGCGTGTCGTCGCAGAAGATCTCCTACCTTCGCTCGCTCGCCGAGCACGTCGCCGACGGGCGGCTCGAGCTGGCCCGGATGCCCGAGATGGACGACGACGCGATCGTCGAGGAGCTCACCGCGGTGCGGGGCATCGGCGTCTGGACCGCACAGATGTTTTTGATATTTTCGCTCGGAAGGCTCGATATCCTCCCCACCGGCGACCTCGGAGTCCGTAAGGGAACGCAGATTGCGTATCAACTGGCAGACCTGCCGACGCCACGGCAGGTTGCGGCCCTCGCCGAGGAGCGTCGCTGGGCGCCATGGCGCTCGGTGGCCACATGGTACATGTGGCGGGTGCTCGAGAGCTGACCGCGCCGGAAAATCCGGCCGAATGCTCCCGATCACCGGTCGGAGGCCCGCACCCGCGGCGGTTCGCGCGGTGCAATCACACATTCTACGCCGAAATGGACGACCCCTTATCGTGGTACACGGTGGTGACGAATGGATAACGCCCTGCTAGGGTTGCTCGCGACGCTCCTGCTGGTCGCGGCCAACGGCTTCTTCGTCGCCGCGGAGTTCGCGATCGTCAAGGTGCGCGCCTCGCAGATCGAGCTCAAGGCCCAGTCCGGGAACAAGAGCGCGAAGATGGCGCAGACGCTCATCACGCATCTCGACGAATACCTCTCGGCAACGCAGCTCGGCATCACGCTCGCCTCGCTCGGCCTCGGCTGGGTCGGCGAGCCGATCGTCGCCAAGCTCATCCAGAAGGCCTTCGATTTCGCCGGCATCGTCGTCTCCGACGACGCGATGCACCGCATCGCGCTGATCACCGCGTTCGTGCTGATCACGTTCCTGCACATCGTCTTCGGCGAGCTCGCGCCGAAGTCGCTTGCAATCCGACGCGCCGAGGCGACGACGCTTGCCATCGCCTACCCGCTGCGCTTCTTCTACCTCGTGCTGAAGCTCCCGATCGCGGGACTCAACTGGGTCGCCAACAAGATCCTCCGCATGGTCGGCATCGAGCCGGTGCACGAGTCGGAGCACTACCACTCCGGTGAGGAGCTCCGACTGCTCATCGAGCAGGGACGTGAGGGCGGCGCGCTCGAGGAGTCCGAGCACGAGCTGCTCGAGAACGTCTTCGAGTTCGGCGACACGCTCGTCAAGGAGGTGATGATCCCGCGCACGTCGATCGTCGGCCTCGACATCTCGCACTCGCCGGCGGAGCTCATCAAGACGGTCGTCGAGGAAGGCTACACGCGCATGCCCGTGTACGACGGCTCGATCGACAACATCGTCGGGGTCGTCTACTCGAAGGACCTGATCACGCTGCTGGAGCACCAGTACCTGATCATCCTCCAGGACCTCCTGCGCCCGCCGTACTTCGTGCCCGAGACCAAGCACATCTCCGAGCTGCTGCGCGAGTTCCAGTACCGCAAGATCCACCTCGCGGTCGTCGTCGACGAGTTCGGCGGCACGGCCGGGCTGGTGACGATGGAGGATATTCTCGAGGAGCTCGTCGGCGACATCCAGGACGAGTACGACGAGGAGGTCACCGGCGTCGAGCGGCTCGACGAGTCGACGTACGTGGTCAACGCCGGCCTGACGATCTCCGACGTCAACGACGTCATCGAGGGATTCAAGCTGCCCGAGGGTGACGACTACACGACGATCGCGGGCCTGGTCAACAAGTGGTTCGGGCACATCCCTCAGGACAACGAGGAGTACGAGCGCGACTCCGTTCGCATGACCGTGCTCAAGACGGTCAACCGTCGCGTCGTCACCGTCCGCGTTCAGGATCTCAACCCCAGATCGTCGGACAACGGTCTCGAGGCCTTCGAGAACGAGAACGGGGAGGAGGAGCACGGCTAGCTCTTCTCCCCGCGTCGAACCGCACTCACAACTCCGCAACCGGTATCCCGCATCGTGGCTTCCGAGACTCATCGCCGCACGCTCGTCACGAGCGCGCTTCCGTACGCCAACGGATACATCCACATCGGCCACGTCGCCGGCGCCTATCTGCCGGCGGACATGTACGTGCGCTTCCTGCGGTCGACCGGCGAGGAGGTCCTGCACGTCTCGGGCTCCGACGAGCACGGTGTCGCCATCGAGATCTCGGCCGACCGCGAGTCGGTGACTCCGCGCGACATCATCGAGAAGTACCATCACGCCAACGAGGAGGCCTTCCGCGGGCTCGGCATCGACTTCGACGTCTATGGTCGCACGTCCTGGCCGGAGCATCACCGCACGGCGCAGGAGTTCTTCCTCGCGCTGCACGAGCAGGGGTATCTCGTCGAGAAGGAGGAGGAGCAGTTCTACGACGCCGAGGCCGGGAAATTCCTACCCGACCGCTTCGTCGAGGGCACGTGTCCGAACTGCGGCACCGAGGGCGCGCGCGGCGACCAGTGCGACACCTGCTCGGCGACGTACAACCAGACCGAGCTAAAGAATCCGATCAGCATCCTCACGGGCAAGACGCCGGAGCTGAGGCGCACGCGGCACCTGTACATCCGGCTCGGCGCGTTCCAGGAGCGACTCGAGCGCTACGTCGAGTCGCACGACGGCGACTGGCGCGACCACGTACTGCAGCAGGCGCGAAGCTGGCTGAAGGCCGGTCTCGGCGACCGCTCGATCACGCGCGATCTCAACTGGGGCATCGACGTGCCGCTGCCCGGCTACGAGGGCAAGAAACTCTACGTCTGGTTCGACGCGCCCATCGGCTACATCACCAACACGCAGGTGCTGGCCGCGCGACGCGGCGACGCCGATGACTGGAAGCGCTGGTGGTGCGACGACGCGACGCGCTACGTCGCGTTCATCGGCAAGGACAACATCGTCTTCCACACGCTGATCTTCCCGGCGATGCTCATGGGGCGCAACGAGGTCGGGGATGTGACCTTCGTGCTGCCCGACGGCGTGCCGGCGAACGAGTTCCTGAACCTCGAGGGACGCAAGCTCTCGAAGTCGCGACGCTGGTCGATCGACCTGCGCGACTACCTCGCGTCGTTCCCGGCCGATCCGCTGCGCTACGCGCTGGCGGCGAACATGCCCGAGAACAAGGACACCGACTTCACGTGGCGCGAGTACCAGTCGCGCACCAACAACGAGCTCGCCGACATCCTCGGCAACTTCGTCAACCGCACGATGCAGTTCGCGACGCGCTACTTCGACGGCGTCGTGCCGCCGCTGGTGAAGGTCGCGGGCAAGGAGGACGAGGTGCGCGCGCTGCTGGCGGCCGATCTGCGCCGCGCCGCGGCGACCGCCGACGACCGCGTGCTCGAGGAGCTCACGCCGAAGTACCTCAACTACTTCACGCGCGCCGACCTGGTCGCGCTGCTGGCGATCGCGCGGGCGCCGGAGCGCATCGCGGCACTGTACCGCGAGTTCCGATTCCGCGAGGCCGTGCTCGAGACCATGAATCTCGCGCGCGCGGCCAACAAGTACTTCAACGACGCCGAGCCGTGGAAGACGCGCCGCGACGACCCGGAGCGCTGCGCGACGTCGATCGACATCTGCCTGCAGATGATGCGCTCGCTCGCGATCGTCTTCGAGCCGATCGTCCCGCAGATCGCCGCGGGCATCTGGAGCATGCTCGGTCGCGAGCGCTCGGCGGAGGAGGGATGGAGCTCGGCCGCGGAGCTGCGCCTTGCAAGCGGCGAGCGCCTCGGCGAGGCGACGATACTGGTTCAGAAAATCGAGGACAGCATGGTGGAGCAGGAGATCGCGAAGCTCGGGGCGCCGGACGTGACGACGGAACAGGAGCCGGCCGCGCCGGTCGAGGTCGAGCTCAAGGAGGAGATCTCGATCGAGGACGTGATGAAGCTCGATCTGAGGGTCGCGACGATCCTCGAGGCCGAGCGCGTCAGGAAGTCGGACAAGCTCTTGAAACTTCAGATCCGCATCGGTAATCTCCAGCGTCAGATCGTCGCCGGCATCGGCAAGGCCTACGAGCCCGAGGCGCTCGTCGGCCGGCGGATCGTCGTCGTCGCCAACCTGAAGCCCGCGAAGCTGATGGGCAACGAATCCCAGGGGATGCTGCTGGCCGCCAACCCGCCCGAAGGCGCGCCGACGCTCGTCGCGTTTCTCGACGGCGAGGGCGCCGAGGACGGGTGGATCGTGCGCTGAATCCTCATAACCGGAGTCCCCACGTGGCACATGCGAGACCGCGACCGATGCTCGGGGCGCTTCTTACCGAGGCCGCACCCGCCTTTGCGCTGCCGGGCGTCGCCATGCGCCAGCTCGTCGCCTACTACAGCGACTGGCGCCGCTCGCGCGACATCCTCAGCGATCCCGACGAGCCACGCGAGCGCCGCGGGGTGCCGCGCTTCGCCGAGACTTTGACCACCAACGCCCTGAGGCCGCTGCGACCGCGATGATCGTCGTCAAGTTCGGAGGTGGCGTGCTCGACGGCGCCGAAGGGCTGCGTCGTGTTCGCGACGAGATACTCGCGCTGCCGCGACCGCTCGTCGTGGTCACGAGCGCCTTTCGCGACGTGACCAACCGGCTCGAGGCGATCGTCGCAGAAGCGCCGGCATCGGAGCATCGCGCGCTCGCGATGCTCGAGGAGCTCGCCGCGACGCACCGCGCGATCGCCGCAGAGGTTCTCGGCGACGAGGGCATCGGCGCCTGGACCGACGCCGTGGGCGATCTGCTGGAGCGACTCGGCGAGATCGTGCGCGGCCTCGCGATCGTCCACGAGCTCTCCGCTCGCACGCTCGACCTGGCCGTCAGCTTCGGCGAGCGGCTCGCCTCCGCGACACTGCTGGCCGCGGTGCGCGCCGGCGGCGCCGACGCGACGGCGATTCCGGCGACCGAGCTGATCATCACCGACAACCATCATCGCTTCGCCCGTCCGAACCTCGAGCTCACCGCCGAGCGCGTGCGCGAGCGGCTGGTGCCCGCGCTCACCGACGATGCGATCGTCGTGACCGAAGGCTACATCGCCCGGAGTGTCTCCGGCGAGACGACGACGATGGGTCGCGAGAGCTCTGCCTACAGCGCGACGCTGCTCGGCGAGCTCGCCGGCGCGCGCGAGGTGCGCATCTACACCGCCGTCCCCGGAATCCTCACGGCCGACCCCGCACTCATCGAGAGCGCGCGGACGCTGCCGCACCTCAGCTACGGCGCCGCCCGCGCGCTCGCGGAGCTCGGCGCGAAGATCCTGCACCCGCGCACGGTCACGCCGGTCGAGCAGGCCGGCATTCCGCTCGTCATCCGATCGCTCGACGGCGACGGCACGACGATCGACGGAACCGAGGAGCCCGACGGCTGCTCGGTCGTGCTTCTTCCGGAGTCGACGCTGATCAGCGTGCGCGCCGCAGCGGTGTCGACGAGCGAGGAGGAGTTCGTGCGCGAGCTCTCGCAGCGCGTGCCGCTCGTATGGCGTGGTCGCTTCCGCCATCGCCTGCAGTTCGTGACCTCGGCCCGCATCGCGCTTGAGTCGCTCCCGCTGCACCTGTTCGACGGACCGATCGACTGCGACGTCGTCGACGGCGCGGTCGTCTCGCTGGTGCGCCAGCGCGGCACCGACGCGAGGGATCTCGCCGCGTTCTTCGAGATGCTCGGCGAGCGCACGCCGCTGGCCGTGCTCGGCGGCATCGAGCGTCACGCGGTCGGCGTCTTCGTGCCGCTCGACGACGACGCGCGCGCGCTGGTCGAGCGGCTGCACGACCGCTTCGTCGACGCCGGCCTGCCCGTGCGCTCGCAGTGATGCGCGCCGGGTCGGCCAACGGCGCGGGCGTGCTCGCCGTGACGCTCCTGGCGATCGCCGGCGTGGTGGCGCCGTCCCTGCCGGCTCGCGCACAGGTTCCCGACCTTCCCGACTCGCTCGCCGGCCAGCACCTGGTCATCCGCACCGAGCGATTCGCCTCGACCCACACGACATCGCTCGCCGGCGACTATCGCGTCGAGAGTCCCGTCACGCGCGGCACCGTTCGCACGTTCATGCTCTCGTCGACGTCGCTGCTCGGCAGTGTCACGACGAAGGACCAGATCGACGCCGTCGTCGATCTCGAATACCTGCTGCCGGGCGCGATGCGCCTGATGGTGCTCACCGAGGGCACGCTCAGCAACGACGTGCGCAACAACCTCTCGACGCTCCCCGGCATCAACAACACGGCCTCGACGTTCGCGGGCATCGGCGGCCGCTACACCGACGCGGCCGGCACGCGCATCGGCGTCGCCGTCGGCGGCGCGTACAACCGCCAGCTCAACGTCGAGGATGCGGGGCTCGCGCTCTACGGCGAGCTCGCCGCGGCGCTCGATCTCGGCGACTATCGGGTGATGCTCGACGGCACCGGCCGCTGGCAGAATCTCGCGCCGCGACACAACGCCAACGGCGCACTGCGCGCGCGCGTCGACCGGCAATACGACGAGGGAGCCTACGGCAGTCTCGACCTGTCGCTCGACGCCACGAAGACCGACCTGTACCTCAAGCGTCCGGAGCAGGACGTGCTGCAGTTCGGGGGGCTCTCGTTCGACGCGCTGCAGTCACGCGCCGAGACGCGGGTCAGGGTCGCGCCGCAGCTTCACTATCCGGTGTCCGACGATCTCGCGTTCGATCTGCTCGCGACGATCGGAACGGTGACGCTGGGCCAGCAGGAGCGGCCCGACGAGCTTCCGCCGCTGTCCCGCGATCCGGTGCCCTTCCACTTCGGGCGCGGCGACCTCGAGACCGGCGTGGTGATCGCTGCGCAGTGGCGGCCACGGTCGGTGCTCTTCGACGCGCGGCTCGAGTACGTCGCGCGAGAACAGCGCAACACGGTCGATCCCGTCGGCGACGCGAGCGAGATCGAGCTGCGCCGCCGACGGGAGTCCGGCGCGCAGAACGACTTCGTCTCGCGCCAGCTCCAGCTCGCCGGCAACACCCAGGTGCTGCTCGGCGCCTTCGACACCGTCGGCGTCAACGCCTCGGCGAGCATCTACCGGTACGACACGCCGAGCCGGACGAACTACTTCGACCGCGACGAGCAGGTCTTCCAGGCGCAGCTCCGCTACGCGCGCAGCTTCAGCGCGAACCTCTCGTTCTCGCTGACCGGCCAGGTGTTCGTCACGCATCTGGTCTACCTGTTCGGCCAGAACTCGAACGACAACAACTGGAACCGGGTCTTCCGGATCTTCCCGTCGGTGCGCTACGAGCTGCCCGGGGTCGCCCGCAACCGATTCGAGGCCGAGGTGCTGGCCAACTACACCGACTACGACTTCGAGGGACGCACGCAGAACGTGCGCGGGCGGTCGTATCGCGAGCTGCGCCTGCGTGACTCGCTCGACGTCACGATCAGCTCGACGCTCGGACTCAGCGCGCGCGGCGAGGTCCGCATCAGTGAGCGCGGCAGCTTCTCCTGGGGACGGTTCGCCGAGAGCCTGCTCGAGCGCACGCGGACCGAGGGACTCGAGGCCGAGGCCTACTCGGGCGTCGTCGGGGGAATGACCTTCGCCGCCGGCGGCCGGCTGGCGCGCGCGAAGAGCTTTCGCGTCGGCAGCACGAATGATCTCGAGCCGTACTCCGACATCACCTCGTTCGGACCGACCGCGCGCGTGCGCGCCGACGTCGGCGAGCGAACGCAGGTGGAAGGATCGGGCTGGTGGGAGCATCGCTTCGAAGAGAGCACGCTCGTCGCTCGCGTGCCGTGGCTGTTCCTGACGATCTCGGTGCGCCTCTGAACTCACGTCATCGACGGACCTCCGTGAACGAATCCACGACGCTGATCATCGAACGGGAATTCCCCACGAGCCGTGAGGAGCTCCGCCTGCTGCCGCCGCTGCTCGAGGCCGCGCGCGCGCGCTGTCCCATCGGTGACGACCAGTTCTACAACCTGGTCATCGCGCTGACCGAGGCGGTCAACAACGCGATCGTCCACGGCAACCGCAACGACGCGACGAAGCTCGTGCGCTACCGCGTGACGTGCGAGCCGGAGGGCATACGATGCGTGGTGGAGGACGAGGGGGAGGGATTCGAGCTCGACGACGTCGCCGATCCCGTCGCGCCGGAGAATCTGCTGCGCGACGGAGGGCGCGGACTCTTCATCATCCGCGCGCTGATGCAGGAGGTGAGGCTGGTCCGGAGGGAGGGAGGGATGCGCATCGAGTTCCTGTGCGCGCGATAGTGAAGCGATAAGAGGCGGGACACGTCGCTCGCGTGCGACATGTCCCGCGCATCAATCAACGGCGGCGGGTCGTCGCGCCGCCGGTGTCGCTGCGGCGACCGCCGGCCTCCGCGCTCGTCTCCCGGCGCACGCCGGAGCCGACGTTCGACGCGCCGCGGCGCGCGCTCGCGTCGCTCGTCGCCTCGGACGTCGTTGGCGCGACCGGCGCGACGGCCGTGTCGCGACCGGGCGTCGACGGCGACGTGGCGCTCGTGGGCGCGGCGGAGTCGGCCGGAGAGGTCGTGTCACCGGCCGCTGGCGGCAGCGAGTCGGGCGTAGAGATCGTGTCCAGCGGAACCGAGAGCATGCCGGTGTCGATGCCGAGCGAGTCGGTGCCCGGCGTGTCGGCGTCGCCGTCGCCGCAGCCCAGCGCCGCGGCGGCCGTCAGCGCGGCACCGAGAAGGATGGAGTTGAAACGCATAGGGTTAGGGATACCTCAGGATGAAGGCGCCGCGGGGCGGTCCGACAGGCCGGCACGCCGTCCGAATCGACGCCGGAAAGCAGCGCGAAAATAGCGATTGCGCCGGCGCCCGCTCGCGCCCGCTGCCTGCCATCATGGCGCCGGTCTGAACAGCCGATCCCGGCGGCACGCATCGCGCGTCTGATTCGTCATGGTTGCTATCGGACGTCGCATCGCTGCCCGGTCAGTTTAGACACGGCCTGAAACGTTTCTGTTGCTTGCCTTGGCATGGCTCCGGGCCTATATTTGTGTCGTCCTATGACATGGGGTTATGGCACAGTTGGTTAGCGCGCATCCTTGACATGGATGAGGTCGCAGGTTCGAATCCTGCTAACCCCACGGAGATCTGAGAAGCCCGGAGCTATTGTAGCTTCGGGCTTCTTGCGTCTTCGGGGTCACCGCCGACAACATCGGCCTCTGTCGCACTTCCGATGGCCGGTCATTGGTCTCCCCGATCGTAGATTCGCGGCAGGCAACTCCCTCGCCGATCATCCAGTTCTCAACGGATCGTCGCCCATGAGTATCGTAGTCCAGGGCGTCTGCACCTTGCTGCAGGTCTTCGACATGCCGCGGTCGGTCGCTTTCTATCGGGATGTCCTCGGATTCGAGGTCGTCTCTACATCGCTCCGCGCCGGCGATCAGTTCGACTGGGGACTGCTGCGACTTCACGGCACGGAGATCATGCTCAACACGGCGTACGAGCAGGCCGAAAGACCGGCCGAGCTGGATCCTCTTCGGCGCGCGGCGCATGCCGACACGACCCTCTACTTCCAGTGTCCCGACGTCGACGCGGCGTTCCGTCATCTGCAATTGCACCTGATCGACGTCGCGCCGCCGAGCGTCGCGGACTACGGCATGAAGCAGTTGTACGTCGAAGACCCTGACGGTTATCTGTTGTGCTTTCAGTCGCACGCGGGATGACCCCGAGATTCACCTGACACGCGCCTTCCATGCGACCACTTCGATACTCCATCAACCTCACGCTCGACGGATGCTGCGATCATCGGGAGGGCATCGCCGACGAGGAGCTGCACCGCCACGCGTGTGAGAATCTCGCGCGCGCCGACGGGCTGCTCTTCGGGCGCGTCACCTATGAGATGATGGAGTCCGCCTGGCGGCTCCCAAGACCTGCCGACGGCATGCCCGATTGGACGGAGCCCTTCGCCCGCACGATCGACGCCGCGAGGAAGTACGTTGTCTCGAGCACCCTCGAACGGGTCGACTGGAACGCTGAGCTCGTGCGCGGCGATCTCGCCGAGGAGGTGCAGCGACTCAAGCAGGAGCCGGGCAGGGGGTTGTTCACCGGCGGTGTGACGCTCCCGCGCGCGCTCGCGGAGCTCGGGCTGATCGACGAGTACGAGTTTCTCATTCACCCTAGGATCGCCGGCCACGGTCCGACGCTGTTCGAGGGGCTGTCGAAGCGCATCGATCTCGAGCTCGTCAGCCGGCAGGAGTTCGCGTCGGGCGTCGTGGTGTTGGAGTATCGGCCGAAGCGGTAGCGATCGACTCGGCCTTTCTCGCATCGTTGCACTGAGCGTCCAATGCCTCGCCTGCATCCATTCCCCGAATCCTCGCTGATGCGCTGGCGCCGTCTCGACGTGCCGGGGCATGAGGAGGCGCGCGTCGAGAGCGTTGACGGGATGTGGAGGCTGAGTGGACGTCTCGACGTCGAAGAGGCCGGAGTCGTCGCCAGTCTCTCGTACACGATCGAGTGTGGAGAAGACTGGCGCACGCGAACGGCGCTGATCGAGGGCATCTCGAACGGCGATCGCATTCGAATTGCGCTTGCGGCCGACGGGGCGGGGCGATGGTGGCGGGACGATGTGCCGGTGCGTGAGCTCGACGGTGCACTCGACGTCGACCTCGGTTTTACACCGGCAACCAACACGCTGCCGATCCGGCGACTCGCGCTGGACGTCGATGAAAGCGCCGCCGTCCGCAGTGCCTGGGTTCGCTTCCCGGAGCTGCGGCTGATGCCGCTGGATCAAACCTATTCTCGCGAATCAGATCGTCGGTACCGATACGGCGCGATGATCGACGGCGAGGAATTCACGGCCGCACTGGAGACCGATGCGTTCGGTCGCGTGCTGCTCTACGAGGGACTGTGGGTGGCCGAGTGAATGGCCGTCAGCGCGGCGTCGAGTCCAGTGAACATCATCACACTCGGATTATCTTCACCGGAACAGACTCACACCTAACGGCAATGACACTCAAGGAAGCACTCGCGGAGCTCGAGGCACGCGCCAACGCGAAGGTCCGCACGATCAATCACCGAAACGGCGCCGGCGACAATCAATACGGCGTCAAGCTCGGGGACATCAGGAAGGTCGCGGCGGTGATCAAGACCGATCACGCGCTGGCGATGCAGCTCTGGGAGACGGGGAATCTCGATGCCCGACTGCTCGCGATCCTCGTGCTCAAGCCGCAGGAGCTCGGCGTCGACGAGCTCGATCGGATGGTGCGCTCGATCACGACCGCGCAGGAGGCGGACTGGCTCAGCGCGTACGTCATTCGCAAGCATCCCGACAAGGAGACACTGCGCCAGCGCTGGATGATCGACGACAATCCCTGGGCGGCTCGCGCCGGCTGGGACCTGACGGCCGAGCGCATCGGCAAGGCGCCCGACGGAATCGACTTGCGAGGGCTCCTCGATCGCATCGAGGCCGAGATGGCCGGCGCGTCCAGCCCGCCGCAGTGGACGATGAACAACTGTCTTGCGGGAATCGGTATTCACTTCCCGGAGCTTCGCGAGCGCGCGATCGCCATCGGCGAGTCGCTCGGAGTCTTCCGCGATTATCCGGTGTCGAAGGGATGCACCTCGCCGTTCGCGCCGATCTGGATCGAGGAGATGGTCCGGCGCAAGGGGTGAGAGGCATTCTTCACATGCTGGGTTGATTGGCGTGACGCATTCAGCTTCGAGACCTATGGATGATGTTGCTGAGTTCATAACGGCATACACGGAAGCAGACCTGGTACGGATTGCCTTCGCGTGGAATGGCAAGCACGCCGGCGAGTTCGAGGACGCCAATCAGGAGTTCCGAGGAAAGGTCGTGCAGGCCTGCCTGGCGGCTCCGGAGGTGGCGCCGCTCCTACTTCTCGAGCATCTGTTCCTGGCGGATGCCGAATGGTCGCGCGAAGTGTGGGGTTCGTCGCGCCACTTTGCCAACCTAGCGGAAGCGCTCCTCAAGCGAGGGCAGGAGACTGCGATTCCCTCATTCGCGAAGGGCTTCCTCACCTCATTCGACACGTTTGGCGCCTGCCATCAGCTTCACCTTCCCGCCGAGTTGCTTGATCGCCTGTTACGGCACACGCAGCACTTAGCCGCCGAGGGAGCCGACGCAGCGCAACGCTCGCAACTCGAGGCGTGTGGCGAGCTGTTCGCGAAGCTTCGGGCTGGAAATGCCGCCGCTGGTTGGGTGCCGATTGAACCGGGCACTCCCGTCACGAATGTCCGGGTCGTCTGGCCCCGTTGGTATCTCCGTGTCTGGATGAGATTCAGGTCGCTATGGAAGTACGGGCCGTGAATGGCGCGGTACTGTCCGTTTGCGAGACCTCTCGTGGCCGATTACGAACGCCTCCACACATCTCCGCCGTCACACATGCGGCAGTCGCTCCGGAGGAAAGACCCCCAGGGGGATGACAGTCGCCGGGCCGATTGAGGATTGAGCAGTGGAGCGCGCTGAGGCGCGCTCCTCTGCTCACCTCCCACACGCGCCACACCTGTCTTCCCCGGAGGGGTTCCCTCTTTGGCGTCGAGTCACCGCATGTCGAGATGGGGGCACTGCGAGTCCTTCGTCGCCAGGGACCGGCGAATGGTCTGTCCGTTTGCTGCGATCTCCGAGGTGCCCCGTCAGTGATCGGCGGACTTCCGCAAGCCGCATTGCGAGAGTATCTTCGCACGGCCCCATTCCCCCCACGCGTACCACGCGCTCGTCGATCCACGACGGGCGGGCAGCCGGATGGATGAAGAACCTGCGAACTCAGAAATCCAGGAGCCACCATGAGCGCGAACTCTCTGCCTCGTTCCACCGTTACGACGCTATCGCGCCTGGCCGCGGTCATGCTGTCGTCGGTGCTCGCCGCCGCCTGCGGTTCGGATGATCCCACCGGTACTCCGGATGTCAATGAGCTGCCCTGCGGCCAGGCCAGCGGGAGCGTCATCGTGCATTCGGTCAGCATTGCGACGAACGAAACCTGGGCCGGCGACGGCGTCACACACCGAATTCCCAACAACATCTCGATCACCGGCGACGCCGTCGTGACCATCGAGCCGTGCGCGATCGTCGAGCTCGGTCCTGGTGTTTCGATCACCGTCAGGGGCAACGCCCGTCTGCTGTCGGCCGGCACGGGCAGCTCGCGCTTCGTCACGTTTCGGCGCGCCGTGACTGATCAGGCCTGGGGCTCGTTGCAGGGATACAGCGCGACGACACTCATCGACTTGAGACACTCGCGACTGCAGGGTGGAGGCGCCTTCGGCGGACTGGGCGATCCGACGATCACGGTCTCCGGACCCGGGTACGGCTCATCGCCGGCGGCAGTGCTTCGTACGGACAATGTCACGATCGAGTCCTCGAACGGTGTCGGCATCTCGCTCGACGCCAACGCCGCATTCACCGAGGACTCGAAAGCGTTGACCATCTCCGGCTCGGGCGGCAGGCCCGTGCACACGACGATGATGTCGCTCGGCTCGCTTCCCTCCGGCTCGTACACCGGCAACGGCACCGACGAGATCCTGGTGCATGGACCGGGCGCCAACGTCTTCGAGGACATGACCGTCGAGGACCCCGGCGTTCCCGTCCGTCTGCCGTTCGGCAACATGTATATCGGACCGGCGCCTCCGTCCAGAGCACCGGTGACGCTCACACTGCGCCCAGGTGTCGTCTTCAAGTTCCCACGCTCCGGTAGCGAGCCCATCGCGCGTCTCACGTTTGGTTCCAACGGCAACGCACCGAACAACGTCGTGGGCGTGCTCAACGCCGTCGGCACCGCGGAGCGGCCCATCGTCTTCACGTCGGGCGAGGCGACTCCCGCGCCCGGCGACTGGGTCGGCATCTGGCTGAACACCGCCAACGGCTCGCGGCTCGACCACGTGGAGATCAGCTACGCGGGCGCACCGAACGGAATCCAGTCGAACAACTGTCGTCCCGACGACACGGAGGACCAGGCGGCCCTTCTGGTGGGCAGCTTCTCCGACCAGTACGTGCCACCGGCAAGCCTCATGACCAACAGCCGGATTACGCACAGCGCGTACTACGGCATCAACGCGATGTGGCAGTCGTCGACGGTCAACGGTCCGGACCTCACGGCTACGAACACGTTCGAGAACAACGCGCGCTGCCGTCAGACGTTCAACGGCGTGCTGCCTCCGGGCACGTGCCCGCGGGGCGGCGGCTGCACGGCGCAGTAATCGCGAATTCGAATTCCCGGCGTCGTGTATCTTCATCGCAACGCCGTTCACCACGTATGGAGGAGGAGACATGTCGGAGCACGCAAAGAACACGATCTGCCTGTGGTACGACAAGGGCGCCGAGGACGCGGCGCGCTTCTACGCCGCGACCTTTCCCGATTCCTCGGTGAAGTCGGTCAACCACGCGCCGGGGGATTTTCCGTCGGGGAAGAAGGGAGATGTTCTGACCGTCGAATTCACCGTCCTCGGAATTCCCTGTATGGGACTCAACGGCGGACCGGCGTTCAAGCAGACCGAGGCCTTCTCGTTCCAGGTCGCGACCGCCGATCAAGAGGAGACCGATCGCTACTGGAATGCGATCGTCGGCAACGGCGGGCAGGAGAGCGCGTGCGGCTGGTGCAAGGACAAGTGGGGATTGTCCTGGCAGATCACTCCCATCGCGTTGATGGAGGCAATCGCCGACCCCGATCCTGCGGCGGCCAAGCGCTCGTTCGATGCGATGATGGAGATGCAGAAGATCGACATCGCCACGATCGAGGCGGCGCGTCGGGGAGACAGCCGGTAGAGCGGCGCATCGAATCCGATATCACAAAGACATCCGCGGCGCGACGGCATGCCCCTGATCCTGCTCAGCACCGAGATAGCGGCGCCGGTCGAGCGGGTGTTCGATCTGTCGCGGAGCATCGACCTGCACATCGAGTCCACTGGCAGCACCGGAGAGCGGGCCGTTGCCGGCGTCACGTCGGGGCTCATCGGCCTCGGTGAGGAGGTCACGTGGCGGGCGCGGCACTTCGGCATCTGGCAGAAGCTGACGGTTCGCATCACGGCATTCGAGCGTCCGACGCATTTCGCCGACACGATGCTCGACGGAGCGTTCCGTCGAATGGAGCATCACCATCGGTTCGAGCCGACGGCGGCCGGCACCATCATGCGCGACGAATTCTCCTTCGAGTCGCCGCTCGGCGTGCTGGGGCGGATCGCCAACGCTCTCGTTCTGACTCGCTACATGCGCGCGTTTCTGCTCGAGCGCAACCGGGTCATCAAAGCGACCGCCGAGTCCGACGACTGGAGGCGGTACATCACGATGTGGCGGTTCGACTGGGCTCGAGTGTGACCTATCGCTTGGCCGATTTCATCGGCCGAGCGATATTGGCGCGCTCACTTCCTCGTTCCTCCCTGTTTCCGGTGTCGCGATCGGTTCCCTCCCGACCACGCACTTCACCCACCTCCGAAGCGCTTCGGCAATCAGGGCATTCTCTCATCCGAACTCGCTCATCGATCAATGAGGCGACATTTCCTTCATGCCGTTTTCCTTGTCTGTGCGCTCGCGGCACCACTGCGCGCACAGAATCCCATCTGGGAGAAGTACTTCGCCGAGCCGTCTCAGGCCGTCGATGTGAAGCCGACATCCGACGGCGGGTACATCGTCGCGGCACAGCGCGGAGGGTTCGAGGACTCTCGGATCTACCTCGTCAAGACCGACGCCTCCGGTGTCGTACAGTGGGAGCGCTCCTACGGTAACACGTCACCCTCATCGGACCCCGCGAGCGCCTCGGCGATCGAGAACGCTGCCGACGGCGGCTACGTCATCGCCGGCCAGCGCAATTCGCAGCTGTACGTGATGAAGGTCAGCGCCGCCGGCGACTCGCTCTGGTCCCTCATTCTGTCGGGGGATGGAAACGGCTCGGCACTCGGCATTGCCCGGCTCGCGGACGGCAACTTCGCGGTGACCGGGTATGTCTTCATGCCGACTTCGAATTACGGCGATCTCTATGTCGGCAAGATCAGCGCCGCTGGTGCGATCCTCTGGGAGAAGACGCACGGCACGACCGGCAACGACGGCGGCAACGCCGTTCGCGAAACGGCCGACGGACTGATCCTCACCGGATGGTCGTCGACATCGGATCCCGGACAGATCTACCTGCTGAAGACCGATGCGAGCGGGAACAAGGTCTGGGACAAGCGGTTCACCGGTGCCAACGGCGGCGAGGGAAATGACGTGCGCGTCGTCGATGGCGGCTACGTGATCACCGGTCGGCGGGCGGTCTCGAGCACGCTCTTCGATACCGACGTGCTGCTGTTGAAGACCGACGCAAGCGGCAACACCGTCTGGGAAAGCACGCTCGGCGGGAGCGGGTACGACGGCGGGCACATGGTGCAGCCGATCGAGGGGGGAGGCTATGCCATCGTCGGGTTCGCTCACACCGCTGCGACCTACCAGGGCACACTGCTCTCACTGCTGATCACCGATGCGGCCGGCGCGCTTCAGAGCGAGTGGACTCCCTATACGGGCTCGGGCAACGCACTGCTGCTGCGCCCCGACGGTCACGCGATCGTCGCCGGAAAGGTGGGCACGAAGGCGTATCTCGCCGAGCTCTCGATCGGATCGACGACTCCCGACAACCGCGTCTACACCTACAACTACGGCTCCGTACGCATGTTCGACTTCGTCGCCGCGAGCGACTGGGTCGCGTCGGCGCCGGGGCAGATCCGTGCGGCCGATCAGACGGTCGTGATCAACGGCATTCTCAAGTTCACCGGCACCATCACGATCGATACGGCGCGCTCATCGCGCACCGACACCGTTGGCGTGCGCATGAGTGGCCGGCTGTTCGCCAGCGACGTGCCGCTGCCCGGTGGTGGCCGCGGCGATCTGACCGTGCTGGAAAACGCCGACATCCGAGCGCGCATCGGCGCGATGGGACTCGAGATCCTCTCGACCGCGAGCGATCCGCGAGGAACTGTTCTGGCGGGTGTGAACCTCCTGCCAACCCGCATTCAGACGATCGAGCCCAATGATCGCAGCGGCGTGCGCCTGGCCGGGTATTTCGCCGTCAACGGCATGCGTGCCGCGCGCAAGGGCTCCAACGGCTGGATGCTCTTCTCCGATCTCGAAATCACCCACCAGAAGGTCGACCTGTATTCGATCGAGCCATTCACGGTGACGGTGCTGACGGCGTTTCACCAGCCGACGGCGAGTTACGATGCGGCATCCGACGAGATCTCCATCCGCGGCATGCTCCAGACACTGTTCATGCCGTATCGAGACGACGTCAGAGCGCTGACGGGGCTTCGCGACGGTAAGCTCCTGCCGGTGATCTTCACCGGCAACGTCGAGAATGTGCGCACGATGTACAGCACGCTCGTCATACGGGAACTCGCCGGCATCATCGAGTATCCGACGATGAGCTGGCTGGGGATGTTCGGTTCGGACATGACGGTTTCCGGCACCCTGGTCGGACCGACCTTCGAGGCCGATCTGTTTCAGGTCAGACCGAGCGTCCTCGCGCTCAGCGGTCCGACACTCGGACTGCGCGCGGTCGGACTCGGCAACGGGTTCTGGCACATCGGGGGCAGTCCGGAGATCTTCGTGGGACTTTTCGGAATCCTGGGAACGTCGTTCGAAGGACCGCTCACGGCAGGACGGCTCAATGATGGCCGACACGTCATCGAGGGCAACGGGAGGTTCACGTATGGTGGCCTGGGGATCGGGGCGTACGGCTCGA
>DATLHO010000104.1:0-29027 GCA_035539855.1 Kapaibacterium sp. (SeqCode) | reverse complement strand
CTCCCCGCCTCGTGACATCCAACATCTGACCTCTAACATCTAACTACCCCCTCGCATTCCACTCCTGCAACGACCGCACCTCGAGCTCGACCTCGCCGAGCGACTGGATGCCGCTGAGCGCGGCGGCGGCGGCCGATGCGGTGGTGATGAACGGGATCTTGTACTCCATCGAGACCGCGCCCATGGCCTTCTCGTCCTCGCGCGCGGTCTCGCCCGCCGGCGTGTTGATCACCAGGTGAACCTCGCCGTTGCGGATGTAGTCGACGATGTTCGGACGTCCCTCGACGATCTTCATGATCTTCGTGTTCGGCACGCCGTAGCTGCTGAGGAAGCGGCTCGTTCCGTCGGTCGCGAGGATCTCGAAGCCCGCCTCCGAGAAGCCCCGAAGCGTCTCGGCCGCGCGCAGGCGCTTGTCGTTGTCCGAGAGCGTCACGAAGAGCGCGCCGCTCGTCGGCAGGCGATTGCCGGAGGCCATGCGGGCCTTGACGACCGCGAGGCCGGTGCTCGAGTCGATGCCCATCACCTCGCCGGTGGAGCGCATCTCCGGACCGAGGAACATCGACGACTGCGGGAACTTCACGAACGGGAAGACCGACTCCTTCACGGCGACGCGGTTGAGCGTCATCGGCATGTCGGTGATCTTCATGTCGCGCAGCTTCGCGCCGGCCATCGCGCGTGCGGCCACTTTCGCCAGGGGCACTCCCGTGGCCTTGCTGACGAACGGCACCGTGCGGCTCGCGCGCGGGTTGACCTCGAGGACGTAGACCTTCCCCTTCTGCATCGCGAACTGCACGTTCATCAGGCCGACGACGTCGAGCGCGCGGGCGAGCTTCTTCGAGTAGCTGACGATGATCTCGAACTGCTCGCGCGTGATGTTGTACGGCGGCAGCACGCAGCTCGAGTCCCCGGAGTGGATGCCGGCTTCCTCGATGTGCTGCATCACGCCGCCGATGATGACGTCCTCGCCGTCGCTGACGCAGTCGACGTCGAACTCGAAGGCCTTCTCGAGGAACTGGTCGATGAGCACGGGATGGTCCGGCGAGACGCGCGTCGCGTTTTCCATGTACTCGCGAACGCGCTCGGCCCGATAGCAGATCTCCATCGCCCGGCCGCCGAGCACGTAGCTCGGACGCACGAGCACCGGATAGCCGACACGATCGGCGACCGCGATCGCCTCGTCGGTGCTTGTTGCAGTCCCCCACTCCGGAACCGGGATGCCGAGCTGCGTGATGAGATCGCCGAAACGCTGGCGGTCCTCCGCCAGGTCGATGCCCTCCGGCGACGTGCCCAGGATCGGCACGCCCGCTGCCTCGAGCCGTCGCGCGAGCTTCAGCGGCGTCTGGCCGCCGAACGAGATGATCACGCCCTCGGGCTGCTCGAACTCGAGGATGTTCATGACGTCCTCGTAGGTCAGCGGCTCGAAGTAGAGCTTGTCGGTCGTGTCGTAATCGGTCGAGACCGTCTCGGGATTGCAGTTGATCATGATGACCTCGAACCCCTCCTCGCGCAGCGCCATCACCGCGTGCACGCAGCAGTAGTCGAACTCGACGCCCTGGCCGATGCGGTTCGGACCGCTGCCGAGGATCACCATCTTGCGCCGATCGCTGCGGACGGACTCGTTCTCCTGTTCGTAGGTCGAGTAGTGGTACGGCGTGAACGCCTGGAACTCCGCGGCACACGTGTCGACGGTCTTGAAGACCGGACGGATGCCGAGCGACCCACGCAATGCTCGCACGTCGAGCTCGGTCGCGCCCCAGATGTACGCGAGCTGCCTGTCGCTGAACCCGGCGCGCTTGGCTCGCTCGACGAGCCACGGCACGTCGACCTCGACCGCGGTCTCCGAGTCGGACTCGAGCTCGGCCTCGAGCCCTGATGCGGCGTTGCCGCCGACGGGCGCGGCGACGATGCCGGCGTCGGAGCTCTCGACGTCGATCGTGGGTCCGAACGGCGAGGGCGTCGCACGCAGCTCGAGCTCGAGCTCGACGATCTGCTGCATCTGATCGAGGAACCACGGATCGTAGCCCGCGATCTGCGCGATCTGCTCGATCGGCATGCCGAGCTTCAGCGCGTCGTAGATGTCGTACAGTGACGTCGAGGTCCGTTTGAACAGGCGCGTGCGCGTCTCCTCACGGGCGACGTCGCGCTCCTCCTCGCTCATCGTCTCGACCTTGTAGCGCTCCTTGCCGTCGGCGCCGAAGCCGTAGCGATCCTCCTCGAGCGAGCGGATTCCCTTCTGCAGCGCCTCCTTGAACGTGCGGCCGAAGGCCATCACCTCCCCGACCGACTTCATCTGCACGCCGAGCTCGTTGCTGACGCCCTTGAACTTCGCGAAGTCCCAGCGCGGGATTTTCACGACGGTGTAATCGATCGTCGGCTCGAAGCTCGCGGGGGTGAGCTTCGTGATGTCGTTGGGGATCTCGTCGAGTGTGTAGCCGATGGCCAGCTTCGCGGCCATCTTCGCGATTGGAAAGCCCGTGGCCTTCGAAGCGAGCGCGGACGAGCGCGAGACCCGCGGGTTCATCTCGATGACCAGCAGGCGCCCGTCGACGGGGTTCTGCGCGAACTGCACGTTCGAGCCACCGGTCTCCACGCCGATCTCGCGCATGATCCGGATCGCCGCGTCACGCATCCGGTGATATTCGCGGTCGGTCAGCGTCTGTGCCGGCGCGCACGTGATCGAGTCTCCGGTGTGCACGCCCATCGGATCGACGTTCTCTATCGAACAGATGATCGTCACGTTGTCCTTGACGTCACGCATCACCTCGAGCTCGTACTCCTTCCAGCCGATGACCGACTCCTCGACGAGCACGCGGTGGATCGGGGAGGCGTTGAGTCCGATGCGGAGCTTCTCGACGTACTCGTCCATGTTGTAGGCGATGCCGCCGCCGGAGCCGCCGAGCGTGAACGACGGGCGGATGATCGCCGGGAATCCAACCTGGTCGACGACCTCGAGTCCCTGCTCGACGCTCTCGACGAACCCGCCGCGCGCCATCTCGAGGCCGGCGTTGCGCATCGCTTCCAGGAACAGCTCGCGATCCTCGGCCTTGCGGATCGATTCGGGATTGGCGCCGATCATCGTGACGCCATAACGATCGAGCACGCCCTGCTCGAACGCCGCGAGCGAGACGTTGAGCGCCGTCTGGCCGCCCATCGTCGGCAGCAGCGCGTCGGGACGCTCCTTCGCGATGATCTTCTCGAGGATCTCGACCGTGATCGGCTCGACGTACGTCGCGTCGGCCAGATCCGGATCGGTCATGATCGTCGCCGGATTGGAGTTCAGCAGGATGACGCGCAGCCCTTCCTCACGAAGGACACGGCACGCCTGCGTGCCCGAATAGTCGAACTCGCAGGCCTGACCGATGACGATCGGTCCGGATCCGACGATGAGAACGGAGCTGATGTCGGTACGACGAGGCATTCGGGATTTCGGATTTGCGGATTGCGGATTTCGGATTGCCACCGTGGTCGTCACGGTCGATCGTCGGCGCCGCCTGGCGCGTCTGCTAGAATCGCGCCTGGAGCGAGGCCGCCAGCTGGGTCGAGCGCTCGAGCAGAAGCGAGCGGACCGATTCTGCGATCGCGAAGACGCGCGAGAGGTTGGCCTGCGCGTCCTCGTCGAGCATCGCGAGAACGTCGTTCTTTTCGAAGAACTCCGAGAACTCCGGCACCTGTTCGAGCACGATCTCCAGCACGTCCTCGAGGTCCTGCTCGTCGTCGGTCTCGATCATGTCGAGCACGAGGAAGGCGCGCGCGTAGTAGCGGATCGCGGTGCGGACGAGGCGACGAAATTCGAACTCGAGCTCGTCGTTCTCCGGTTTCAGATCGATCACCTGCGCCCACTGTTCTTCAGCGGTCTCGTGATACTCGTCGGCCGCGCCGATGATCCTGTCGTAAAGGGCTTCGTTGATCATGAGTGTCGGTTCTGTGGTCGACGGACGAACGGCGCCGGTGGGAGCCGCTCGCGCGGTTGTCTGCTATGCGACCGCGGGCGTCCGGGGCACCTCGATGCCGCGACGGTCGTGCGTCGCCGCGATCGCCGACGGCGCCAGCAGCAGCGCGAGCACGGCCATGCGGACGGCGACGCCGTTCTCGACCTGGTCGAGGATCACCGAGCTCGGCCCGTCGGCGGTCTCCGCGTCGAGCTCGATCCCGCGGTTGATCGGTCCGGGATGGAGCACGAGCAGGTCCTTCTTCATCGATGCCATGCGACGGCGGTTCAGCCCGAAGTACTTCGCGTATTCGCCGGTCGACGGGAACAACCCGCGATCCTGTCGCTCGCGCTGAATGCGGAGCATGTTGACGGCGTCGGCGAACTCGAGTGCGGGCTCGAGACGGTTGAAGACGCGCACGCCAAGATCTTCGATGCCGCGGGGGATCAGCGTGGGAGGCCCGCAGACGGCGACCTCGGCGCCGAGCAGCCTCAGCGCGAGGATGTTCGACAGCGCCACGCGACCGTGCAGGATGTCGCCGACGATGACGACGCGGCGTCCCTCGAAGCGTCCGTCCCACCGCTCGTACAGCGTCAGGCAGTCGAGCAGCGCCTGGGTCGGGTGCTCGTGGCGACCGTCGCCGGCGTTGATGAAGACCGGCCGGCAGCGCTCGGCAAGGAACCACGGCGCCCCACCGACCGAGTGCCTGATGACAATCGCGTCGATATGCATCGCCTCGATGTTCCGGACGGTGTCGAGGAGCGTCTCACCTTTACCGAAGGAGCTCGACTCGGCCTGGAAGTTCAAAACGTTCGCTCCCAGTCGCTGCTCCGCAAGCTCGAAGCTCGAGCGCGTGCGGGTCGAGCTTTCGGCGAACAGGTTGACGATGGTGCGCTCGGCGAGTAGGTCGCTGGCGTGGCCCGGACGCAGGAGTTTTTCGCGCATGTCGAGCGCGGTCCGGAAAACGAGGAGCAGGTCCTCCCGCTTCAGTTCGGCGATGCCGAGCAGATGCCGGGTGGATAACGTCGGGGTGCTGGTGATGTCGCCGGCCGAGGGAGCGAGCGAGCGGGGTTCGAGGCGTGCGGCGAGCAATTTTTGATCTTGAAGTTACGGCGGGGCTGACCCACCGTCCAAGCCGCCAGTTGCCGTCGCGTGTTGCGATTCGTGTCGCCGGAGATAGGACACGGCTGAGGCTCCACGGGCCGGCTCGGGTGGCCTGCGTGCCGTCAGTTTGTAACAGACGGCGCTTTTCTCAAACACCTATTTTCTGCTATTTCTTAGGGATTTTTCTTCGAGTGGACCCCAATACTTGGGGTTTCAGATCGACGTAAGTTCATATCTTCCATTCCGCGACGGCTCGATGCAGGGCCGCTCCTGGAACGGTCAGTCAATCACGCATTCAACAGCGTCGCGCTCCAGGATCCGGTCCGCCGTGCCTGGTTTGGTGCCGCCATAGAGTCAATGAGCAGCAATTCCCCCTTCGAGGCCGGCGACCGGGTCAAGGTCGTGGAGCTGGAAGTCACCGGTCGGGCCAGCGGGCGCCTTTCGTGGGTCGGCAAGGTGGTTTCGGTGAACTTCCCGTGGATCCGAGTACGCGACGAGGCCGGGACCATCTACGAGCGGCATGCCCGCGCGCTCAAACCCGTCGACGCCCGGGTCGGGCGGACGGCGCTGACGAGCGTCGGCGACCAGATGATCGTCATCGCGCCGCCGCGGCAGCGTCCGCGCGTCGAGTTCGATATCCCCGACGCCCCGGTGCGCCGCCGCCGCAAGGGTCCGGCCGAGCTCGCCGGCAGTGGCGTGGCAGTGGCTCCGGCGCGGAGCTCGAGCCGAAGGAAGACCGTCTCACGACTCTCCGAGCTCTCCGGGCCGACCGATGAGGAAAAGGCGGCGGCCAAGGCGTTCGTGGTCGCTCGACGCGAAGAGAAGCGACTCGCCCGCAAGAAGAAGGAAGCGGCCCAACGCCGGGCGGCGAAGAACGGCGAGACCCCGGCGGTCGCGAAGTCGGGCCGGGGCACGACGAAAGCAAAGGCGAAGTCTCGCGTCACAGCGTCGAAGTCGAGGCCGGTTGGAGCGAAGTCGACGAAGGCCGAAGTAAAGTCAAAGGTGCGAGCAACGTCGAAGGCAGCCGGAGCGAAGTCGAAGGCAGCCGGAGCGAAGCCGAAGGCAGCCGGAGCGAAGCCGACTGCGGCGAGGAAAGGGTCGAAGGCGGCGGGAGTGAAGTCGAAGCCGGCAGGACCGAAGTCGAGGGCGGCCGGACCGAAGACGAAGCCGGCCCAGGCGAAGTCGACTGCAGCAGGCGCGAAGCCGTCGAAGAACGCGGCGACATTGTCGTCGAATCGATCGAAGCCGAAGCCCGCCGGTACCGGGCCGAAGGCCAACGGATCGAAGGCTGGAAAGACCACGAAACCGATCGAAGCGAAGGCGAAGCCGACGCGCTCGACGAAGTCCACCGCGAGGCACCGGAAGGGCTGACGCAGCGTCTCAGCATCGATCAGATCCTCACGCACCACCACGACGCGAGGAAACGAAGAAGCCGCAGGTCGTACGGTACAACCGTACACCTGCGGCTTCGTTTTCTGTGGGTCTCTGGAGAGCATCGACCGCACAGATTACGGCAGGGTCGTGACGCCCCACTTCCCTGCCGGGCCATTGTTCACGAGGTGATGCTCCAGGGCTCGGCGCAAGAAAAGGGCCAGCCGACTGGCACGCGACGACATCGATCGAGGTCGGACGCGCGGGCGCCGACGGTGTCGTGCGCTCGTCTCCAGTGGAGCGGCACAAAGTTGCACCACGGCGCGATGCGGTCCAACGCATTCGTTGTATCGTCACAATCTTGCCGGCGACTCTGTTACAATTTACCCGGCGGAGTGTGGGTTTTCGCCAAATTTCGACCCTTTCTCTCGAAAAGCAGATTCAAAACCGGTGGTGGAAGGGTGGTGAGCGGTCAGACGGCGGAGAATCCGGGATGCGCCGGATCTCTCAAACGGCACGAGCGGGCAACTGGCGATCGACGCCTGTTGCCCGCTCGGCATGATGAAACGGATTCGCGTACCACATCACTACGCTCGCGAAGCTCGGGGGGGCTAGTGACCCACGGGGTCACGCTTGCGGAGAACGCTTCAGGGAAGAAGCGTCACGCTGCTGTCGTTGCCTCTCCGGACCAGGGAGAGCTGTCGACATCGCAGGTGCAATCAACCAGTCCGCGATTGCTTCGGTTCACGGTAGTGAACACCAATCCGTTCATTTCAACGAGCGACCGGACCACAACCTCATATACCTGCGGAGCGCGCCTGGCAGCGCGTCGGACTCGACGGGGAATTCGACAAAGAGACAAAACGGGCTCGCGCTGCAGCTCCGGTGAGCCAACCGGGGGGGTCTTGTGCTCGGGAGCATGTGAACCTGGACAGTCATCGACGACCGCAACCACTAAACGGTCGTCGGGAAAGCGTGCACCGGGCCGGGGGGGCTGGGCGAATGCACATACTGCGGAATCGATCGCTGGACCACGGGACAAGCCCGAGGGGAAGAGCCAGAAGAGTAATGCGAACCTCGAACGACGATCGATCTCAGGCAGCAATTGGTTCGGGGGACATGCTCGCCGAAGTCGTTCGCGCGAGCCCGTTTGTCAAAGATCAAGTGTAAAACTCGGTTGCAAAACTACTGGCTCAACATGATGCGAACATGACACCGGTTCGTGCCGTTGAACTTGTCGCATTCTCTTCATCCACTTCTTCAGCTCTCGGAGTTTTTCGCGTCGATCGGCAGCACGATCGTCACCGTCGTACCGGCACCCTGCGCCGAATCGACGGCGACAGTTCCGCCGTGCGCCTCGACGACGGACTTGACGATCGGAAGCCCGAGACCGGTGCCGGGCGTGCTTCGCGCGGCGTCGCTGCGATAGAACCGATCGTAGATCCTCGGCAGGTCCTCGGCGCCGATGCCGATGCCGCTGTCGGCCACCTCGATGCGCGCTTCGGCGCCGGTGCGCCGGAACCGGATGTCGACGGTGCCGTCGCGCCGCGAATACTTCAGCGCGTTCTCCAGCACGTTGGCAATTGCGCGCTGCAGCGCTTCGCGGTTGCACGCGATCTCCACCGCGTCGTCGATGTCGATGTTCCAGTTGATGCTGCGCTCGCGCGCGATGGGGGCGAGATTCGAGATCGACTCGAGCAGGAGCTCATCGAGGCGGGTCGGGGTGCGCACCGCGCCCAGATCCTGGCTGTCGATCGTTGCCAGAGCGAGCAGGTCCGACGCCAGGTGATCGAGCCGATGCACCTCGCTCGCGGCGCGCCTGAGCGACTCGCGCGTGGCCGCGTCGAGCGTCGGGGAGCCGAGCAGCAACTCGAGCTCGGCGCGAACGACCGTCAGAGGCGTTCGCAGATCGTGCGACGCGTCCGCGACGAAACGCTTCTGCGCGCTGTGCGCCTTCTCGAGCTGACGCATCGTCGTCGCCAGCGCCGCGGTTCGCTCCTGCACGCGCTGTTCGAGCCGGTCGTGCGCTTCGAGCAGTGCGAGCTCGGCTCTGCGTCGCGGCGTGATGTCGGTGACCATCGCGAGCGAGCCGCCGTAGCGTCCGTCCGGCTCGAAGACGGGATTGGCCGCGACGAGCGTCCAGAGTCGCTCGCCATCGGGGCGACGCAGCTCGAGCTCGTAGTGCTCGCTGATGCCGAGACGGCGCAGCTTCAGCCGGTCGCGCATGTCGGCGACCTCGAAGTCGGGGACGATCTCGTCGACCGTTCGACCGAGCAGGTCGTCGATCGTGCGGCCGAGGATCGCCGCCATTCGCGCGTTGACGAACGTCGTGCGATCCTGCGCATCGACCATCCAGATTCCCTCCTGCGCGGTCTCGACGATGCGCCGGAACCTCTCCTCGCTCGAGCGGACCGCTGCGTCGGCGATCTTGCGCTCGGTGATGTCGGTCACCATCGCGAGCGAGCCGACGAGCTGGCCGTCGCGCGAGACGATCGGATTGGCCGAGACGATCGTCCAGATGCGCGATCCGTCGCTACGAAGCATCTGCAGATCGTACTGCTCGGCGAGCCCCCGCTCGCGGCGCTCCTTGTTGCGCCGGGCGAACTCCCGCGCCTCCTCGTCGAGGTAGCGCTCGAACTTCGTTCCGAGCATCGACTCGATGGTCTGTCCGAGCATCCGCGCCATCGTCGCGTTGACGAACGTCGTGACGCCACGGTTGTCGGTGACCCAGATTCCCTCCTGCGCCGTCTCGACGATTCGACGATACTCCTCCTCGCGCCGCCGGAGCTCCTCCTCCGCCTCCACCCGCTCGGTCACGTCGATCATCGCACCGATCATCCTGACAGGTCGCCGGTGTTCATCATAGACGAGGCACCCTCTATCGACGACGGTCGCGAAGCTGCCATCGGCACGCGCGAAACGATACTCGGCGTTGAACGTCTCCGCGCCAACCGCCACGGCCTCTTCAAGCTCGGCAACGACGCGCTCGTAGTCCTGCGGATGAACCGTTCGTTTCCACCACGACAGGTCGTACTGACCGGCATCGGGCGGGTAGCCGAAGCGCGTCGTGAGGTTCTCGTTCCACCAGATCGCGTCGGTTCGCAGGTTCCAGTCGTAGACGACATCGTTCGTCGCGCGCGCGCTCAGCAGGAATCGCTCCTCGCTCTTGCGCAACGACTCCTCGGCCTCGACGCGGCCGCTGATGTCGACGGCAATCCCACCCAGGAGCGATTCGCCGTCGTCGGTGTGAATCGGGAACTTGACGACGTGCGAGATCACGATGCGCCCGTCATCGTTCGCACGTTCGACGAAAACGAGCGAACGGTCGGCCGCGCGCACCTGCTCGTCATTGCGCCGGAACTCATCGGCGATCTCCGGAGACCATAGCTCCGGATCGATCCTGCCGATGATCTCGCCGATCGGTCGCTTCACCAGCCGTGAGAACGCCTCGTTGACGAACAGGTACCGCCCGTCGGCGTCCTTGATGAAGTTGAGAATCGGACTGTGGTTCATGAAGCTCTCGAACAGCCGCTGACTGCGCTCGAGACGCTCCTCGGTGATCTTCTGCGCGGTGACATCGGTGGCCACGCCAATCAGCCCGCTGAACAACCCGTCGGCGGTGAATGTCGGCGTTGCGTGACACTCGAGCAGCACGTCTCCCATGGGGATGAGCCCTTTGAACTCGTGCCCGCTCATGACGTGCGACAGGCCCGCCATGAGCGGGCCGTTCTCTCCGAATCGCGCCGCGATCGAAACTCCGATCAGTACATCCTTCGTCAGGCCCAGGATCTCGAGAACCTTCCCATCGGCAAACGTGATGACTCCATCGGCATCGGCGGCGAAGATCGCGATCAACGCACGAGAGATCGTCGTCAGCAGTCGCTCTTCGCTCGCCCTGTACGCCTTCATGATCCGCGAGCGCTCGATCGCATAGCGGATCGAGCGCTCGAGCACGTCGGCGTCGAGCCGGTCCTTGCGCAGGAAGTCGGTCGCTCCCGCCTCCAGAGCCTCGACGGCCGCCTCGCGTCCCTGGTACCCCGTGAGCACGATCATCGGCGTGTCGATCGCGCGCGCGGAACAGGCTCGAATGAACTCCACTCCGGTCGCGCCGTCGAGCAGATAGTCGACGAAACACAGGTCGTACTCCCCCTCGCTGATCAGCGCGAGCGCTTCGTAGATGCCGCGGCTGCAGTCGAGCGCGTAGGCGAGGCCGGTCCGAGCGAGAGTATGGTCGAACAGGGAGTGCTGGTGTTCGTCGTCGTCGAGGAGAAGAAGCCGGAGAGGATCGAGTGCCATGATCGCCGAAGATGGGGGATTGCGGAGCTCCGCGTGCGAGGCCCGTGACATGGTGGCACGACGCACCTTAGGCGTCGAGCCGGTACCCGACGCCGCGAATCGTCTGGATGAGTGAGTCCTCTCCCTCGACGTCGATCTTCTGCCGCAGGAACCGGATCAGCGACTCGATGACGTTCGAGCGCGGATCGAAGTTGATGTCCCACACGTGCTCGCCGATCGCTTCGCGCGAAAGGACCCTACCCTTGTGCAGGACGAAGTACTCGAGCAACGCGAACTCCTTGGCCGTGAGGTTGATCGGAGTCTCGCCGCGCCTGACCGTGCGCCGCGCGGTATCGATCTCCAGATCTGCGACGCGGACCTGGGTCGTTCGTAGCTCGCTGCGACGGCGCGTCAACGATCGCACACGCGCCAGGAGCACGCCGTAGTCGAACGGCTTGGTCAGGTAATCATCGGCGCCCGAATCGAGGCCCGTGATGACGTCGCCGGCGGAGCCGAGCGCGGTGAGCATGAGGATTGGCGTCAACAGCCCCTCCTCGCGCACGCGACGACAGACTGCCCGGCCGTCGAGCCCGGGAAGCATGATGTCGAGGATCAGCAGATCATAGTCGTTGACGAGCGCGAGCTCCGCGCCCGTCTGACCGTCACCCGCAACATCGACCGAATAGTGCTGTTCAACGAGGCCGCGCCGGAGGACATCGGCGATGTTCTGATCGTCCTCGACCACGAGTATTCGCATGGGATTCCGGGAGTCAGCGCTCGACGGGCAACGCGCGCATCCACGGCCTCTTGGGTCATGGCAGAAGGCTCCGCGGGGAAACGGAGTGTGAGGATTCGGGTGGGGACCGGCCGGATCTGTGTGGCATCAATAGTACGGGAGGCGGCGACGGATCGCAAGGAGCGGATGTCGGCGCGCGAGAAGTGCCGATGACTATCTTTGCCGCTTCTCGGCCACATCCGATCACAAGCTCCACGAGTACCCACTCCATGAAGCAACTCCGCCTGGTCCTTCTCGCTCTGATGATCCTCCCCGTTTCGCTGTTCGCGCAGCAGGGCACGTCCACCTCCAACGGTCCGACACCCCGCTCGAGCGCCGGCGACTTCGCGCTGCTGTTCGATCTCGGCGGCCTCGCCCAGCTCGCGCTCAACGGCTTCAACGCCGCCGGCGTCGACACCATGAACGTCGGCGCGGGCTTCGGCGCGAAGTACTTTCTCGCCAACGATCTCGCGCTGCGTCTCGGTCTCGCCGTGGGTTCGACGAACGCGACCCAGCCGGTCGACTCGGTCAACAACGACGAGTTCAGCGTCTTCCGTTTCGCGATCGCGCCCGGCGTCGTCTACAACGTGGCGAAGACCGGAGCCGTCGCCGGATACGTCGGCGGTCAGATCGCCTATGGCATGTCGAGCTCGACGCGCAATCCGGTGAGCGACGCGGAGCCCGACGTCGAGGCTTCGACGTCGTCGTTCTCGATCGCCGCGATCATCGGCGGCGAGTGGTTCCCGTGGTCGGGCGTCAGCCTCTCGGCCGAGTATCAGCTCGGGTTCGGGACGTCGAGCGCCGAGGAGGAGCGCACGATCGAAGGACAGACGCCCGTGCGCATCGAGCTGCCGACCGAGAGCTCGTTCGGGCTCGGCTCGCGTGGCGTGCTCACGGCCGCCATCTACTGGTAACGCGACACCAGACTCCAGATAGCACGACGGGCTCCCGGTTTCGGGAGCCCGTCGTCGTTCATGGGTGCACGTGGACACGTCTATCGTACGATGAGCGGAAGGACCTGACGATGGCCCGCGATATCGATTCGGCAGAGATACCGTCCGGCGACGAGACCTCGACCGATCGTCACGCTGTGCGCGCCGGCATCGAGATCTCGTGAGGACACGGTCTCGACACGAGCTCCCGTGATGTCGTGGATCGTGATCGAGACGTCGGTCCCGCGTGTGAGCGTGAAGCGCAGCTCCGCCCCATCACTGCCGGCAGGTGACGGGTGGATGCGCATGTCCCGCGCAGGGAGCTCGACCTCGACCGCGCTCGGATCGCTCAACGTGAAGCTGAACGGACCCGACGTCGACTCGCCCACGCTGCTCGATGCGGTGATCCACCAGCGATGCGAACCCGGCGCGAGCGACACGTCGAGCGAGCGTGCGGCCTGTCGGTCGAAGCGAAGCGTGTCGGTCCCGTTGGTGATCGCCACAGAGTAGACGACCTGGCGTGCGCTCCCGAGGTTCGCCGGCGCGCTCCACAGCAGCGCGGGGACGCTCGAGACGGTTGCGCCTTCGAGCGGATAGCTCGGCGTGACGAGGCCCGGCGCGATCGTCGAGAGCGCCGCGGTGTCGCGCGCGAGCACGATGTCGCCGGCGTCGCGACGCATGTCCTGCCACACGGCGTAGCGCGCGCCGTCGGGCGCGATCCCGAGTCCGAGCAGCTCCTGGCGGCCCGTGATCGGTGCGCCGCCGACTGGCGCGCTCGCCGCGAACGTATTGCCGCCATCGAGCGAGCCGGAGATGTGCACGTCGACGGCATCGGCGCGTGTGTCCTGCCAGCCGGTGACGATCACGTCGGACCGATCGACGGCGATCGACGGGAAGTTCGTCCGCTTCGGCGAGTCGGAGATCGGCAGGTCGCCGCTGCATCGGTCGCCGTCGCGCGCGAGCGTCGCGTAGTAGACGATGTCGCGGCCACCGGCGGACTGACGCGAGTCGCGCCAGACGACGTGCGCGGTGCCGTTGCGATCGACCGCGATCGACGAGCCGGTCATCGGGCACGCGCCGATCTGCCAGCTTCCACTGGCCGCCTGGAAGACCTCGAACGTCATGCCGCCGTCGCTCGTGCGCGCGACGTGCACGTCGCGGTAGTTGTCGACGTTTCCACGGAACGCGATGAACACGGTGCCGTCATCGGCGGTCGCGATTGCAGTGTTGCAGCACTCGCAGGAGCCTCCCTCGCCCCCCGGCATCCGGCTGGCGCGCACCGGCGCACCAAAGGTCGCGCCGCGATCGGTCGAGCGGGTATAGTACAGGTGCGTCTGCGTCGAGGTGCCGAGCTCGATCTCGCGGTTGTCGATCCACGCGATCGAGACGTTGTCGCCGGAGTCGACGGCGATGCTCGGGAAGTCCTGGTCGAACCGTCCGCTGTCGGCCGCGGCGAAGACCGGCGTGCTGAACGTCTGACCGCCGTCGAGCGAGCGCGAGTACATCGCCGAGACCGTCCCCTGCACGATCCGCTCCTGCCAGACCATGTGAATCCCGCCGCGACGGTCGACGACGAACTGCGGCCCGCGCTGCATCCCCGAGAGCGCCGTGCGTCCGGGCAGGACGACGCGCTGCGGCGCGAACGTCGCGCCACCGTCGCTCGTCGAGCTCAGCACGATCGGCCCGCGGCCGTCGACCGCGTTGACCCACCCGATCCACACGCGACCGTCGGGCGCGGCGTGAATCCAGGGAGAGGCCTGCGCCGATCCGGCGGCGTCGGTGTTGACGCGGATCCCCCCGTCGAAGCTCTGCGCGCGTGCCGTCGGCGGCCCGACGTGAAGAAACGCCGCGGCCGCGAGCACGGAGATCATAAGCGCGGCGAATGACCGCAGGGCCGTCGGCAGCTCGGCGGCAGGCAGGACGACAGTCGACAGAGCGGCCGTCGGCAGCGCCGTGATCGGGAACCGAGCCGGACGAGAATTCATGCGGAGTCGTGGTCGTGTCATCGCAGGTCCATCTCCGTGGGTAGGTTCGCGTCGGCGTCGACGCCCGTGGGCGCCTCGACGAGGAAGTTGAGCATCATGCCGTCGTCCTCGTGCTCGAGGTTGTGGCAGTGGATGAGATACAGCCCGGTGTGGTCGAACGACACGAGGACGCGCACGCTCGTCAGTCCGTCGAGCTGCACGGTGTCCTTCCAGCCGCGGTCGCGCGGGTCGGATGCAGGCGCCCCATCGCGATCGATGATGCGGAACTGCGTCCCGTGCACGTGCATCGGGTGTGGCATCGTGTGGTTGTTCACGATCTCCCACACCTCGGGCCGTCCGACGGTGAGCCGCCACGATTCGAACGAGTCCATCTCGAACACCTTCCCGTTGATGCGGTGATGGTGTCCTTCACGCGGTATCGGCGACGTGTCGAGCATGAACGTATGGGCGACCTCACCGACGGCGCCCAGCGGCGGCAGCGACGCGAGCGTCGCCGGCGCGGGGCGCGTGTGTCCCGACGCTCCGGTGCCGACGAAGCGCAGGACGGTGAGGCCGTATCCCTGCTGCTCGGGAACCGTGGCCGTGCCGAACGGCAGGCTCACGAGGGCGGATTCCTCGGCCGCACCGAGGTCGGAGAAGTCCACGAGCAGCTCGACGCGCTCGGCCGGCGCAAGGTAGGTCTCGCTGACCTCGTACGGCCGATCGAGCAGGCCCCCGTCGGTTCCGATGATCGAGAAGCGGCGACCATCGGAGAACGCGAGCCGGAGGATTCGGGCGTTGCCGCCGTTGAGCACGCGCAGTCGATGGAGTCCGGCATCGACCTCGTGGTAGGCATCGGGAGTGCCGTTGACGAAGACGGTGTCGCCGAGCATGCCGTTGAGCCGCTGGGAGCTCGTCGGAGCATAGTCGAGCGTGCGGGCTCCGTTGAGGTAGCGATCCTGAATCACGAGGGGAATGTCGAGGACTCCGCGCGGCAGGTCGAGCGCCTGCTCCTCGTCGTCCTCGACGATGAGCAATCCCGCCATGCCTCGGTAGGTCTGCGCGGCCGTGCGCTCGTGCGGATGCGGGTGGTACCAGTAGGTTCCGGCGCGATTGGCGACATCGAACGTGTAGCGAAACGAGCCTTCCGGCGCGACGGCATCCTTGGGATGACCATCCATTGCCGGCGGAACGATCAGGCCATGCCAGTGAATCGTCGTCGGCTCCGCCAGCCGGTTGGTGAACGCGACATCGAGCGTCCCGCCGCGGCGGACGCGAATCGTCGGTCCGGGCCAGATTCCGCCGAGCGTGAAAAGCTCCGTGGTCTCTCCCGGCCAGACCTCGGTCTGCGTCACGGCCGCCTCGAGCCCGCCTCCGGTCCACTCCCGTGGGATACGGAGCCGGTTGCCCTCGATGGTCGCCGTGGACCTGGCGCGCAGCAGCGGCGAGGCGATCGCGGTTGCCGCGCCGATTCCGGCGGCGCGCAGGAAGTCGCGTCGTTTCATGACGTGGGGGATTCGTTCGACTGACGGGGTGCCGGTCGGAGAAGGTACCGACTGTGCGGGGTGATTGAAACAGCGAGGCACGGTCGGCGCCTAGAGGTCGATGCCCGTAGGGTCCCCGGCCGTGCCTCGCGTGAGCTCGCGTTCAGGCGGGCGCGACGTCTCTACGCGACGACGTCGTAGCCGGCGTCGGTGATCGCGGCGGCGATCTTCTCGCGGTCGGTCACCTGCGGATCGAAGTTGACCTTCGCCGATCCGAGTGCCACCTCGTGGTGCTCGACGCCCTCGGTCTCGTTGAGCGCGCGCTTGACCGCCTCGAGGCAGTGGCCACAGCTCATCCCCTCGATCTTGAACTCTTCGGTGCGCTTATCCATTCTCTCTACAGCGTTTGGGTTGTTGGTATCGGAGCCCGCCGTCACTGCGCGGGCGTGAGCCTGGTGATCATGTAGTCGGTGTTGTCCTGACCGCCGACGACGACGGTGAAGGCGTAGCGCTTGCCGGTCTCGAGGCCCTCGAGCAGCGCGGGATCGGAGACCGGGAAGGGCATCTTCATCGGCTCCATCCAGTCGCCGATCTGCTCGTGATCGAGCGTGACGCGGTTGTTCTCCTCGTCGATCTTCGTGACCGTCCCGTGGGACTCGTAGGTCTTCGTCGGGCCGCTGATGGTCCGGACCTCCGCGGTCTTGTCGCCGCCGCATGCGGCGAGCGCGATCGTCAGTGCGAGCGCCGGGAGGGCGCCGCGCAGCAGATGCCGTGTATTCATGTCGTGCCTGGATTGATGAGCGCGCCGATCGGGCGCCGGTTCGCGGGACGGAAGATACTGCCCCGTCCCCATTCGCCGGGACGGGCGCAAACGAGCACTCCCCGGCCGGAAGCTTCCGTGCCGGGGAGTCGTGCGACCCCTTGCTCAATGGGCGACGGAGCTACTTCTTCTTGTCGTCGACACCACTGTTGCTGCCAATGGTGTCCATGTCGTCGTTGTCCTTGAGGTCGACACCCGTGGTGTCGTCGTCATCGGTCGTCTCCATCGCGGTGATCAGCGCCTGGTCCCCGACGACCTTGAGCTTGAACTCCATGCGCTCTCCCTTCTCGACGTACTGCGCCATCTCCTTGTCGGCGAGCTTGTACGAGTTAGAGCCGGCCGGCTTGTATCCATCGATCTCCTCGTGATCGATCGTGACCATGTCGCCGCTGACGCCCGTGGCCGTTCCTTCGAAGGTGTAGTCCTTGTCGCTGTCGTCGACCTTCACCTCCGTACCGCCGACGCCGCTGTCGACGTCGATTCCGCCGCTGTCGATCGTCAGTGAATCGGCATCGTCGCGATCGCCGTCGGCGTCGCATCCGGTGATGCCGATGAATCCGACAAGAGCGATCGCCATCGCGATCGACGTGAGAACGCGTTTCATGCTCCCTCCTGAACGTGTTGGTTCCCGGCACGTCGGCCGGATAGCGTTCAGAAGGCAAATACGATACCGAACGGCGCTCGACGCCCCTATACCCAGTCCACCATCTGCGATTTCTCGAGTTTTCCCCGGCGCAGCGCGCGCTCCTTCATCATGATGAAGAGCACCGGCGTCATGATCAGCACGTGCACGGCCGAGGTCAGCAATCCGCCGATCATCGGGGTCATCAGGGGCTTCATCACGTCGGAGCCGGGGGCGGTCGAGAACATGATCGGCACCAGCCCAATCATCGTCGTGGCCACGGTCATGAGCTTCGGCCGCAGCCGCTGCACCGCTCCCTCCATCGTCGCCGCGTGGATGTCCTGCAGCGTCACGGTCTCCTGTTCGGCGAGCCGACGGTCGAGCGCCTGGTGCAGGTACACGACCATGACCACGCCGGTCTGAACGGCGACGCCGTAGAGCGAGATGTAGCCCACCCAGACCGCGACCGAGAAGTTGAAGCCGAGCAGGTACTGCAGGTACACGCCGCCGATGAGCGCGAACGGCACCGACAGCATGATCACCGCCGCCTCCTTGACGTCGCGCATCGTCAGGTATAGCAGCAGGAAGATCACGCCGAAGACGATCGGCACGAGGATCATCAGCCGCTGGTCCGCGCGGATCTTGTTCTCGTACTGCCCGCCGAGCTCCCATGTATACCCCGTCGGCAGCGCGAGCTTCGCGGCGAGCTCGTCCTTGGCCGCCTCGACGAAGCTGCCCATGTCGCGGCCGCGCACGTTGAGGAAGACGACCGAGCGAAGCTGGCCTCCCTCCGAGGCGATCATCGACGGACCCGCCGTGATCTCGACGCGAGCGACGTCGCCGAGGTGCACGTAGGCCTGCGCCGGCGCGCCTGCGAGCGCGCTGACGCTGCTCGTCATTGGCGCGCCGGAGATCCCCGTGACGCCCGTCGCCGCGGCGACGCCCTGGTCGCCCATCGACGATCCACCGCCCATGCCGCCCATGCCGCCGGAGCCGCCCCCGGTGGCCGCGGAGGCCTCCTCGCTGACGCCGACCGGCAGCGTCGATCCTCCGGCCGAGCCGGAGCGGATCGGAACGAGGATGCGGCGCATCGCGTCGATGTTGTCGCGCAGCTCGCGCTCGTAGCGCACGCGGATCGGGAAGCGCGCGCGGCCCTCGATTACCTGGCCGATGTTCTCGCCGCCGAGCGCGGTCTCTATCAGCATCTGCACGTCGGCGACGGCGATGCCGTAGCGCGCGATCGCGGCCTCGTCGACGGTGATGTCGACGAAGCGTCCGCCCTGCACGCGCTCGGCAGTGACGTCGGCCGCTCCCGGGACGGTCTTCAGGATGGTCTCGGCGCGGATGGCGTACGCCTCGAGCGAGTCGAGATCCTCACCGAAGATCTTCACGCCGAGATCGGTGCGCACGCCGGTCGAGAGCATGTTGATGCGGTTGATGATCGGCTGTGTCCAGCCGTTTCGCACGCCCGGGATCTGCAGCGCGTGATCGAGGTCGCCGATGATGCGCTGCTTGGTGATGCCCGGCCGCCACTCCTCGCGCGGCTTCAGCAGGATCACCGTCTCGATCATCGACAACGGCGCGTTGTCGGTCGCCGTCTCGGCCCGTCCCGCCTTGCCGAGCACGTGGTCGACCTCGGGGTATTCGGCGATGATCCTGTCCTGGATCTGGAGGATGCGGTTGACCTCGGCGATCGAGGCATCCGGCAGCAGCACCGGCATGAACAGCAGCGACCCCTCGTCCAGCGGCGGCATGAATTCCGAGCCGGTCGACAGCACCATCGGCACCGCGGCAACCAGGGCGAGCACGTTGAGCGCGATGGTCGTGCGACGATGCCGCAGACACCAGCGCAGGACCGGCTCGTACAGCCGCGTGAAGAACCGCATGACCGGATGCTTCTCCTCCGGTCGCAGCCGTCCGCCCATGAAGAACGTCATCACGATCGGCGTCAGCGTGATCGCGACGATCGCCGAGGCCGCGATGACGAACGTCTTCGTCCACGCCAGCGGATGGAAGAGCTTGCCCTCCTGTCCCTCGAGCATGAACACGGGAAGGAACGAGATGACCATAATCGCCGCCGAGAAGAAAATCGCGCGGCCGACCTGGCGTGCCGAGAAGACGGTGATGCGGAGGTATTCCTCGCGCGTGAGGACTCTTCCCTGCTGTTGCGCCTCGGCGATGTTTCGGTAGGCGTTCTCGACGATGACGATCGAGGCGTCGACGACCTCGCCGATGGCGATCGCGATGCCGCCGAGTGACATGATGTTCGAGGTGATGTCGAACGCGCGCATCAGCAGGAACGTCAGCAGCACCGAGACGGGAAAGCCGATCAGGATTCGGAACGCGCTGCGCAGGTGCAGCATGAACACGAGCACGACGAGCGTCACGACGATCGCCTCCTCGATCAGCGCTGTCGTCAGCGTCTCGACCGACGCGTCGATCAACGGCTCGCGGTCGTAGCTGGCGACGATCTGCACGCCCTTCGGAAGTCCCGGCGAGATCTCTGCGATCTTCGCCTTGACGGCGTCGATGACTTCACCCGCGTTCTCGCCCTGGCGCATCACGATGATGCCGCCGACCGCCTCTCCCCTGCCGTTCTTCTCGAGCGTCCCGCGGCGGATCTCGCCGCCGAGCTGCACGGTCGCGATCTGGTCGAGACGCACCGGCACGCCGCCGGGAAGCGTCGCGACGACGATGCGCTCGACGTCGGCGCGATCGGTGATGAATCCCTGGCCGCGCACGAACGCCTCGCTGCCGGAGGTCTCGATGAGCTTGCCGCCGACCTCGTTGTTCGAGCGCTGCAGCGCCGTGACGACGCGGTCGAACGTCAGTCCGAACGACCGCATCCGCTCCGGATCGACGTCGACCTGGTACTGCTTGACGAAGCCGCCGACCGAGGCGACCTCGGCGACGCCCTCGACCGCGGAGAGCTTCTGTCGGATGTACCAGTCCTGCAGCGTCCGCAGCGTGCCGAGATCGAAGTCGCCGCCTTCGACGGTGTACCAGAAGACGTGACCGACGCCCGTGCCGTCGGGTCCGAGCGTCGCGACGACGCCCGAGGGCAGCTTCGCCTGCGCGACGCTCAGGCGCTCGCGCACCTGGGTTCGTGCGAAGTACTGATCGACCCCATCCTCGAAAATCACGAAGATGAAGCTCATGCCGAACATGCTGTTGGCACGCACCGCGCGCACTCCGGGCAGTCCCTGCAGCGTCGTCGTCAGCGGATAGGTGACCTGCTCCTCGACGGTCTTCGGCGAGCGGCCCATCCACTCGGTGTAGACGATGACCTGGTTCTCCGAGAGATCGGGGATCGCGTCGACAGGGGTCGTGGAGGCCGCCCAGACGCCCGCGGCGGTCAGGCCGAGGAACGCCAGGATGACGATCAGGCGGTTCTTCGCGCTCCACTCGATGATGCGTTCGATCATCGTGCTTCACCCTCCGGGCCCGCGCCGCCCGACAGGCGACTCTCGGAATCGATCAGATAGCCTCCTTCGACGACGATGCGGTCGCCTACGTTGATGGGTCCGCCGGCGAGCTCGTAGAACTCGCCCTGACGTGCGCCGAGCGTGACGTCGCGCGGTTCGTAGGTGTTCTTCGCGACCTCGACGTAGACGATGTCGCGACGGCCGGTGCGGATGACCGCGCTGGCCGGGACGACGAGTGCCTGCTTCTGCGGAGCGAGGATGCGCGCGGTGAGGTACATACCGGGCTTCAGCCGCGTTCCGGGATTGGCGAACACGCCCCGCACGCGCACCGTGCGCGAGGCCGCGTCGACGGCCGGATAGATGTACTCGACGCTCCCGTGCAGCGTCTCGCCGCCGAGCGCCGCGCCCGTGACGCTCATGGGCTGCCCCGTGCGAACCTTCCACGCGTCGGACTCGATGACGTTGGCGATGACATAGACCGAGCCGAGGTCCACCATCTCGACGATGAGCGTGCCGACGTTGACGTACGCGCCCTCGGTGACGCCGCGCTTGAGGACGATGCCGGAGGCCGGCGCGAAGACGGTCGTCGTGTACGCGATCTCGCCACGGCGCTCGAGCGCGCCGATCTGAGCGGCGGTCATGCCGAGCAGCTCAAGGCGTCGTCGCGCCGACTGGACGAAGCGCTGCGACCCGTCGCGACGGCCCTGCGCCTCCGAGCTCGCATCGAGCGTCGGCAGCTCGATCTGCGGCGTCTCGCGGGCGACGAGATACTCCTGCTGCGCGGCGACGAGCTCGGGACTGTAGACCTCCATCAGCGGTGAGCCCTTGCCGACATACTGCCCGGTCTCGTCGACGAACAGGCGCTCGATGCGGCCGGCGAACCGGGCGGTGACGACGCGGTGGGTCGCCTCGTTGTAGTCCACGCCGGCCGACGCCTCGATCGTCGCGTTGATCGCGCGCGCGCCGACGGTCGTCGTCGCGACGTCGCCGGTGATCCGCCCGCGCTCGGTCAGGGCGATCGCCTCGGGCGAGAGCCCGTGGTCCTCGTCGGCCGCCGCGCCCGTCGCCGCCGACTTCATCGGCACGAGATCCATGAAGCAGATCGGACAGATGCCCGGTCCGTCCTGCACGACCTGCGGATGCATCGGGCACGTGTACTTCTCGCCCGCGGCGTGCGTGTGCTCGTCGGATGTGGCCCATGGCTGGAGCTTCCACGCGGCGATGCCACCGCCGACGAGCAGCGCGGCGATGATCGTCACGATGAGGATCGTTCGACGACGCGGTCGGCGCGTCGAGGATCCATCGGTCTGATTGTACTGTGTCATGGCTGACCTCCCGCGATCTCGGCGATCATCGAGAGTGCCATCGCGTACTCCATCTCCTGCATGTACGCGTCCATGCGTCCCATGACGAGCATCGTGTAGCCGTCGAGCACCGAGGAGAACGGAACACGACCGGCGGCGTAATCGGTGCGAAGCGCCGTGAGCGTCTTCTCGAGCAGCGGCAACTGCGTGCGACGGTGGAAGTCGAGTCGGAACCGTGCTCGCCGGGCCTGTCCCCATGCGCTCTGCAGCATGGCGACCATGTCGCGCTCCATCGCGTCGCGACGCATCAGTTGTTCCTCGGCCTGCAGGCGACTCGCCTCGGCGCGGCCTTCGGGTCCGCTCCGCGACCACGGGGCCAGGGGGATCGAGACCATTGCGCTGACGGTGAGCCCCCACTTCATCGGGTCTTCCATCGGCTCGGCGGTCGCGCCATGCTCGACCGGCGCGCGCAGCTCGGCAAGCATCTCCGAGTCCTCGCGGATCGGATGTCCTTCCGGCATGTACGCGAGACCGCCCCGCAGCATGAGCATCGGATCGAGCATCGCCTCCTGCGCGTCGGCCTCGGCGCGGTTCATCTCGGCCATCGCCGTCATCTGGCGGAGTTGCGGGTGGTCGGCGACGCGCGCGGCAAGCGAGTCGAGGGATGTGAGTGAAGTGCTCGCGAGCTCCTCGGTGACGCTCACGGGCGCAGAGGCCGGTCTGCCGACGATCGCGTTGAGCCGGCCGAGCGCCTCTGCTGACTCCTCGTCGATCTCGCGCAGCTCCGTTCCGAGCCGCTCGATCTCGAGGGTGATGCGGAAGAGATCCGACTGCAGAGCGCGTCCGACCGTGTACTGCGTCTCGGTGGCCTTGAAGAGCGCATCGGCGATCGTTCGGCTCTCGGCGTTGAGCGCGCGACGGCGATCGAGCAGCCAGAGCGTCAGATACTCACGCTCGACGCGCGCGCCCAGCTCGCGCTGTGCGGCTTCGGCCTCGCTTCGCGCGGCGACCGCGCCGAGGCGCTCGGCGCCGGCCATGCGACGGTTCTGGCCGAACAGGGGGATCATCTGCTCGACCATGAGCATCGTCTCGCCCCTGGCAAAGGGATTCGGATCGGATAGCGGCAGATCGCCGAGCTCGATGCCGACGCTCGGCGGCTCCCACGCGCTCGAGGCGCGAGCGCGGGCATCGGCCTGGCGCGCGGCCAGCCGCGCGGCCTCGACCGTCGGGTGCGACCCTTGCGCGAGCCGAACGAGACTGTCGAGCGACTGCGCCATCGCCGGCGTGGAGACGACGGCAAGGAGCAGTGTCGCCACGAGGCCGGTCGCCGCAAGGCAGGCCGCCGCCCGCGTGCGCGGACGTGCGAAGCGTGAGGACAGCATAACGGGAATAATCATGATTGAACTGATCGACGGATGCGCCCGGTCACGGTTACTCCGCGACCGACGACGTCGCACGCGACGCCGCTCGAAGCCTCGTGCGCACGAATGCGCGCGGCGATACCATGCATGGCTGCGCGTCGGAGAGGTCGTCTCCTGCGCACAGATGCGCGGCACCGATTCCGGTGATCAGATCAGGAAGGTGGAGTTCAGAAGCCAGCGATGCTGGGCACGGGCGGCGAGCCCGGGTGGGGAGTGACCGTAGTCGCTCGTGGCGAGCGAGGGCTGGTCGATCGGCGTGAGATCGAGCGCGAGCAGAACGATGATGCCGGCGAACAACGGCATCGGCATTTCGATGCGCGCAAGGGTGCCGTCGTCGATGCGCGGATGAATGACCTCGTCGCCGCAGCAGGGTCCCGAGTCTTCGGACGACGGAACCACCGGGCGACCGTCATCGCGCGCGTCGCACATCGAGCAGCCGGCTTCCTGCGTCTCCATCGCCAGCATGCGGCAGGTATGGAGATAGACCGGAAGCCCGAGCGATCCGACGAACGTCGCGATGACCGTGGTCAGTATCAGGGCAATGCGTAGCATCGATGGCAAAGGTAACGACGATTCGCGCGCGGTGATATGACCGCGCTCATAATTCTCGCGCGGTAACGGGCGGTTACGAAGAGACCCGCCGGTCGCGGATGCGTGCGGCGGGTCTCGATTCCTACGGCGATCGTTCGACGACGTGCGCGACTACATCTCCGTCAACTTCACGTCCGCCGGCACGACGAAGCGATCGGCGGGGACGGCGACGTCGACCTGGAGGTTCTTCACTTCGGTGACCATCGCCTTGTCGCCGCTCATCGTGACCTCGGTCCGCATCGGGATTCCCTCCCAGATCCAGACCTTCATCGGCATGCCCATGGCCTCCATGGAGTATCCCTCGGCATCCTTGCCGACGATCTCCCGGTTTTCGATCTCCTTGAGCTTGTAGCGCTCCTTCGTTGCTTCGCTGAGCGTCGACAGGTCCGGAACCCCGCTGGTCGTCGCGCCGATCGCCGCCTTGCGCTTCGTCCCTTCCTTCTTCGCCGGGTCATACGTGATCGTCCACCCGTCGGCGTTGATCGTGATCGACTCGCTCTTCTGGCCCATCATCTCCATGGAGGTGACGATCGCCTGTTTCGTTCCGTAGTCGTCGAAGTAGATCGTCTGCTTCTGTTCGCCCATCAGGTCGATGGTCGACTCGACGATGCCGGACTTCACCTTGAACGGACGTGCGGCCGAGGCGGTGGAGGACTCCGATGTGGTCGCGACCGCGGCCGCGCTGTCGCCCTTGTCGGCCGGGGCGTCGGACTTCGCGCCGTCGTCGCCGCAGGCAGCGAGCGCGATCGCCGACACGGCGGCGGCGAACAGGAGGAAACTGTGTCTCATCGAATGGCTCTCAGGAATGAGAAAGTGAGGTCGGCTGAGCAGAGCAATCGTGGAGTCGCGCGCGGCGGCATGCCGCGTCACGGCGTGTTCTTGTAGTCGGTGATCCGGATCTCCTTCGGGACGACGAACCGATCGGCGGGCACCGCGACGTCGGTCTTCAGGCTCGTGGCCTCGACCGTCATCGTGTTGCCCTGCATGGTCGCCTCCATGCGAAGGGGGATCCCCTCCCACGTCCAGACGTTCACCGCCGTTCCCATGACGTCGATCGCGGCGCCGATGGTGGGCTTGCCGAGCACGGTGCGCCCGGCGATCGGACGATACTTCAGCTCGCGCTTGGCGTTGTCGTCGAGCGAGGAGAGGTTCGGGATGCCGCCGAGACCGAGCTGCGAGAGCGCGTCGGCCATGTCGATGCGGGTGCCGGACTTCTTCTCCGGATCGTAAATGATGTTCTGACCGTTGGCCATCACCATGACCGAGCGGGTGGTCTTGTCGTCGATCGTCGCATTGGCGTAGACGGCTTCCTTGCGACCGAACTCGTCGAAGTAGATCGTCTGGCGCAGGTCGCCCATGAACGTGCTCTTGAGCTCGATGATGCCCGAGCGGATGTTGTAGCGCTGACCGGGCACGGCCTTCTTCCCTGCCGGGAAGCCGATCGAGTCGGTCACCGCCGCACGCGCCGAGTCGCGGGCCTCCGGCGTCAGACTGTCGCCGGTCACCGCCGCATCGTCGAGCGCGGCTCCCGATTCGTCGCCGGTCGAAGAGCCGCGATCCGCGGGATCACCGGACGCGGCACTGTCGGCGCGGCCGGGAGACGGCGCCTCGCCGCAGGCTGCGAGCAGAAGAGTGAACGATGCCAGTACAAGCGTGGCGATGAGCGAGGTCGGTCGAAGCGAATCGATGGACATGCGTGGTCTGGTTCGATGGAGGACGCGAGAGGCATCCGAGCACGGGCGCCCGATTGACGGCCCGGACGCCGGCCGTCGTGGCGTCAGGGCCAACTTACGCAGCGATCCGCGTTTGCTCAAGTTGTGAGCGTGTGGCCGGGGCCCTTGAGCCGCCGGGTTCACTGATGTATCTTCGACGGCCCGAACTCCACGATCCTCGAGACGCAGAGATCTCTTCCATTCGTCGCCATATCGCCTCGCTCGTCAACGCGCTCGTCGCGCTGCTGCTGTTGCTGCAGCCGCTGGCGGCCGCCGCGGCCGAGGAGCGCTGTGGCGCCGACGGATGCACCGGAGCGCACGCCGAGGCGGTTGCCGCCGATGATGGCTGCGCCGAGTCGTGCGACGACGACTGCTCGAACGAGTCGAGCGATCAGCCTGCCGATTCCGGCGACCGCTCCGATCACGATGCACCGTCGGGCTCCTGCGCTGGATCCTGCGACTGCTGCATCGTGCTCGCGCCCGTGCGCCTTCGCCCGGCGCACATGTCCCCGGTCCCCCCGTCATCGCCCGCTCCCTTCCCTCCCGCTCCGGTCGCATCGTTGCTGATGCTTCCGCGCAGCGTCGACCACCCTCCGTGCCGATCGATCTGATTCGTGTGCGCCGTGATGGCGCCTCCCTCATCGATCGATTCACACTCAGCACGGAACCCAACGCAATGAGACATCTCTGCCTCGTACCGATCGGCGTGCTCATGCTCGCCGCTCTTCCCGCGCTCGCCCAGCAGCCGACCGCGCCGGTAGCCCCTGCGGCAGCAGGACGCATCGTCGACGGCTCGACGCGAGAGCCCCTCGTCGGCGCGACGATCCGACTGCTCGCGTCGGATTCGACCGCGGCGCCCACCGGTCGCGGAACGATCGCGGGCGCCGACGGCCAGTTCCGCCTGGCACTCGCCGACTCGTCGTCGGTGGTCGTCGAGATCTCGATGCTCGGCTACTCGACCCGGCGCGCGACGCTCGTCGCCGGAATCGACAACAGCATCGAGCTCGAGCCCCGCGATGTGCTCGAGCGCCAGGTCGAGGTCCGCGCCTCGCGACGCACCCGCTCGGTCGAAGACGCCTGCTGCCGCGTCGAGTCGATTCGCGAGGAGGTGCAGCAGCACGCGCCGTTCTCCCCGTCGGCCATCGACGTGCTCCGCCGCTACAGCTCGTGCACGTCGACGCGCGTCAGTTGCGCGGTCGACGGATCGCAGTCAATCCGCCTGAGGGGACTCGAGCCGACGTACATCACGGTGCTCGTCGACGGCATGCCGTCGATCAGCGGGCTCGGCACGTTCTACGGCCTGGGCATCATTCCCGCGCACGCACTGCAGACGATCCGCATCAGCGAGGGCGCCTCGTCGGCCGCTGCCGGCAACGGCGCGGTCTCCGGCGTCGTCGACCTGCAGACGCGCGTGCCGACCGAGGAGCGCGAGCTCATCGTCACGGGCAACATCGGCGGCGACGGCGTGACGCCGGAGGAGCGCGACCTCAACGCGTCGTTCACCGGGATGCTCGGCGATGTCGGCGTCGCGACCTTCGTGTCGGTGAACAATCATCGCAGCGACGAGGGCTCGATCGCCGGCGGCTACGACCGCATCTCAGGCCTTGCCCGCGCCAACGTCATGCTCGACGACGCCACCGAGCTGACGACGACGCTGCTCGGCGGCACCGAGCGCCGCATCGGTCGTCCCCTCGTGCTGGGCGAGGCCGAGGAGCGCGCCGACCACACCCGATTCGACCTCTCGAGCACGCTCGCGCGGACGCTCGACGACGAGTCCGAGCTGATCGCGCGCGCTCTCGTCTCGACGACGAAGCTCGACGCGAGCTACCCCGCCGGCAGTCTCGACGCCACCCAGACGATTCTCTTCGCGTCGGTCCAGCACCTGCGCGAGCTCGGCGATCACACGCTGAGTCTCGGCGTCGAGGGACGCGACGACCGGCTGCGCGCCACCGGCGCGACGATCGGCTACGCCTCGTCGACGCTCTCGGGCTGGCTGCAGGACGAGCTCTATCTCAACGACGCCTGGTCGCTGCTGGCGAGCCTGCGCTACGACCGTCACTCGAGCGCCGGAGGGATCCTTTCGCCGCGCGGATCGATCCGTTTCGAGCCGATCGCGAACATGACCATGCGGCTGATGGCCGGCAGCGGATTCAAGGCGCAGGCGCTCTTCGATGAGGAGGAGCACCGCGCGCTGCACGGCGGATTCCGCTGGCGCCAGAACGACGACTTCGGCGTCGAGCGGTCGTTCACGTTCAACTACGACGTGAGCTACAGCTTCGTCCTCGGTGACGCGATCGGAATCGACGCGAACTTCAATGCCTATCACACGGCGATCGACGGCAAGGCGATCGCGCAGCCCGATTCGCTCGCGGCCGGGACGCTCTTCATGGTCAACAGCGATCGTCCCGCACGCCTCGCCGGCCTCGAGGTGCAGTTGCGCCCGAGCTTCGGCGCGCACTGGTCGGGCTCCCTGGCGCTCGCCCTGGTCGATTACACGATGGAGGACGCCACCGGCGTCTACCAGCCAATGCCGCTTGCCGCGCCGCTGAGCGTCGACGGCTCGCTCATGTACCATGACGAGGAGACCGGCTTCGGCGCCGAGGTGTGGGCCAGCCACATGGGCGCAATGCGCCTTCCCGGTGCCGGCGAGACGCCCTCCTCCGTTGCCGAGTCCGATCCCTACACGATCGTCAGCATGCGCCTGGAAAAGGCGATCGGCGCGGTCACGGTGCACGCCGGCGTGCAGAACCTGCTCGACGCGAGCCAGGAGGCAACGACGGCGCTGGTCTCCGGCACCGCCGGCTCGTACGCGGCGGACAGTGTCTGGGGACCGCTCGAGGGCCGGACGTTCTTCGTCGGCCTTCGCTCGCGGATCATCCTCTAGCTTCGTCGACGCGACACGTCAATCGAACAGAACACGCTCATCCATACACGTCAACCAACGACGGACACACGATCCATGAAGAACTTTCTGACTGCTCTCGCCCTCGTCGTCGCGATCGCGCTGCCCGCGAGCGCCAAGGAGATCAAGACGGCGGAGATCAAACTGCCGACGCTGCAGTGCGGCATGTGCAAGCGCACGATCGAGTCGAAGCTCAAGGGCACCGAGGGTCTCGACTCGATCTCGGTCAGCGTCGACGAGAAGATCGCGACGGTCGTCTACGACGCCGACGTGACGACGATCGCCAAGCTCGAGGAGGCAATCTCGCTGACGGGCTACGCCGCCAACGACGTCGCCGCCGACAAGCGCGCGCAGAAGAAGCTGCACCACTGCTGCCAGCCCGGCGCCCACGAGTAA
>DATLHO010000103.1:0-4703 GCA_035539855.1 Kapaibacterium sp. (SeqCode) | reverse complement strand
GCTCGCACAGAAGCTCCGCATGAGCCCGCACGGCTTCTACGCCTACAGCGCGAGCGACGTCGTCATGGTCGGAACCTGCGGTCAGGGCTCCGACTGTCGCTCGACCACGTCGGTCGTCTCGCTGACGACGCTCGCCGTTTCTTCGGCCGATGCCTGTCCGTCGATGATGGACGTGCATCCGGTCGGCGACTCGGTCGCGGTGGCCGTCGGAAGCTGCATCATGCGCTCGACGAACCGTGGCCGCGGATGGTCGCAGACATCGCGCGAGGGCACCTCGCGCCTCAACGGCGTAGACTTCCTGTCGGTGACTGAGGGGGTGGCGGTCGGAAACGACGGCACGATCGAGTGGACCACCGACGGAGGCCGAACGTGGCGGCGCGAGCGCATCGCCCATACGAACGGCCTCTACGATGTCTCAGCCGATCCCGCCGGCGGAAGCGTCATCGCCGTCGGCGCCGAAGGGATGGTCCTCCGGACAAACTGAGGAGAGAGCGACGGGCTCCTGGCGCGGCAGCACGCCGAGGGCCTCCAGGTTCCCACGTCCATAGACACGTGGGGTCGGTGCGTGACATCCAGACGCACTCGCTCGTGAAGTGACAAGTCGGGCTCTGAATATCGGAGCGTGCTCCGCGGGTTGGAGAATACTCGAGCTATTCGCGGGGAGCTTTCTGGGCCGCCCGGAGGAAACTCATCGAGCAGCGCAGCCATCGTCGGTTGGACCGTACCGATGTCCCACGGTGCCAGTCCTTGACACACACTCTCGACGAACGAAAGCGGGTCGTCGCCGAATCGGTTCTACTCCCACGGCCACCACTGCGAATGATGCTCATCGAGCACTGTGCGAATCTCGCTGTTAAACTCGGCCCGAACGTCGTCGCGAACGGTGCAGTCATCGTTCTGGTACCGGCCCTCGTGCCGCACGAAGAAGACATCGACCCATACGGACAGCGCGCGCAAGTAGGCCGCGAGACTGGGCGCGATTCGGCGCGGTTTCCACTCGCCCGAGCCGTGTATGTCCATCGAGATCGGCGTCCCCGGCTCGTCAATGTGTGCGATGATCGGATCGGCACCCCAGTCGCCGATCACGACCCAGTTGGGATCCCATCCCCACTCCGGCCCATCGACCCCTACCTCCGCCCAGCGATAGCCAACCAGGGAGTCGGGCAGGTCCCGCACATCGTGAAGCATGTATTGATTGCCCCACCAGAACCAGAAGGTCACAGGAGCTGCACGCTCGTACCAGCTCCGCAGTTCGGGCGTCAGTCGAAGCTGGGACGTGACGGTCTCGAGGACCTGAGGTGGAATCGGCGCGAAGGTGAACTCCACGCTGTGCTGGGCCCGGGCGCAGGTCGCGACGAGCGTCTCGACTGCGTCGGCGAGATCGACAATTTCAGAGATGTTCCGATTACTCATCGGGGAAGTAGCAGTTGGAATGGGACGGCGAAATCGGTCGTAAAGATAGTGAGGTGAACACCAGCTGTCGACAACGGGAAAGGCCCGCCGCGTAAGTGCGCCGTCGCGGTGGACACGATGCTGTAGCTCCGCTACAGCGTGGTGCGTGGCGGATAGACGCCGCCTCAACCTGATGGCCGGATCGTGTGACGAGGAGAGTCGCGACAGGCCGGGCACTTATGCCGCGACCTCAGGTGAAGAGCGATGTCGGTGCAAGCACGAGTCCCGGGAGTACCGCCGAGACGACCTGCTCATCCGCTGCGACGCGGACGACGGCGTCGAAACCCCGATCGCCATTGACGAGGATGTCGAGAGTCTCGAGCAGGGGATCGACGATCCAGTACTCCCGAACGCCGGTCGACTCGTAGACCCGCTTCTTGATGTGGAGGTCGTAGTGACTCGTGCCGGGGGAGAGGATTTCGATGACGAGATCGGGCGCACCAACGATCCGCTTCTCGGTGATGATCGAGCGACGCTCTTCGGAGATGAAGATCACGTCGGGCTGGAAGACGTCATGAACGCCAAGCTCGACATCGATCGGAGCGCAGAGGACCTCACCGTCATGGCTACGAACAAATGCTCCGAGAGCCATGACCAGACGGATGACTGCACGCTGGTGCCGGTAGGTTGGCGCGGGCTCCTGAAGCAGCACACCATCGATGAGCTGCACGCGGGTCTCGCGATCGAGTCGATCGAAGTCCTCGACCGTAGCGCGGTATGTCGTGGTAGACTGCACTCGATGAATGTTGTGATCGTGCGGGCCAAAGTCAAGTCCGCGGCGGCATGCGGCGATAGACTCATGGGACAGGTCGGAACGGCGAGCGTCGACCAGCCGTCAGTATCATGGTTGTCAGGGGGATGGTGCGACGACCCGGGGAGGGAGCGGAGTCGGAGAGGGAATCCGCTTCTGGCCAAAGTGCCGAACCGTCGCGGAGATCATCTTCGAGGCGATCATTTCGAGAAACGGGCGCCCTTTCTGCGGCCGGCACGGCTTCGTACGTTTGCCGCGTACACCATTTCCGACTGGCATGTCCTCCTGGATCCAAACGACTCCCGACGATCAAGGCCGCATCACACACCGTCGTACGCTCGAGTCTGGCGCCGATCTCGACGCCGCGTTGCATGAATTCTGGGTGCGGCTCTTCACTGCCGGACGAGACGGATGGATCGGCCGCAGCGATGGCGTCGAGATAGAGATCCACGGCTATCGCTCCCTCGTGCGCGGAGCCTTCGAGCGTCCCGGGGACGAAGAGCAGCCCGTGAGCGTCGAGCTCGTCGTGCCAGAGCTCGGCGAGGAACATGCGGCGGTATTCGCCGCGTGGCTCGAGGACTACGAGAGCTTCATGCGCGAGCGCGAGGCGGCCGAAAATGAGGGCGAGATCGAGAGAGCCACCGACGACAGGAATCAAGACGGAGCCGAGGCGCTCAAGGATAGCGAGCACGACGGCGATGATGACGTCGACCCCGATCATCCGACGCTTCGCTACCGGTACGGCACACGGCTCAAGACGGCCTTCCAGGACGCACGTGTGCAGGAGCTCTTCGCGCGGATGCAGAGTGAGACCGGTCGCCAGCTCTACGTCATCGTTTCTGAACGTGAAGACGCGACCCGCTACCCTCGGCCGACAGACGTGATCGCGTTCGAGACGCTCGCGACCGTCGAGCCATCGCAGGTCGCCGCCGAGCTGCGCGAGCTCGGTGTCATCGATGAGAACGGGCCACTCCCTACGACGCAGGCGACGTTGACCTCGAACGTCTATGAGTCCCAGCATCGACGCGGACGGATCGTCTGGTTCGATGCCGAAGGCTTCACCTCGGCCGACGCCTATCTCGAGGTGATCGACGGCTACGTCCGCGCGTGCGACGGCGCGCTGAGCTTCGACGCGATCTCCCTCACGCTCGATCCTCCCGAGTTCGACCGGTACGACGGTGCGACGATGACGCTCTCGTTGACCATCGACCGAACAGATCGCACGCTCGAATGGCACCAGAGCTCCGACTGGTACGACGATGAGTTCGGCGCGTTCCTCCGCGGACTCATCGATGAACACGTTCCCGGCCGCTTCGTCGCGATTCCCTCGTGGGACACGTGCACGCGTGAGTTCTATCTTCCGGACCGGAGTGTCGCCCGGCGCGTCGAGGAGCTCTTCTGGATGATGGAGCTTCTTGAGCCTCGGTACGACGAGATGTGATTCCCGCAAACTCGGGAACGACCATGAACGACGTCGAGAATCTCCACGCCGTTCAAGACGTTTGTAGACTGATGGGCGAACTTATTGAAGCTGTTATTGCGGACCTGCACGAAGGCACAGCCGCTCAGGTCGTCGAGGAGTTCCTGCTACACGACGCAGACATTCGGCTATCTTGTCGCCCCATTCCACGCATCGAGGAGCCGCGACAATGCGCCGACCGGAAACTCATCGCGCGATCGGAATCACGGCCGGGCTCGCGAGCGCGACCGTTCTCGGCGTCGTGCTCGCGAGCCACGACCCACACGATGGGATGTCACTTCCCCTCCTCATCGCAATCATCGGCGTCATCCCCTCGATCGTCTACGCATCAATCGCGCATGCCGCGGCGCGGCGCTACCGGAGGCTCCTCGCCGGTGAGGGAGTGATCGCACGATGGACGGTGAGCCCGCAGCTCTGGAAGGACTTCAATGTCGCGCTCGGACGTCAGGCGCCCGAGCGGCCCGATGGCGTCGATGTCCTCATCGGGGAGAGCTCGACGGTGGTCGACGGCGACGTACGGTACTTCCCGGTGAGGGGAGACCAGAAGGTGATCAGCGTGCGCTACTACGATCTCGCGGTGCCATATCTCGTCTTCGAGATCGAGACGACCATACGCCACGTACCGAGCGTCGGCAATCACGTCGTCCCGGTTGCGCTCGGCGCGGGCGCCGACGCGGTATGCGTCGTCGAGAACTATACCGCGCTCATCGCGGCCATCACCGAGGGCTCCCGAGGAAAGAGATGACAGGGGCTGCCCGAGCCGACGCGCTACGGAAGGGTCAACACGAAAAAGCCCGACTCATCATCTGACGAGTCGGGCTTCCGTGTCTTCCTGAGGAAGAAGGGCTCCGCGGGTAAGATTCGAACTTACAACCCTCCGGTTAACAGCCGGATGCTCCACCATTGAGCTACCGCGGAATGGAACGGACGACAAATATAGGAACGCCCGCCGCCGCCAGGAATGAAAAAGTGTTAAAAGACCGCCGCGCCGACCATGCCCCCCGACCCCCGACTCCGTCC
>DATLHO010000102.1:0-2601 GCA_035539855.1 Kapaibacterium sp. (SeqCode) | reverse complement strand
GCGGCGTTGAGCGAAGCGATCGGCGCGTACGTCGAGGCGTTCGGGGAAATGAGCACGGGAGCGACCCCGATGCACATGCTCGATGGTGGTTTCACGCTCAAGCCGATGCCCAATCTCCAGTTCGATCTCTCCGGCGGCATCGCGCTCAACGAAGCATCCCCGGACTACTACCTCGGCGCCGGCGTCTCGATGCGTCTGCCGGACTGATCACCAGGAGAGCACGACGATGGACACGAACGCATTCTGGATCATGCTCACCGGAGCCCTCGCCGCCGGCGCCTGCGCGCTCGTCGGCTGCTTCCTCGTGCTGCGAAAAATGTCGATGCTCGGCGACGCGATCAGTCATGCGGTGCTTCCCGGCATCGCCCTGGCGTTCCTGTTCTCAGGCGGCCGCGAGACCGTTCCGATGCTCATCGGCGCCGGCGTGCTGGGCGTCGTCACGGCGTTCGCGATCGAGTCGCTGCACCGCGCGGGCAAGCTCCAGCAGGACGCCTCGATCGGCGTGACGTTCACATGGCTTTTCGCCGTCGGCGTCATCCTGATCACCAGGTACGCCAGCCAGGTCGATCTCGATCAGGATTGCGTTCTCTACGGGGAGATCCTCTTCGTCCCGCTCGACCCCTGGATCACTGCCGGCGGAACATCGCTCGGTCCGCGCGCTGTATGGACGCTCGGCTCCGTGTTCGTGCTGAACCTCGTGTTCGTCGTCTTCGGCTACAAGGAGCTCAAGATCACCTCGTTCGATCCGGGTCTCGCCGCGTCGATCGGGATCTCGGCAACGCTCTGGCACTACCTTCTGATGGGCATGGTCTCGCTGACGACCGTCGGCGCGTTCGAGTCGGTCGGCGCGATCCTCGTCGTCGCAATGCTCATCGCGCCGCCGGCGACCGCATATCTGCTGACCGATCGTCTCGATCGCATGCTCATCTATGCCGTGGGCATCGGGGTGCTCTCGGCGATCGGCGGCTTCTACCTCGCGAGCTGGCTCGACGGCTCGATCGCCGGCGCGATGGCGGTCGTCGCCGGAGCGTTCTTCACGCTCGCGCTGCTGTTCTCGCCGACGCACGGCGTGCTCACCGAGCGCATGCGATCGAGCGGAGGCGAGCCGGAGCCCGCCTACGCCGGGCCGATCTCCGACGTCTGAGTGGCCCGCGCGCGTGAACCGATTGCGCCGGCGGGTGTACTTTCGTGACCCGCCGGTCCAGCCCGACCACCGTGTGATCCCCTTGGACCCACGGGCACGGCGACAATCCCGACCCCACGCAATGAACGCACGAGCTCTCCTCATCGCGACCGTCGTCGCGCTGGCGCCCTGTCACTACCTCACGGCACAGTCCGTCGACGGGGCCACGGCGTCGAAGCGCATCATCGCCAGCCGCTCGATCGAGCGCCCGCACATCGACGGGCGGCTCGACGAGTCGGCATGGAGCACGGCGCGGTTCGTCTCGGACTTCACGCAGAAGGACCCGCTGCAGGGAGCCGAGCCCAGCGAGCGCACGGAGCTCGCCGTGCTCTTCGACGACGACGCGATCTACGTCGGCGCGCGGATGCATCGCCGCGACGCATCGCGCATCCACCGCGCCGTCACGCGCCGCGACGACGTCGGCAACACCGAGCGGATCATCGTCGCGCTCGACACCTACCACGACCGCCGCACCGCCTACTCGTTCGCCGTCACCGCCGCCGGCGGCATCGCCGACTACTATCACTCCGGCGACGACGAGTTCGACCGCGACTACTCGTTCAATCCCGTCTGGCAGGCCGAGACGACGGTCGATGCGGAGGGGTGGAGCATGGAGATGAGAATCCCGTTCTCGCAGCTCCGCTTCAACGACGCGGAGCATCAGGTCTGGGGAATCAACATCGATCGGTGGATCCCCGATCTCAACGAGGACATCTACTGGGTGATGATCCCGAAGGAGTCCAACGGCTGGGCCTCGCGCTTCGGCGAGCTCGTGGGACTCGAGGGAGTGCGCCCGTCGGTGCGCCTGGAGCTGCTGCCCTATGTCGCGACCGACGTGCGGATCGACGAGAGCGACGTCACACTGGATCCCTTCGAGGACCACGTCGGTGGCCGTGCCGGGCTCGATCTGAAGATGGGCCTCGGTCCGAACCTTACGCTCGACGCGACGATCAACCCGGACTTCGGTCAGGTCGAGGCCGATCCAGCGCAGGTCAATCTTAGCGACTTCGAGTCGGTCTTCGACGAACGACGGCCGTTCTTCGTCGAGGGTGCGCAACTGCTCGGCGGAGGAGGCGCCCGCTACTTCTACTCGCGGCGTATCGGTGCGCCGCCGCACGGCGCGCCCGGCGTCGAGCTCGTCGAGGCTCCGGAGAACACGACGATCCTCGCCGCATCGAAGCTCACGGGTCGCCTGCCGTCCGGAATGTCGGTCGGCGCGCTGGCGGCGGTGACAGAGCGCGAGCACGGCGTGCAGATGCTGCCGGGCGGTACGACCGGGCCGGTCGAGGTCGAGCCGTTGACGGCCTACGGGGTCGTGCGCATGCAGCAGGAGCTCGGGGAGGACCACTCGACCGTCGGCGTCATCGGCACGATCGTCGATCGTGCGATGGAGCAGGACTCGCCGCTTCGTCGCGACC
>DATLHO010000101.1:0-11779 GCA_035539855.1 Kapaibacterium sp. (SeqCode) | reverse complement strand
GGCTTCTCGATGAGCGAGCCGGCGCACTCCGCGCAGGCCGGCGATCCCGTGCAGGTTCAATCGACGAGGATCGACCGCATCGTCCCGAACCCGTACGAGCCGACCACCGGAACCGCGGCGATCGAGATCGTGACCGCCGCCTCCGGCCGCCTCGAGATCGCGATCTACGCGCTCGACGGACGACTCGTGGCGCGACTGCTCGACGAGGAGCGCCCCGCGGGACTGCACACGGTCACGTGGGACGGCAGCGGCGCCGACGGAGCGCCCGCGCCCAGCGGCGCGTACCTCTGCCGGATGACCCTCGGCAAGGTCGTGCGCACCGCCAACATGGTCGTCACTCGCTGAGGCGATCGTCCAACCACCTCGTCGAACACGTGCGACTTCATGGTCTTCGATCAATCGCTCTTCGAGAAAGTCATCCTCCTCGCACTCACCGCGATCGTCTCCGGCCTTGGCGTCCCGTGGGTCCTCAAGTGCATCGATCAACGGCGCGCGCTCGACCTGAAGAAGGCCGAGGCCGCGCTCGCCCGCCAGGGCAGGATCATCGATGCGCAGTCGAAGCTCCTCGACGAACTCTCGCAGACGCTCTGGCAATGGCGCTACCTCGCGAAGAAGGTGGTCTACTACGCCGACCGAGGCGACCGCGATGCCTTCCTTCTCGCCGCCAAGGGATACGAGGAGAAGATCTGGGATCTGCTCCACGCGCTCCGCGTGCAGACGAGCACGGCGCGACGACTGGTCTCCGAGGACGCCTACAAGCGCCTCGTCGCGCTCTATCGCTACGTCGTCGACGACCTCGATCCCGCGGTCACCTCGGTCGTACGCGACGAGAGCCTCGGCACGCCGGAGACGAACAGCCTGGCCCATCGCTTCAGCAACGAGGTGAGCGACCGGCTCGATGAAGAGCTCGACCGGCTGGCGGCGGAGGTGAAGCTGAAGGTTGGGACGTGAGATGTCGACGAGGTACCGTCCGCAGGAGGTCGAGTTGGGCAGTCGCGCCAGGTTGAGTCGTCGATCAAGCCCTGTCCGCGACGCGCCACACGCCGACGACCCAGGCGATACGCGTGCCCTTCGTTCGCGCACGACGTCCCATACGGCACTGCGAGACCGAGGGTGTTGTGCGGTCGGCGGGATGTATCCGGCAGTGGGGCGTGCGGGCTCGTTGTTCGACTTCGGTTGGATTCATTGTTCGTCGGATTGGGCAGCCGTCAGCGGCACGAGTCGTCCGGTCGCCGCAACGTGGGGCCGACGCGCCGGAGCACGCCGACCCCGGGGTTGGGGGACTGCAACTGAGATGTAAGCGCTATTCGCCGAGCGGACGGAAGTACCGCGCGAACAGCTCGGTGTACGTGGCGGTGCCCGCCTTGCGGTGGATCTCGCCGATGTGCTTGTCGAGCGTGCCGAGCACGATGCCGAGCTGCCGCGCGATCTGCTGACGGCTGCGTCCGAGCACCTGCAGCGAGAAAACCTCGAGCTGCCGCGGCGTCAATCGGATCCGGTTCGCGATCGAATGGACGACGTCCTGAAACGCTTTCAACTGCGGGTCGCGACGATGGCGGCGACTGATGCAGTCGGTGAAGAGGAAGACCATGAACGGCTCCAGCGACCGAAGCATCGCGTGCGTCGCCTGCGGTATCGGATCGCGATGTCGGCGACGCCAGAGCACGATGGTGCCGAGCCACTCCCGGCCGTCCAGGTAGTAGTCGTAATGATGCGGAGGCCAGTATTCTTCGCTCGGGAATCCCTCGTCGATCATCTGCTCGATAAAAGTCTCGCCGGGATTGCGACGGATCGCCGCGGACGTGATCGCATCAGACGTGCGACGTCCCTCCTCCGCGAAATGGCTCGCCACCATCACCGACGGTCGCGTCGCGCCGGGGCGCTCGAGTTCGCTTCCCAGGTCCACACCGATCGAGACGCGGTCGACCCCGTCGAGTATCCCTTCGAGACACGCCTTAAGTCGGAACGCCCACTCCGCCGTATCGAGCGACACCGGCAGCGAGTTGAGGAACTTCATGAAGCGCCCGGAGATCATCGGGGATTCCCGTTCGATCTCGCGAGGGCCGTACGACGTGCGCGTCTCCGCATCGCCTGCGCGTCGGCCGAGAAGGCTCTCGAGTCCCGCTTCCCGATACGCCGACCACCAACGCCTGCACGTTCGCTCGTTGCGCCCCACGCGTTGTGCGAGCGTGGCATAGGTCAGTCCTGGTGCGCGCTGCATCTCGAGGAGCATGCGCGCGCGTGTTCGTATCTCCGGCTCGTCGCAGCCGGCAAGGAGCGCCTCGAGCTCCTCCGGACGCTCGCGCACGAGCCCGTCTCGTTTGCGTGCCATTGGTCGTTCCTCCGACGTCGTACTGTGGTGCGTAGCCCGCGATGGTCTACTGAAGCGTCCTGTTGAGGAGTAGTCTGCCGCAGGGGCAGTACTGCTGGGGACAGTTACTGCAGGCCCGAGACGTCGGTCGTCGCATCGGCGCCGCCCGAGCAGGTCGTCGTGCCGGTTGCGCCCGTCAGCGTGATCGTGCGGCCCGACGACGGGCAGCTATAGCTGTAGGCTCGCCGAACGAGGCTTGCTCCAGACACTGAGAACGCGACGCCGGAGCGCGTCACGCAGCTCGCAAGCGTCAGCCCGGTGCCGGCGGATCCGCTCGACGGACATGTCGCATAGCCGAGCGTGATCGCGCTGTCGACCGCGCTGCGGCCGATGAAGTCGTAGATCTCCGACGTCGCCATCGTCGTGAAGAGGTCGACGTCACCGCTGATGCTCACCGCCCCCGCATCGATCGACAGCTCGATACCGCCGCTGGACCGTCCCCAGATCATCGTCGTGACGATCAGCTGCGCCTTCTTGCCCGACGCGCCGTTGTACTCGAAGGTCTGCGTGACGGTGTCGATCGGCGTCGCGTCGTTGATCCCATACGGAGCGGGGATTCCGGAGGTCTGGGCCGAGAGGCTCGTTGCGAACAGGGCGCACGCCGCCCATGTCAGAAGGATGGGCTTCTTCATCGCGGTCGGGGGTTGATGTTTCGGGAGGAGGGTCCGACGCCTCGGCAGCGCCGTCTGGGTGAGTGAAAGCTAGGCGGGGTGCGGGCTGGGGACTAGGGTGCGGAGGTATACGTTTGCGGACATCGGGCTGGCGGGAATGGCGGGAATGCCCCTCAACGACGACGGCGCGAGGTCACCGGGACCCCGCGCCGTCGTCGTATCCGGCCGATGAATCGTCTACAGTGGCGTCAGCAGCTCGAGCAGATTGCGGGTGCCCGCCTTGCGGTAGAGTCGTGCGGCGCGCTTCGCGACGGCGCACTCGGTGATGTGCAGGCGCTCGGCGATCTCGCGCTGCGACAGACCGACGAGCTTCAGCACGAAGACCTCGAGCTCCCGCTGCCGCAGGTTGATGCGCTCCGCCGTCCGCTCGATCGCGTCGTGGAAATAGCTCAGCGTCGGGTCTGAGGCCTGGCGGCGCTTCAGGCAATCCGAGAAGGCGAACGCGATGAAGCCGTGGAGCGAATCGAGCAGATCGATCGTCGTCGCGGGTATCGGCGAGCCGGCGCTCCGCTCGCGCCAGAGGATGATCGTGCCGACGTAGTGGTCGCCGGCGATGTAGTAGTCGACCACGTGCGGCTTCTGATAATGCGTGGCGGAGATCCCGCGCTTGAGCGCCTGCGCGACGGTGACCTCGCCCGGCGTCTGCGTCGTTCGGAACGTGTCGACGAGCGCCGAGCGCTTGCCGCCGACACCGTTCGACTCATGCTGGCGGCTCAACATCGCCGTGCCCGAGTCGACGCCGCGCACCGCCGCGGTCTGCGCGACGTTGAGCACGAGGAAGTCGACGCCGTGCAGCAGCGCCTTGAGACTCGCGTGGAACTGTGCAAGCCACAGATCGGGATCGTCCGTCGTCGGCATCGCGTTGAGGAACCGAAGCAGCGCGGCATCGGGCCTCGCCTGAGCAGCCTCGCGATGATGCGACGGAGACGTCGTCGTGCAGTCCGCGCCGGCCTGCCCGTGCAGCAGACGGTCGAGGCCTCCGTTCGAGTAATCGCTCCACCATCGCTCGATCTGGCGGAGGCTCACTCCAAGCGGACCCGCGAGACCCTTGAGCGGAACGGTGGGATCGTCGTGCATCGCGAGGAGCATCCGAATGCGCGGCTCGCGGCTCGTGCCGCCGTAGCGCTCGACGAGCCGGTCGAGGTCGGTCCGGCTTTCGCGGACCGAAGTAGTTCGGTGTCGTGCCATGTCCGAAGAACGGTATGAGGAGGTTTCCAGTCGCTACGCAATCGCTACGCAGTCGTCCGACGGAGGAGCCGGGCGACGCGAGCCCCCTGCGGCCTGGACCGCAGAGCGGAATCGACATCCGATCGAGTAGAGATCCGATGAATGGGGGGAAACGCCATTGCGTTGTGGGGGGACGCAATCGACTCGTCCGGCAACGGGTGCCGGCCGAGAGGGGAAACCGTCTTGCGAACCCGGGGTGTGGGCTTCGTGCGAGTGGAGGTGGAAGATAACAAACTCGCGCCCGCGATGGCGACGACCGCAGAGGCAACGGCGATGACGACGACCGCATCGCCAATCGCGGCGGCGACGACCGCATCGCGAGCCGCATTGGCGACCGGCGGGGCGATTCGTCGCACCCACGGCGATACCGTGGGCTGGATGAGATGTGCTTCCGGGCCCGCAAATGCGTTTCCCGCCCTCGTCCGAACCGTGCCTTGATGCGAGCCCTTGGGGCTCACCTTTTCCAGCCCACGGCAACGCCGTGGGCCTGGTGTGCGCGGTCGCCACACCGCCACCGATGCCGGTTGTACGCGGTCACCCCACCACCAACGATGCGTGTCGTACGCGGTCGCTCCACCGCCAACGATGCGGGTCATGCGCGGTCGCCCCACCGCCAACAACGCCGGTAGTGCGCCGTCACAGCATCGCAAACCGTCCTGTTGATGCGCGGTCGTCACACCGCCGACGGTCCGGATTATGCACGGTCGTCACACCGTCAACAATGCCGACCTGGAAGTGTCGAGCGCATGAGAATGCGTTGAATTTTGGACTCGCTGTATGAGCCTTGGTCCTGAACTGGAGCGCAGCAAGGCCGCTGCCGCGCTCATCGCAGCCATCCCATTTCTGAACCCGACCGAGCTCCGCATTTGTCTGCTGGTGCTCGAAGGCCGCACGACGGCCGAGATCGCGAGCATTCTCGAGCTCTCAATCCGCACGATCCGGAATCGTGGGCTCGTCATTCGGAAGAAGTTGGGCGTGCGCTCGAAGCTGGCGGTTGCGTTGATGAAGATCGCGGGATGAAGCTGGATCGCGCAGGCGGCGCAATCTTACTTCGCGTGAACCGTATCGAGGGCCACGGTGAGAAGTCAACCAGTCATAGTGAACGCAGCGTTTACTATGGAACATCCCGTGGGCCATATTAAACGCTGCCTTTAACAGGAGTCGAACCCAGGTTGCTCCTCCGTCCCTCCTCCGCGCGCTCAGATCGCGACAAACACCACCCACGCCGCGACAAAGATCGCCCAGTGACCCCAGAAGGGTATCGGCCGCTTCACGAACGCGAGCGCGATGAGCATCAGCGCGAGCACGGCCAGTCCCTTGGCAACCATCTGCCCGGCCTCGTATGAGGAGACCGGGAGGATGCCGAACTGCGAGAGGATCGCGAACAGCAGCATCGAGCCTATTCCCGCTCCGAGCGCTTTCAGGAACCGCCGGTCTCGTGGCGCATCGGGATCATCCCAACTGCGTGAGCGTGCGTCGAATGTCATTGATCCTCCGGTAAAACCCAGGCTTGCAGCCCGAGACTTTCGTCGCTACGTTGTCGCCCACACCTCCCCCCCTTCGCGCGATCGCTCCCGTCATTGACGCCCGGCTTCTTCAACCTACCACAGGTGGACCCGCATGGCCATCACCATCAACACATCGGACGACTGGCGCTCCGTCGCGAAGCTCGCGGGACCGGTCGTCGACCCCATGATCCTCCGCTGCGGCGAGCTGTTCCTGCGCGGCGCGTCCGGGGTGAGCGATCCCGCCGGCGCGTGGGATCTCATGACGAAGAACATCCACGCGATCGGCTCCTTCTTCGATCGCGTCGTCCTCGATGAGCATCTCCCGGTGTTCAACTACGCGGACACGTTCGACATCGGTCAGAACCTCGACCAGCGTACGCTCTCGGCGGTCAACGCCACGGAGGAGATTCTCGTCGACGTGGACGTCGCGTACGGCCCGTACATGGAAGTGAAGGGCGCGGCGCTCGAGGAACTCAAGAGACTCTACTCCGACAGCGAAGTCGGCGTTGCCACATCGGAGGCGAACAGCATCCTCGGCGAGCTCACGTCGTCGGGATATGCCTGGTACCCCGACCTCGGAGGGATGGCATTCGACAATGATCAGGAACGCCGACTCGCTTCGTTCATTCTCGGCGGCCTGGTCTTCGGCGCCTACGCGCAATTGACGGGCGCGGACCACCTCATGCAGCCGAAGCGCTCACGACTCTTCCTCGCGATCTCGCTGCGGGAGGAATCGTCGCGCTCTGCCGAGGAATTCCTGTTCAACAAGCTCGGAGCGAGCATCGGGCGCCCGACGGCCGAGGTTCCGTACACGCCGACGTTCTTCCCACTCCTGCTCGGGATGAGCGACGGGCCGGCGGAGCTGCTCGACAACGCGCTGTCGCTGCGAGCCACCAGTGAGGTGCGGGATTATCGCGCGTGGCTCGACGAGGCCCTCGACGACTTCGATCGCAACGGACACATCCCGATCGCACGATCGAAGGAAGTCGCCTCCATCGCCACGGCCATCCAGTCTAAGATCGGCGGCTCCGCAATGCCCGACGTCTCGATCAAGATGACCGTCGCCGACATCGCCGCGGCGAAGCCGCCGGGAGTCTCGATCGATCTGACGAAGCCCGCAAAGGCGGCCTGGGGCTGGACGATCTCGCAGCTCCCCGGCAAGAGGCACCGCAAGCTCTTGACGCGCGCGCTCATCGCCGACGCGGAATACGTCAAGCTCGACAATCGCGTTCAGACGGTGTGGAATGGTCCGGGGTGCAACTGACGCTGACGGTATCCTGTCAGTCTCAATTCACCGCGATGACGGCGCTGCGACTCCAGAGTAGGTCGCCGCTCGGCGACAAGACGATGCCGGTACGCACCTCCCTCTATTGACATCAGACCTCTCGATAGAGCCCACCGTGCTGCCGTGGCATCATCGGTCATCCTCTGTGGTTGGCTCCAAGACGCGGAATGTGTACCACACGCCGTCGCGCAAGAGGGCAATGGAATCCACTCCCTTCCGCTTCTCGATAGAATCCACTTTCCCTCCCCTAACCAGGGCGCCCGGTAGAATTGGCGGCTCTGATGCCCCTAATACAGCGAACCGATATTCGACTGAATCAGTCGCTGTCCGGATCACGAACATTCGGCGATACTCGATGATGCTGTCTACCGCAGCGTCAATCTCGATAGCTCGCACATTCTTCGTCAACATGAAGTCTACGCGAGTAGACAACCACAGTCCAATCGCTGCGAGAGTTATCGCCAGACCATAGGCGAGTGATCGATGCCGCTTGAACACTTCATTGAGTCCCATGGCAACGGCGCTCCGCGATGGCGAGGAGGACGCACTCTACGGTCCACCGCGGTGCTTATCATCGCACGATCAGTACCGACGCCGCGGATTCGATTCCCCGCGCCCCGACCCCCACGATATACTGCCCCGCCGGTAGTTCGCGCAGATCGATCGTGACGTCGGTCGCTCCCGCATCGATCGCCAGCGTACCCACCGTGCGGCCGAGGGCGTCGACGATGCGCAGGGTTGCGCCGGACTGCGCTGGCGCGTCGAGTCGCAGCGTCGCGCGGTCGGTTGCCGGGTTCGGGGCGATCGTGTACGCGCTTCGAACCGCCGATTCGACCTCGACGGCCGCCGGAGGGACGGTGTAGTAGATGTCCATCATGCGCGAGGCCAGGGAGTCGACGGTGGACACTCGGCCGTAGAGAACGTAGCCGACGGCGACGTAGGCCGTGTCGCCGGGCAGCATCGTGAACGTCTGCGAGGCGATCACGCCACGCTGATCCTGGAGCGCGACCAGGGTATCGAACTCGCCGTTGGTCATGACCTCGTAGCGCTCGACGCTCGTGATCGGGTCGGGTCCGAGATACCAGATGTTTGCTGCGGCTACTCGACCGGTGGTTCGGTACTCCGATCGCCGGCTGTTGTCGATGCGTCCCGATCCGTCGGTCACCGGAGCCTCGAGCAGGGTCATCAATGCCGACGCCACTTCGGGACGCTCGGAGGCGCTCCACATCTTCAGCGAGCGCAGTTCGGGCGCGCTGGTGTGGAATCCTCCCAGATCGTTTCCGGAGTATCCGATGTCCCAGTCGCAGATCGGTGCCGCGACGGCATCGTAGAGCGTATCGCTCGAGATGTTCACGATCGAGTAGCGGACGAATACCACCGTCGCCATCCGGCCCGGCTGCGCAAACACGTCCTGCCGGAACTGGAGTCCGAGCGGAAAGCCGTCGGCTTCCCCACTCAGCCAGTAGCGCCCGAGCCCCATGTCGTGGAAGCGCGTCGTCAACTGCTCCGCGACGGTGGGGACGAACGCCGCCCGCTCGTACGCTCCGCCGACGGCGCGATCCTCGACGCGAGGAACGTAGTCACCGGGATGCATGTACGACGGGTTCGCGTGTCGTGACGCAAGCCACAGCGGCCAGACGTAGGGCTCGGCGCCGAGAGGCGCTCCGGTGAGCGTGTCGTGTGCGACGGAGCTGTGGCTGATCGAGCGTGGGAGCTCCTCCCGCGGCAGCAGTGCGTCGCCGGCCGTGCCCCAGCTCTCGCCGGTCTGGGGATCGTACGAAAGGAAGACCCGCGGCACGAGCGAATCGCCGATCCTCTTTCGCGCGCCGAACCAGAGTCCCGCGCCCGCGAAGTACTTGACGCCGTTCGCGCGCGGAAACTTGAAGCCGGAGTCATCGACCCATCGCCCATCGGACGAGACGACGAAGTCCGCATCGGCCTTCGTTGCGCGTCGATCTCCGGCGAAGTCGTCGAGCGACCGGTACGTCGAGCACACCACCGTTCCCGTGCGTGGCGAGTACATGCCGATGAAGGAGGAATCCCCCACCGGCGCGTTATAGGCGATCCAGATGGGATCCGATTCCGCAAGTCCGGCTGGCACCGCGTAGTCGTGCGGATCCTCGACGAGCCGAAGGGCAATGCGCAGGGGCAGGCCCGGCGACGCCTTGCGATAGGCGATGTATGCCGGGTCCGCCTTCATCGCGGCTACGAATCGCCCGTGACGGAGATCGAGCCCAACGGTATCGAGAGCTCGGGGAATCTCCGCGCCTGCCCGCAACGGATGCTGGAACTGCCGATCAATCACGTACGTGACGCTGTCGTGCCTCGCGATCGCGACGAGACTCACGAGGTTCCGCGATGGCGAGTAGAACTCGTACCAGGCGTCGACCAGCACCGTGTCCTCCATTGGCCGAGACCGCGACAGCTCCCGCGACTCGATCCGCGTCAGGATCATGTCGGTGACGCCCGCGGTGTCGTTCGCAGCGCGCACAGCCCTTGCAAGTGCGGCGCGATCGAGCGGCTCGAACGGGATCCCCGCCGAGGCGACGGACGCGAGCGCGAGAAATGCCAGAAGCGCAGCGAGCGCGCGGGAGGCGGTGGAATGAAGCATGGCGAGGGACGTGGTGGCGAGAGTCATCGGTCGTTGGGGATTGGTCGCGGATAGGAAGCACATGAGGCGGGCACAGGCAATGCCTGACCCGACTACAACGTACTACCCGATGCGCGCAAGGCCACTACGTATTTACTACGTACACGACCCCCGCCTCACCCCATCGCCAGCCTCGCCGTGCGCCGCACGAGCTTCGCCGGCATCGGGTGGTCGAGCCGCCAGACGATGCTCATCGGACGGCTGCCGGTGTGACTCTCGTAGCGCACCGGACCCAGGAAGCTGTACGGCTCGACGACGCCGTCGACCTTCTTGCGCTCGCGAACGAACAGCAGCGCGTGCGACCCCGGCGGACGTGCCGCGGTGTAGCGCCGGCCCGTCGGCGACGTGTCGGAGGTCGTGCTCTGCGACTGCCAGTGGAAGTGATGGTCGCCGAGCGCGTAGTCGTCGTACATCGTCGTCGGCGAGTACTCGCGCTCGGATTTGTCGAGGGTCACGAAGAAGATGTCGGTCTTCGTCTCCTCGACGTAGAGAACGCCCTCGCGTACCTCACGCTGCTTCAGGAAATCCCATATGCCGATGGCCGCGAGTATCTCGTCGCGCGTGTACGTCGCGTGCAGCTCGAGCGGGATGTCCGCCGCGAGCGTCGTCTCGTGCGGCGGCACGTCGATCCCCTCGAGCCGGTGCTCGAGGAGCTCGACGACCTCGCGGTGCATCCGCGGATTGCGCCCGAGGCGGGCCAGGCTCTCGCGCGCAGAGCGCGTCGTCGTCTGTCGTCGCTCCCACAGACCGAAGTGGAGCATCGCGATCGTTCGCTCGTCGCGCACGGACTCGATCGCGCCTCCGTTCAGGAGCTCGATGGTCCGTCGGATTCTCGCCGGCGCGTCGATGTGCGCGAGCTTGATGAGCCGCTTCGTGAGCTGCTCCTCGTCGGGATCCTCGGCGCGAGCGAGCAGACCCGCGTCGGTCGCGATCGAGGCGTACGAGATCGGCCGACGATAGAAGTCGCGCGCCGAGATGCCGACGTGCTCGAGGAACCGGTCGAGGTGCGGCGCCCGCCCGGACTCGCGGGCGAGCTCACGAAGCTCCTCGACGTACCAGTCGCGGCGATTGGCTCGAAGGGTCTCCCGGATGTTCTGGAGCACGTGCTCCTGCGCCACCCGCTCCAGCTCGATCGAGCAGCCCGAGGGCAGTCGCGGAAACTCCGCCTCGAGCTCGGCCTTGACGCGGGCCGGCGCGATCCCCACCATCGCGGCGAATCGTCGATCGAATCGGAACTTTCGATGCGCCTCGCCGACGAAGTCGAGCACCGTCAGGCACTCCTTGCCGTCGGACAGTCGAAGGCCGCGCCCGAGCTGCTGCAGGAACAGCGTGAGCGATTCGGTCGGACGTAGGAACAGTACGGTGTCGATCTCGGGGATATCGACGCCTTCGTTGAACAGGTCCACGGTGCAGACGACGACGACCTCGTGACGCCGCAGCATCTCCGGGACCGTTGAGCGGATCGCGTCGTCGGTCTCACCGGTCACCGCGATCGAGGGAATCCCGAACGCAGTGAAGCGCTCCGCCATGTATCGCGCGTGCTCCACGCTCACGCAGAATGCGAGCGCGCGAGCCCGCGTTGGATCGGCGACGGTCGCCTTGAATTTGTCGGCGATCATCAACGCGCGCATGTCGCCGCCGGTGACGTATTTCGCCTCGAGCTCGCGCACGGCGTATCCGCCACGCTGCCATTGAAGATCCCTGAGCGACACCGGATCGGATATTCCGAAATACTGAAACGGGACCAGGAGCCGGCGATTGATCGCATCCGGCAGCCGCACCTCCGCGCTCACGTGATTGTCGAAAAATTGCGCGACGTTGAATCCGTCAGTGCGCTCAGGCGTCGCCGTGAGGCCGAGCAGCACGCCCGGCGTCACATGGCCAAGCAGCTCGCGATACGTCGGCGCCGAGGCATGATGGAATTCGTCGACGACTACATAGTCGAAATGATCGGGCGACAGCGACGCGTAGTCGCGGCTGTTCCAGCTCTGGATCGTGATGAACAGGTGATCGCGTCCGACGGCCGTGTGTCCGCCAGTCTCGAGCTCGCCGAAATTCATGTCGCGA
>DATLHO010000100.1:0-22523 GCA_035539855.1 Kapaibacterium sp. (SeqCode) | reverse complement strand
AGCGAGAAGTCGCCGAGCTCCTCGAGCTCGGCGGAGGCCGTCGCCTCGATCGTCTGCGCGAGTGACGGAGCGAAGTATCCCTTGCCGCGTCCCGTGTACATCGTGCCGTCGTATTGCGCTCCGATGCGCACGCCCGGAGCGACGATGAGCTCGGGACCACCCGCGGCGCGCACGCGCCAGTTCCGCTTCGAGCCATCGACGATCGCGCCGCCGGCGCCGAGGAGACGCAGCCGGAGCGATTCGGACGTGGGGATCTCCAGGGCGACGAGCGCCTCCTCGAGGATCGTCCCGTTCTCGATGAGCGTCGAGGTCGCGTCCTGCAGTGAGCGTTGCAGCCGAAGCTCGAGTCCGATGCGCTCGGCGTCGCCGCCGAAGCGAGCGCGCACGCGGCCGATCGGCGAGAACGCGTTCGAGGCGCGACCGCTTGCGTTCTCACGCATCGCGACGCCGGCGCGCGCATCGAGTCGGAAGGCGTCGTCGCCGCGCAGCGAGTAGTACAGAAGGCCGCGATCGGCGCTCTGCACGCCATCACCGTCGTCGGCGGTCGCGCGCTCGAGCTGTATGCCGATGCGCGATCGGCTCGTCAGCGCGACATCGCCGGAGAGACCAACGCGCGTGACCGCGCTTCCGTCGGAGTCGATGCTTCCACCGATCGTCGGCTGCAGCGCCATTGCGTTGCGAGCGCGGAGCGCGTCGCGGCGCTCCAGCGACGGGTCGAGCGGATCGAGAGCCGCGACGCGCTCGAGGGCGTCGAGCTCGCGCTCGGTGTCTCCGATCTCGCGCAGGGCTCGCGCAAGCATGCGCCACGCCTCGAGATCGCCGTCGTGGTCCGCCACCCAGTCCGTGAGCGACGCAGCCGCATCACCAGCCAGATCGCCGAGCATTAACACGTGCGCCCGTCCGATGACCGCATCGCGCTCACCGGGAGCGACGACGAGCGCCGCATCGTAGGCGGCGACGGCGTCGGCGAGCTCGCCGGCATCGGTGCGATCCTCGGCAAGAGCGATCCATCCCCATTCATCGTCCGGCTCGAGCTCGGTGTAGAGCACGTAGAGCTCGCCCGACTCGTCGCTGCCCGCGGGCGCGAGTTGTGCCAGACGGAAGACCGCACGCGAGCTCGACGGATCGACGGCGAGCACCGCGAGGTAGGCGTCGAGCGCCTCGCCGCGATGACCGCTTTCGAACAGCGAGTCCGCCCGGGCGAGCAGCGCCGCCGCTGTCGGCGCGGTCGACTTCATCGTGTCGGCGCTGGTCGCGTTCGACGGCGTCATGTCCACGGTCTGCGCGCTGAGCGTGCCGCAGAACGGCGTCGCGACGACGACGATCGTCGCGAACAGTACGACGCTCCCGGCCCTCACGACGCCACCTCGAGCGACTCGTCGCCGAGGCCGACGAGCGCATCGTCGACGATCGGGGTTGCGATGGTGTTGCCTCGCCGAGCGACGATTGCCGCACCCACACGTACGACGAGCATGATCAGCGCAAGCGTTCCGAACGGACTCAGCAGCGCGACGAGCAGGAGGGTGGTCGAAAGGCCGCCGCTCGCCGCATCGGGCTCGAGCGTGATGACCTGCACGCGTGCCTCCGGCAGCGCCAGCGAGAGCGCGATGGTTGCCAGCGACAGCGCCGCGATGATCCCGACGGCGACGAGCGCGATGCCAAAGCCGCGCGAACGACGATCGCCGCGACCGAGCAGCGTGCGTACGGGCGCCCACAGCGCACTCAGCAGATAGAACGCGGCGCCGACGCCGGTTCCGGGAAGTCCGATACTCATGACGCTCTCCTCGTGATCAGTGCCCTTTCTCGTACGTGAGGAACGACTTGCGCAGAATCCATTCGCTCCATACCGCCTCGACGAAGAACACGGCGTTGACCGAGCGAATGATGAAGAAGGCAGGGAAGCTCGCGAGCGCGCGACCGACCTCGCGCCGCGGCACCGCACCGGCGAGCACCGGGACGAGCAGTGCAGGCGCGTCGATGAGGTAGCCGAGCAGCAGCCACGGATTGCCGAAGACCACCGCCGCGATCGGCAGGATGATCAGGTACAGCGTCGAGGCGATCACCGCGTCCCACGTCGCGACCGCGACCGCCGAGCGCAGGTATGGGATGCCGCTGATTCCCCTCCAGTGCAGCGAGACGTTCTGTACGAACCCGTGCGACCAGCGACGGAGCTGCTTCGCGAGGAACGCGTACGTGTGCGGCTCGATCGGATTGCTGACCGCCTCCGGCACGAACCGAACGCCGTGGCCCGAACGGTAGAAGCTCCACGTCAGATCCATGTCCTCGGCCAGCGTGCGTGTCGGCCAGCCTCCCCCGGCGCGGAGGATCGCGGTGCGGTACATCGAGAAGCAGCCGGAGGAGATCAGGGGACGTCCGTAATGATCCTGGACTCGCTTGTAGAAGGTGAACGCGAAGAGATACTCGATGTAGCGTCCGCGCTCCCACACGCTCTTCACGTAGCGCGGAATGACGAAGCCGCACGCGGCGGCGATCGACGCATCGTCGAAGGAGCGCGAGAGCAGCTCGATCGCGTCGTGATCGAGCGTCGTGTCCGCGTCGATGGCCATGACGAACGGCGTCGTCACAAGCGGCAGCGCGAAGTTCTGCGCGCCGGCCTTCGAGCCGGTGTTGCGCGCCGGTCGCACGACCGTCACGCCGAAGCTCCGCGCGATCTCGCCGGTCGCGTCGGTGGAGCCGTCATCGACGACGATGATCGTCTCCGGCGGCGTCGTCTGCGCCAGCAGGCTCGCGATCGTGTCGGCGATCGACGCCGCCTCGTTGTAAGCCGGCACGATCACCGTCAGCGCCGGGCGCGAGGCTGTCGTCGCCGGAGCGCGCGCGCCGGCCATGTCCGAGCGCGAAGCGCCGGCAGGAGTCTGAATAGTCATGGGAGGTTCCGGATCGTCACCGCACGGCGCGGAGGAAATCGCGTCGATGCGGTCGGCAGAAGCGCGGTGCAGCGTTGGACGGGCGGAGTGCGGGATGGACCTCGCAACCGGTTGTGCGCATGTTAGTGAATTACACCGTGCGTCAAAACCACCTCCCCCGTCGTCTTAGTCGACGCTGTCGACCGCCCGCGGTTGAACCATCGCTCGATGCGCGGTATCCGGGCCCCTGACGTAGATGCACGACATCGGCGATTCGGTGCGCGTATCGCGCTCGCAACGGCCCGGAGGCAGCCGCGAACTTTTGCTTTCGTTCGATCGTGAGCGAACGTATCTTTGCGACGGTCCAAATGGCCTCTGACGTGTTCGGTCCAGACACAGAGCCTATCATGCCCGCCTCAACACTCCTGCTGATCCTCATCGGCATTCTGAGTGTGTGCGCTGTCTGCGTGCACATTCTCGTCCGTCAACATCTCCATCGTGAGGCCGGTCATCGTCGCACGCCGACGCTGGCCACGCCGCACGATGCGCTGTATGCGGACTGGCTGAAGCCGAGCCGCGGTCGCGAATTGACGTCGGCCTCGGTGTAGTCGACATCGCGACGGCGTAGTCGTCATCGCTATGGCGTCGTCGACATCGCGATAGCGTAGTCGACATCGCTATGGCGTCGTCGACATCGCCTCGTCGTTGTCGACGCAGCCACGGTCGCCGGTGCATTGCCGTCGTGCTTCGGTCACGTCGGATGGGCTATCTTCGCCCTCCATCAACCTGACCTGCGGCATGGCGACGGCCGACCTAGCGATCGCGACAATGACCCTTGTCCGCGACGGGAACGAGCAGCGCCTGCTCACAGAGGCGCTGTCGGCTCTCGCCGCGCACGGAATCCCCATGTTCGTCGCCGACGGAGGCTCACCCGAGCCGTTCGTGGCCGAGCTGCGCGCGCTCGCGGGCACAACACTCGTCGAACCGGCGGGACGCGGCCTCGTCCACCAGGTGAGAGCCGCGGTGCACGCCGCGACCGCGTCGGGCGCGCGTCGCGTTCTCTATACTGAGCCGGACAAGCTCACGTTCTTCGAGCGCCATCTCGCCGATTTCCTCGCGACCTCACGCAACCGCGCCGGCGTCGTTCTCGCCGCTCGAAACGATGACGCGCTTGCCACCTTCTCCCCAACCCAGCGCGCGACCGAGACCGCAATCAATGCCGTTGCCGCCGAGCTCACGCGCCGACCCGGCGACTACTGCTTCGGCCCATTCCTCTTCGACGCCGACCTCGCCCGTCACATCGAAAAGATTCCCGACGACCTCGGCTGGGGCTGGCGCTTCGCCCTCTTCGTCGCCGCCCATCGCAACGGCACACCAGTCACACTCGTCCCCGGAAATTTCGAATGCCCGCAAGATCAGAGAGCAGAAAGCGATACGGACGTGGTCCATCGACTGACGCAGCTCGGCGATAATGTTCGCGGGATTTTGATTGGGGTCAGATGTTAGAGGTCAGATGTTAGATGTCACAGACGCGGGGGTGGGGGTGGGTTGTTTGTTATTTGTTGTTTGTTATTTGCTCCTCGACTCTCGACTTGCATCGCGCGACCAGATTCTCAACCGACCGAAAGCCCCATGATCTGTAACCAATAACTAATAACAAATAACAAATACCCCCAGCCGCGCCTCGTGACATCTAACATCTAACATCTAACCTCTAACATCTGACACGCAAATGCCCGACGCACGTACCGCCACTCTCACCGCCTACATCGAAGCCATCCTTCGCCTTCAGCGTGAGCAGCAGTCGTTTACGGATGAGGAGCTGCGGGAGATTGCGATCGAGACGGGTATGAGCGACGAGGATGTCGCACTTGCGCGCAAGCGTGCGGGCGAGCATTTGAATCGCGGAAAGGGGTTTCTGAAATACGAGAACTGGAACGAAGCGGTGCGTGAGCTCGAGGAGGCGGTCGTGCTCGCGCCCTCGAGTGTCGACGCTTTGAGCGCGCTGGCGACGGCGCACTGGCGGCGTGATGACGGCGAGGTCGATCGCCAGCGGGCGCGCGCGTATGCGATGCGCGCACTCGCGCTCGACTCGACGAACGATGCGGCGCTGCACCTCGTGTCGACGATCGATCGAGGCGACTCACCCTCGGCCGGCACGACTGCATCCGGCGCGAACGGAGGAGGCAGTCGGCGCAGTCCGGTCGCGGCCGTCCTCGCGGCGCTTGCGCTCGTCGGCGCGGCGGTGTTTTTCATCATCGGCCAGGACGACTCGCCGCAGCCGCAGGCGCAGACGGAGCCCGATCACGCGGTGCCGGCGACACCAACCCCGCCGGCACCGCCGCCGACTCCCGAGCCGCCGGTCGAGAAATCCCGTGGCTTCGCCGCGCTCGTGCAGACCATCGGCCAGGAAGGCATCGGGGCCGGCATGATGGAGGACTCGCGCACGATCGCCATCGGGGCCGACGGCCGCATGTACGTCGGCGAATACAGCGACGGTCGCGTGCAGGTGTTCGATTCGGCCGGCGCGTTCGTCACGATGTTCTCGATCGGAAAGAACCGTTATCTCAAATCGATGGCCGTCGACCGCGACGGCACACTCTACATGGTGTATCGAGGCGAGATCCATCGCTACGCGAGCGACGGAACCGAAAAGGGAACGCTGCGCTATTCCGGCGGACCCGGCTTCGAGGAGGTTTCCGTGACGCCGGACGGCGGATTGATCGCGTCATGGAACGGGCATTTCCGGGGAGGTCTGCTCATCAACCCCGAGAGCCTCGATGCGATCGTGCGTTTCGATCGCAACGGTCGCACCGTGCGCACGCTCAAGCGCGCGGTCAGCAAGCAGACCGAATCGTTCGAGTCCGATGTCGAGGTCGTCGAAGACGGACTCGGCACCATCTTCACGCTCAGCGAAGGCTCGCGCGAAGTTCTGCGGTTCAAGCCGGGCGGTGCGTTCGTCGATCGCTTCGACTGTGGCGCTGACGGCAAATTCCCCGGCCGTCCCGAGGGCATCGAAGTCGACGGTCACGGGCGGGTGCTGGTGCTCGACGGCGGCTCCATTCGCCGATTCGATTCCAACGGACGTCTGCTCGACGAGCTCGAGCTCAAGAGCCATGCCTCGGATTTCGCGCTGGGCGTCCGCGGCGAGATCGTCACGGTCGCGCGCACGAAGATCGAGCGCTATCGCTAGCGCCGGCGGGGCTTCCTCCATCCCGTGGCCTTGAAATTGCGCTCTGCGGTCGAGCATAGCGTGGAGGCAGGGTATGAGGAAGGATCGGTCGGCCAGAGGCTCGTTCCATGCGAGCGGAAGCTGGGGAGACGGGATTCCCGACCAGGAGTGGGCGGTGTACGACGAGGCGATCGTTCGACTGCAGGCCGAGCGCATTCCGATCGCACTCGGGGGCGCATTCGCCCTTGCGACCTATTCCGGGTACTGGCGGAATACGAAGGACCTGGACTTCTACATCCTCGAGGAGGACTTGCCGAAGGTCGTCGAGGTCTTCGGCGCGGCCGGGCTCGACGATTACTTCGGCGTCCTCGAATACGATCGCGGGTGGATCTACCGTGCGCACCGCGACGGGACGATCGTCGACGCGATCTTCGGCATGCCGAACCGACGCGCCCGCTGCACGCCGGAATGGCTCGTCAACGGACCGGAGATCACCGTGCGCGGCCGCACGCTGCGCGTGCTGCCGCCGGAGGAGCTGATCTTCGCGAAGATCTTCGTGATGCAGCGTCCGCGCTGCGACTGGCCCGACATCATCAACGTGATCTACGGCGCTGGTCCGGTGATCGACTGGGAGCATCTACTCGGCCTGCTCGACGCCGATGTTCCGCTGTTGCGCAGCGTGCTCTCGACCTTCTCCTGGCTTGCGCCGGGGCGCGCGGGCGAGCTCGAGGCCGAGCTCTGGGGCCGCATGCAGCTTCCGGCGCCGGAGGAGGGACCGCTCTACGACGTCGAGCGCATCATGCTGCTCGAGACGCGTCCCTGGTTCGCACCGCTGATTATGGCCGAGACGAATGACTGACGCACGACACCACGACAACGCAGAGCCAACCCGCAGAAGAGGAGCGTCATGCTGATCGGTGGAATGAATCATCCCGCGAGCCCGATACGCGACGAGATCGCCTGGATGTCTCAGATGGAGCTCGGCTTCATCGACCTCTCCCTCGAGCCGCCTGCCGCCGCTCCATGGGCGGTTGATCCGTACGAGATCCGCACGATGATCGACGACGCGGGACTCGCCGTCGTCGGGCACACCGCGTACTACCTACCGATCGCGAATGCCTACGAGAGCGTCCGCCGCGGCGCGGTCGATGCGTTGCTGCGTTGCGTCGACATCTTTGCGATCGTCGGCGCGCGCTGGATGAACATCCATCCCGATCGCCACACGCCGTTTCACGAGCGGAGCTTCTACATCGACCGCAACATCGAGACGCTCGCCGAGCTGATCGAGCACGGGCGAGCGCAGGGCGTGGGCATCATGATCGAGAACCTTCCAGGCGACTTCAACAGCGCGCCGCAGCTCGGCGAGCTGCTCGATCCGCTGCCGGAGCTCGGGCTGCACCTCGACATCGGTCACGCGAACCTGATGGTCCCGTCGAACACGACCGTCGAGATCCTCGATGCCTACGGTGAGCGCCTGCGTCACGTTCACCTGCACGACAACAAGGGCGGCCACGCCGACCTGCACCTGCCGCTCGGCGCCGGCACCGTCGACGTCGTCGGCTCGCTCGCCGCGCTGCGACGCTGCGGCTACGACGCAACGATCACGCTCGAGGTCTTCTCGCCGGACAGGAATCACTTCGCGTACAGTCGCGACGTGCTGCGCCGGGTCTGGGAGGAAGTCGATGTGGCGGCGCTTCGATCCTGACGGATCGTCGTTGTCTACCGCGGGCGCACGCGGCGCGTGGGCTCGGCCTGCAGTGGATCGTCGGGCCAGTAGTGTTTCGGATAGCGACCCTTCAGATCCTTCTTCACGTCGAAGTAGCCCGTTCGCCAGAAGCTAGCGAGATCGCGCGTGACCTGTACGGGCCGGCCGGCGGGCGAGAGTAGGTGCACGATCACGGGCACGCGGCCGCGCATGATCCGTGGCGTTTCGAGCATGCCGAAGATCTCCTGCAGCCGCACCGCGAGCACCGGAGCCTCCGGCGTCGCGTAGTCGATCGGGATGCGCGAACCGCTCGGCACGTCGAGGTGCGTCGGGGCCCACTCGTCGAGCTGCCGCCGCTGTTCCCACGTGAGCAATCCCATCAACAATCCGTGCACGTCGAGGCGGCCGAGATCGCTTCGGCGGCGCATCCCGTGCAGACTCGGCAGCAGCCACGTCTCGAGCGACGCGAGGAGCGCCTCGTCGATCGCGTCGGGCCACTCAGTCTCGTGATGCCGCACGAACAACAGTCGCTCCTGCAGCGCGCGTGCTCCCTTCGTCCACGGCAGAAGCTCGAGGCCCTCGCCACGGATGCGCTCGAGCAGGGCGCGCGCGACGAGCTCCGCGTCGGGCGACGCGATCGGTGCCTCGCGCAGCGTCAGCGCGCCGAGGCTCTCGCGCCGCACCGCTCGGAGTCCCGATTCCTCCCACTGGATGATCGTCTCCACCACGATCTGTTCTTCGAAGTGCAGCTCCACGTCCTCGAGCGCGACCGGCGCGGCGAGGTAGACGCGGCTTTCGCGCTGGGCGCCGTCGAGATCGGCGGCCACGACCAGGGGCGATGCCGCCAGCGGGTGTGCCGCGGCGATCGTCGCGCCGCGTCCGTTGCGCAGCAGGAAGCGTCCGCGCGCACCGTCGCGTAGCTGGCCGATGCGATCGGGATAGGCGTAGGCCAGCAGCAGTCCCGCATCCTCGATGTCGCCGCGCGAGCGAGGTCCGCCGAGGCGATCGGCGATCTGCCGGGCAATGGCGCGCACGCGATGCAGCGAGCCGCGATCGACCTCGGGGCTGAAGTGCTCGCCGCCGCGCATGGCCTCGAGGCGCAGGCGCACGTCGACGTCGGCGCCGCCGGGGGTGGCGCGGAAGATGTCGCGCTCGCTCAGCAGTGCCGCGAGCTCGCAGGCGACGTCTGCCGCACCCAGCTCGATGCCGCGCAGCGCCATGTGCGCCAGGCGCGGGTGCAGCGGGAGCTCGGCCATCCGCCGCCCGTGGGCGGTGACGACGCCGGACGCATCGAGCGCGCCGAGCTCGCCGAGCAGCTCACGCGCCTGCGCGAACGCGGCCGACGGCGGCGGGTCGAGCCATCGGAGCTCGAGGGGATCGCCCACGCCCCATGAAGCCAGCTCCAGCGCGAGCGGAGCGAGATCGGCCTCGAGGATCTCGGGCTGTCCGAATGCCAGCAGGTGCGCGTCCTCGAGCTCGCTCCAGAGCCGGTAGCATACGCCGGGTCCGAGGCGGCCCGCGCGGCCCCGGCGCTGCTCCGCGGCGGCGCGCGTGACGCGCACGGTCTCGAGGCGCGTCATGCCGCTTCGCGGCGAGAAGCGAGGCACGCGCATGACGCCGCTGTCGATGACCGTGCGGATTCCCTCGATCGTCAGGCTCGTCTCGGCGATCGACGTCGCGAGCACGACCTTGCGACGTCCCTCGATCGACGGCGCGATCGCGGCGTCCTGGCGGTCCTGTGACAGCGTGCCGTGCAGTGGCATGACGTCGACTCCCGCCGGCAGGCCGCCGCGCAGCAGTGCGTCCTCGACACGGCGGATCTCCGCGGCGCCCGGTAGAAACACGAGAGCGTCGCCGGGCTCCTCGGAAAGAGCGCGCCGGATCGCGCTGACGACGGCATCCTCGAGGCGCTCGTCGGTGCGTCGGCCGAGATAGCGGAGCGTGACCGGGTGGCTGCGTCCATGGCTCGTGACGATCGGCGCGTCGTCGAGCAACCGCGCGACAGCCTCGCCGTCGAGCGTCGCCGACATCACGAGCACGCGCAGGTCATCGCGCAGGTGCCGCCGCGACTCGAGCGTCAGCGCCAGGCCGAGATCGGCCTGCAGGCTGCGCTCGTGGAACTCGTCGAAGATCACGATGCCGTATCCCTCGAGCGCGGGGTCGGTCTGCAGCATGCGCGTGAGCACGCCCTCGGTGACGACCTCGATGCGGGTCGACGCGCTCGTGACGCTCTCCATCCTCATCCGGTAGCCGATCGTGCGACCGACGGTCTCGCCGAGCGTCGCGGCCATGCGACGGGCCGCGGCGCGCGTGGCCAGCCGCCGGGGCTCGAGCATGAGAATCCGACGATCGCCCAGCCACGGCTCGGCAAGCAGCTCCAGCGGCACGCGCGTCGTCTTGCCGGCGCCCGGTGGCGCCTGCAACACGGCCGCCGGCGCCGCCGTCAGGGCGGCGCGCAGCTCCGACAGGACATCGTCGATCGGAAGGCGGGTCATCACGGGAGTGAAAACGGTGAAGTTACGGGGGAGGGACTATGGAGCTTCCGCGTTCCGGATCGGTGTCGCGTGCGTAACTTGTCGGTCGAGTGTCCAAAGCAAATCCAATCGCAATGTGTATGTCCTCCCTCCGACACCTTCTGCCGGCTGCTCTGTTGTGCCTCTCCTCGTCCTCATTGGCTCTAGCGCAGCACGTCGCCCCGCCCACCGCCCAGCGCATCGATCGTCCCGCAGTCGCCGCGGCGTCCGCCGGGGCAACGGATCGATCGACCGGTGCGAGCCTCCTGTCGGTACCGACCGAGCAGTACAGCCACGGTGACCCCACCGCGCAGGAACAGTACATCCTCGAGTTGATCAACCGCGCGCGCGCCAATCCGCGGGAGGAGGGCGTGCGCCTGATCATGACCAACGACGCGGGCGTGCGTGGCGCGTTCAACTACTTCAACATCGACACGGCGCTGGTGCGCGCGCAGTTCGCGTCGTACCCGTCGCGACCGCCGCTCGCGTTCAACGCGAAGCTGATCGCCGCGGCTCGCCGGCACACGGCCGACATGCTGCTGAACGACTTCCAGGGCCACGTCGGCACCGACGGCTCGGCGTTCGATCAGCGGATTCGCGAGGCGGGCTACACGTCGTACACGGCGCTCGGCGAGAACGTCGCCGGCTACGCGCTGAACCTCTGGTACGGCCACGTCGGCTTCAACGTCGACTGGGGCAATCCCGACCTCGGCCACCGGCACAACATCATGAACTTCGGCGACGCCGACCAGATCTTCACCGAGTTCGGCGTCGGCGTGCACGTCATGCAGACGAACCCGCCGCAGGGAAAGGTCGGACCGGTGATCATCACCGAGGAATTCGCTCGCAACTCCGACGGACCGTTCCTGCTCGGCGTCGTCTACAACGATGTGAACACGAACGGGTTCTATGACGTCGGCGAAGGCCTCAGCGGCGTGCGCGTGATGCCCTCGAGCGGCACGTACTACGCGTACACCTCGACCTCCGGCGGCTACGCCATCCCGGTCAAGAGCGCGGGCTCGTCGTTCACGGTGACCTTCTCGCAGGGCCCGCTCGCCTCGTCGTACACGCGGACGGTGACGATCAGCGGAGGCCAGAACGTCAAGATCGATCTGGCGCCGACGTCGACGCCGGCCGCCGTGACCGTCATCCGTCCGGCCGCCGGCGGCATCGCGATCGGCGACACGACCCGCTTCACGTGGCGCCGGCCGGGTCCCGCGATCGAGCGCTACCACCTGATGGTCGCGACCGATTCGCTGATGACCTCGCTCGTCGTCAACGACTCCACGCTCACCGACACGACGACGACCCGCACGGGCCTGATCAACGGCGGTCGCTACTTCGTGCAGGTTCGCGCGCGCAACAGCGCCGGCTGGGGCGAGCCCGGAGCGCCGCAGGCGTTCCGCGTCGTCCGCCTGCCGGTGTCGCCGTCGCTGCTGCTTCCGACGAGCGACGGTCAGGTGCTGCGCGAGAACGTTCGCTTCATCTGGACGAAGCCGGCCGGACCGGTCACCGGCTACACCTTCGAGCTGGCCAACGATGCCGCCATGACGAGCCTCGTCGTGCGCGACACGGCCGTCACCGACACGTCGTACATGGTCGCCTCGATCGAGGTCGACCGCTACTACTGGCGCGTGCGCGCGAAGAACGAGGCGGGATGGGGCCCCTACAGCGAGATCCGACAGATCCAGGGCGTGACCTCCGGCATCGACGGCGCCGAGACGGGCGCATCGATCGACCGCCTCGAGATCGCGGGACTCTGGCCGAACCCGGCGACGACGGGTCAGGTGATGACCGCGACGGTCCGCCTCGCCCAGGGCTCGCGCCTGCGCCTGCAGATCGTCGACGCGCTCGGCGTCGTCGTCGACGACGTCACCGGTGACCACGCGGCGAGGACGTTCGCGAGCGGATCGCACACGATTCCGTTCACCTGCGATCGGATCGTCGCGCACGGACTGTACTTCCTCCGCGTCGTGGCCGACGACGGCACGTCAGCCTCGTCGCCGCTGCGCCTCACGACGCCGGCGCGCTAGGAGGCCGCAGGCTCCGCGACCCGTCGCGCGTGACGAGGTCTGCCGATGTCGATAATGCGGGCCGGGCTGTGATTCAGCCCGGCCCGCTCAGCATCCGACGGTCGGGGCGACCGCTCTTTGCGTTTGCGAGTGTGCCTCCGTCCAGCGTTCTTGCCGCCCGACATCACGGAATCAACGACGACATCCTCATCGACAATGACGACAGCTTCACTGACGATTGGAATGAAGGTGCGCCATCCGGCGTACGGCACCGGCACGGTCAAGACGATCGGAGAGCACACCGCGGAGATCCGCTTCGAGGATGGCGTGCGCACCGTCTCACCGGAGTCGAGCGCACTGCAGCCGGCGGAGCCCACCGCGGAAGTGACGGGACTGGAGATGCCGCTGGCGAAGCTCATCGGCAGCGTCGTCGAATCGGTCGCCGATCGCCTCGGCCTCGCCCGCCCGGACACCGCGGCGGTCGAGCTCGGCGGTCGCTGGAACGGCGGGCGACTGGTCATGCATCCGGCCGACGAGTCACTGCAGCCGAAGGAGCTCCCGATCGAGACGTTCTTCCACAAGATCGTCATGATGCGCAACCAGCTCCGTGTGCTCGAGCAGAAGCTCAACGCGCACGAGAAGCTCACCGACGAGGAGAAGGTCGATCTGCAGCAGTACATCACGCGCTGCTACGGCTCGATGACGACGTTCAACGTGTTGTTCCGCGAGAAGGAGTCAGGGTTCTGATGATGAGCACGACGACACGAACGGGGCCGACGGTCCGACGAGCGGCGCTGACGCTGCTGGTGCTTGCGGTGTGCGCGATGGCGACGGGTTGCGAGGAGAAGGCCCGCGACGTTGCGCAGGATACCTCTGCCGCCGCCGCTGCGTCGAACGCTCCGGCGCGTGTCCCCAACGCGCCCGACACGCAGACGGTGACGCTGCAGATGGGCAACCCGATCCGGAAGTACGGCGTTCGCTCTGGCGTCGTCGAGTACGTCAACGCGCGCCTCGGACGGCGCCAGACGCTCTACTTCGACAACGGCGGCGCCGACGAGGCGGTCTATCTCGCCGCCGGCGACGACTCGGTCGACGTGCCATTCGACGTCTCGATCTATACCGGCACGTGGCGCTTCGACTACAACAGCCGCACGCGCACGGGCATTGCCAAGCAGCAACCGAACGCTCCGGGCGCGATGCTCGGACTGCTGCCCGATCTGCGCGAGGTGCCGATCACGCCGATCGAATCACGCACGATCGCCGGCCAGCGCGCCTCCGGCATCAGCTACGGCGAGCCTCCGGCGCGTGCGTGGATGTACAAGGGGATACCCCTGCGGATCGAGCGACCCGTCCGCGGCGGGGCCGACACGCTGGTGATCGAGGCGGTCTCGATTACCCTCGACGAGAAGATCCCCGCCGGGCGTTTCCAGGTGCCGGACGAGGTGAAGATCGCCCGGTTGAAGTGAGCCAGCGGTGGGCCGGACATCGCAAAGGCCCCATCGTCGCCGGTCGCGTCGATGGAGCCTTTGTATGCAGTCATTCGCTTCGACCGCGCTACGCGCGCGTCTCGCCAGCGCTCTCGGGCGTGAAGCCGACCTCGGCGAGATCGGACTCGTCGAGATCGACGCCGCCGGGAGGATGACACGCCTTGCATGGCTCGTAGCTCTCAAGCGCGTACGACACCGGTATGACGCGCGTCTCGCCGTGAAGCAGCGGGCAGTCGTCGGTGTGGTACTTCTTGCCGTTCTCGGTGACACGGACCAGGAGGACGTCACTGCCGTCGGAGCGACGTGACGCGCGCTTCTTCGAGCGCCTCGTCGCGCCCTCGTCCGATGACGCGGCCAGGCGCGTGATGCCGAAATAGGCGGCGCCGCCGGCGGCGATCCCCCCGAGCACGAGTGCAATCGTGCGTTGAACCTTCATGACGTTGACTCCATCGAGTGCGAAAGTGTGTGCCGCCCCGCGGGGGCAGGGGGCAAATCTAGTCGTTGACATCCGAAAATGAAGCAAGGCACGTCGCGTGGACGTGCCCTGCCTGCAATTCATCGCGCCGCGAATCAGGTCCCGACCTGTGTCGGGTCGGATGCCGCGATCAGCCCTGGACGTTTCGGTTGGCCTTGCCCAGGCGGTAATGGCGCCAGACGAGCGTGAGGTCGTCCTGCGACTCGTTCTCGTTGACGACGACCCAGCGCGTCATCGACGAATGCTCCTTCGCCTTGACGTGCATCGTGTAGGACCCGCGCGGGATGCCGGTGATCGTGAATCGGCCCTGGGCATCGGTCGTCGCGGTGTAGTTGCCCGGTCCCATGCGGACCTTCGCACCCACGACGGGCTTGCCGGTCATGTCGGTCTGTCCCGCCTTCCCCTTGATCTTGCCCATGCGCCAGGCGATACGACCGCTGTACGTGAAGGTCTCCTGCTGCGCCTCGAGCGCCAGTGAGAACGTCAGCGCCAGAATGACGGCGGCGGCAACGATTCCAAGATTGCGTTTCATAGAGCTCTGCCTCGATTGTTTCCTGCCTGCGTGCAAACACTCTGCCAACACCCCGCACTGCATTTGCATGTGAGCGCGTTTTGCTGTGAGGAACCCTGAGCGATGTACGATGTGATCATTGTGGGTGGTGGGGCGGCCGGGCTGAGCGCGGCGCTCGTGCTGGGGCGGTGCCGGAGGACGGTGCTCATCTGCGATACGGGCAGGCCCCGGAACGCGGCCGCGCATCGGATGCACGGATACCTCGGACGCGACGGCACCAACCCGCTCGAGTTCCTCCGAATGGGACGCGACGAGGTCGCTCACTACGGCGTCGAGTTCCGCGACGTCGAGGTGACCGATGCGGTGCGCGGCGATGACGGCTTCGAGGTCTTGCTCGCCGACGGCACGCGCCTGCGATCGCGCCGGTTGATGATCGCGACCGGCGTCGTCGACCAGTTGCCGGAGATCGAGGGCGTCCGGGAGCTCTACGGCAGCAGCGTCTGGCACTGTCCGTACTGCGACGGCTGGGAGGCGCGCGACATGCCGCTGGCGGTCTACGGCCGTGCGCGGCACGGCTTCTCGCTCGCGCTCGGTCTGCTGACCTGGTCGAAGGACCTCGTCCTGCTCAGCGACGGACCACTGCGGCTCGATCGCGCGCAGCGTGAGCGGCTCGAGCGTCACCACATCGACGTGCGCACTGCGAAGGTCGTTCGGCTCGAAGGAAGCGACGGCCAGCTCGAGCGCATCCACTTCGCCGACGGCACGAGCATCGAGCGGCGCGGCATGTTCTTCAGCACCGGCCAGCGCCAGGTTTCCGAGCTCGCGCGTAGCCTCGGCTGCCGATTCAACAGCAAGGGCACCGTCGTCACGACGCGCACTGAGAACACGGGCATCCCCGGTCTCTACGTCGTCGGCGATGCCTCGCACGACGTCCAGTTCGTCATCGTCGCCGCCGCTGAAGGCGCCCGCGCCGCGGTCATGATCAACACGTCGTTTCAGGAGGAGGAGTCCACCTGATCCGTCCGAGCAGGTGTTTGACCTCCGGCGCTCGCGACGCCTGCCTGCCGTATCTTCCCGTCCGCCCCGTGGTCCTGTCCAGTCGTGCATTCCCCTGAGATGATTCATCGACGCATCCTCATCGCGCCCTTCCTGATCGTGCTTGCGCTCCTCCGCGCGATCGTGCCAGCTGAGGCGAACATGGCCGCGCCGTTGCGGCCGGGCACCGCGCTCGGCGAGCCGCGCGCTGCGCTCGCGGGCCTGGAGATCGAGTCGGAGCGACTCGAGCTCGATCTGCGCCCGCTGGCCTTCGAGACGTCGAGCGGCGGCGCGAGCGAGGACCTCGGCCGCGCGCTCGTCAGTGCGACGTACGTCGTGCGCAACGACAGCGTCGAGAGACCGGTGACGTTGGAGTTCGTGGCACAGGCGATCGATACCGCACAGTGGTCGGTCATGATCGACGGACGACCGATCGTCGCCCGCTATCGAAGCGCGGAGCCGGGAAAGGGCTGGCCGGCACCGAAGACGACCCCGGGACTCGACGGAGCGCCGCTCGAATACGAGGCGCACGCGATGGGGATCCTTCGGTTCGACGCCGTCGTTCCTGCGGGCCGGCACAGCATCCGGGTGGAGTACGTCGCGGTGCCGACGCGGCAGGTGGTGGATGATCCGCTGGTGCACTGGCAGCTCGGCTACATTCTCGAGCCCGCGAAGCGCTGGCCTTCGTTCGGAACGTTGGAGGTCATCGTGAAGGTCCCGCCGGGCTGGCGCGTCGCAACCGAGCCGCGGCTCGCGCGTGCCGGTGACGTGCTCACCGGACGCTTCGAAGGAATTCCTTCCGACGCGTTGACGATCACCGCGCGCGGCGTCTACGAACCGTGGTATGCCGTGCTCGCGTGGCTTCCCGCAGCCGTGGCGTTCTTGCTCGGCTCGGTCGCAGCGTACCGCCTCGGGCGCACAATCGGCCGGCGCCTTGCTCGCGACGGGCGCGGTGCTGCCTGGGGACTTCCCGCGGCGCTCGGCGCGGCATTCGTTCTCGCCGTCGCGATCCCCGCTGCAGGCCTCGCCGGCCGTGCCCTCGAAGAGTCGCTCATCGGCGAGGGGCAGAGGGCGTGGGGAGAGTATGGATTCCTCATCGTCGAGGTCCTCATCACGATCGTCGCATTCGTCGTCGGATTGATCCTCGTACAGACCGGCGTCGCCCGATCGATCCGTCGAGCGCGTCGTCGCTACGACGCCCGCTGGATCGACGCCTATCCGGATACAGCCCCGACGACGACGCTGCATACCAACGGCGCGCCTCGGGAGCATGGGAGCTGAGCCTGCCCGCGAACGAGCGTGAGCCCTCATAACGACGAATCGCCCGTGCATCGGTGATGCACGGGCGCTTCGAATTCTTGCCTGTCGATCATGCCGCACGCGGCGCGCTCGATCAGCGGATGCCGATCGCCTTGACGACCTTCACACTGTTGATGACCTCGCCCGCTCCGGACCAGAGCACGCAGACGTACGTGCCGGCTGGCACGGGATCGCCCGACTGATCGTGGCCGTCCCAGAAGATCGGATGCGATCCTGCCCCGTACTCGTACTGACCGCTGCGCTCGGTCAGATCGGCGACCTGGCGACCGAGCAGGTCGTAGACGACGATCCGAACGCTCCCTTCGTTGGGCATCGTCAGCGTGAATGTGCAGCCTTCGGTCGTAAACGGATTGGGGAACACCAGTCGGGCTCCCGAGCCGCTGCCGCCGGCAATCGCCGAGGCCGTCGCAGCCACCGTCATGAGAATCAGCGTAGCCAGTCGAATCCGCTTCATGGTCGTTCCCGTGTCATCGTTGATGCAATACGTCGCGTCAAAGCGACGGATCGCCGTGCTACCGATTGCAGGGGGGAGGCCAGAGGTTAGAGGATCGACCCCAGATGTCCAAGGGGAAAGTGTTGGATGTCAGATGTCAGATGGTAGATGTCACGAGGCAATGACCCGCCCGCGACTCCCGGCACCCGCTATCGCCTCCTGCCTCGTGACATCTGACTTCTGACCTCTAACATTTGACAACCGCGCAAGCTGCTCCAACTCCGCAACGTAGACGCTCCGAAACATCTTCGGATACAGCCATGCTTCGATGACGCCGCGGAGTCCGGGGCTGCGTCGGAAGTCCGTCTGGATCGTCACGTGCGCGTGACGGTCGTGATGCTCCGGGCTGACGCGGAAGGTCGTGTACAGGCCGTGCTCGTCATCGGTCTCCGCAAGCAGGCAGCCCGGCTGCGGCTCGCTGACGACCATGCGCGCGGTGCGCCGGATTCCGAGGAACTTCGACGTCACGCTGAAGACGGTGCCGGCTCCATAGCCGCCCTTCTCGACGGTGAGGGATTCGAAGAAGCTCTTCGGGAGAATGCCCGGGTGGCCGTCCTTGTAGTCCGCGAGGATGCCGTAGACGCGCTCGGCCGGGGCATCGATGAGTGCTGCTGCCTGAATCGTGATCTTTCTCATGGGTCTGCTCGTTTGGTTCAACACAGGCGTGGTCGCCAGCATTGACGGCAGGTCCAGAGCTGGGTTACGTAACGGGGTGTTGCCGCTTGCTCGTATGCGCGCTGCACACCATGCTCAGAGCTCGACGAACAACCTCGTCGCGACTGCTGCTCCGCCGCCGAGCAGACGGCAGAAGTACGTTCCGCGCGGAAGGGCTTCGGCGCCGAGGCGTACGACCAGCGGCTCGTCGCTGCATTCGTCGATCTCGACGCGTCGCACTTCGCGTCCGAGAGCGTCGTAGACGACGAGCGTCGCTGCGGCGTCGTCAGGTGCCAGGCATCGTACGATCGCGAGCTCCGGCGTCAGCTCGAGGATCGTGATCGCGACCTCCGGCCGCGGCTCCGATCGTCGTGCGGCCTCGGACTCGATCGCCATCGCATCACTCCATGCCTCTGCGCCGAGGGCATCGACGGCGGCGACGCGCCACCAGACGTTCCGGTTCGTGCCGCCGAGGTCGACGAGCATCGTCGTGTCGACCGCCGCCACCATCGTGTCGCGCAGAACGGTGCAGAACGTTGCGTCGTCGCTGACCTGCAGACGGATGACAACGGCATCGGCCGGAGGCTGGCAGGTCATGGTTGCGCGAGATCGTTCGCCGTCGGTGAGCATTCGCGCCGACCCCGGAACGGGCGGGCGCAGCATCCTACCCCATTGCGTCGGCCGCGAGCCGAGCGTCAGCGACAACCGCCCGCCCGCTGCGATCTCGCCGGAACGCACCTGCGGTCGGTGCAGGGGGCGCCCGTCGAGCGTCGCGCCCGCGATGTACTTGACCGAGGACGACGTGCCTGTCGCGGTGATCACGAACGTCCGCGCTCCCGGCGTCGAGGGCGTGATCGCCACCGTGTCGAAGATCGGACTGCCAAGCTGCCACTCGTCTGTGCCGTAGACGACGGGGAAGAGTCCGATAGCAGAGAGGACGTACCAGGCGGAGATCGCACCGGCGTCCTCGTTGGTGAGGTGGCCCACCGGCTGATTCGCGAACGACTGCATCAGCGTCCGCACGGTCGCGTGCGTGCGCCAGCTCTCGCCATCGACGAAGGTGAACAGCCACGGGTACGAGAGGTTGTGCTCGTTCCACATGAACCGACCTTGATCGAAGAACCACTGCAGCGAGTCGACGAAGGCCCGATCACCACCATGTAGTGCGATGAGCTCCGGCATATCGTGCGGCACGTAGTACCGGTAGTGGTGCGCGCTGCCTTCGGTGAACTGTCGATCCTCCTCGAGGTCGTTGAAGGGCACCATCCACCAGCCGGCGTCGTCGCGCGGTCTGAAGGTGCGAAGCGTCTCGTCGAAGAGCCTTACGTAGCCACGCGAGCGTGCCCGGAAGCGCTCGAGCTCCTCGCTCCGGCACAGCGTTGCCGCCACGCGCGCGATTGCGTCATCGGCGACATGATACTCGAGCGACGTCGACGTCGGACCGTAGACATAGTGGCCGGTCCAGTGGTTGCTCGGGATGTATCCATGCACGATGTAGGGAGCGAGGCCCGGACGCACCCGATTGTCCAGGCTCGTGTCCGTCGCACCGCGCAGCATTCCGACGAACGCCGTCTCGAGATCGAAGTCGTGCACGCCGCGCGCCCACGTGTCGGCGATGACGATCGCGGCCGGGTCGCCGTTCATCGAGTTCGCATCCATGCCGGCGAGCTCCCACTTCGGCAGCCATCCGTTCTCGCGCACCATCTCGACCATCGTGCGCGTCATGTCGCGCTGGCGCTCGGGCCAGACCATCGACAGCAGCGGGTGCACCGTGCGGAAGCTGTCCCAGAGCGAGTAGATCGTGTAGCGTTCGTAGCCGTCAACGCTGCCGATGCCCCGATCACCCATGCGCCTGTAGTCACCGCTGACGTCGTTGAAGAGGTTCGGGTGGATAAGCGAATGATAGACCGCAGTGTGAAAGACGACGCGCTGCTCGGGCGTGCCGCCGCTGACGCGAATCCGGGAAAGCTCGCGCTCCCAGAGCTCACGCGCTCGCATGTGCACTCGGTCGAAGCTCCAATCGGGTATCTCCTCTTCGAGATTGCGCCGCGCGTTCTCGATGCTCGTGTAGCTGATGCCGACCTTGACGAGGATCGAGTCGCCGCGCGCGACCGTGAATCGCATCGCCGCGCCAATCGATGTTCCCGTCGCTGTCGGCGCGTCAGAGAGGATCGTATCGCTCCACGTCGACGTCCACCTCGCACGGCGGCTGAAGCGCGCGACGAAGTAAACGTCCTGACGATTGGTCGCGCCGCAGAAGCCCCCGGAGGTGTTGTGGCCCTCGACCTCGTCGGCGCCGACGATCCGCACGCTCGCTCCGAAGCTCGGGCCGACTCCCTGTGTAACGTCGATGAGCACATTGGCCGCCGTGTCCGCGGCGGAGAAGACGTATCGGCTGAGCCCCGCCCGCTCGGTCGCGGTCATCGAGGCTCTCACGCCGTATCGCACGATGCGACATGAGTAGTATCCCGGTGAGGCGGTCTGCCCGGTCATGCGTGAGGCAAACGAATCGCGCTCGGTCTCGATTGCGCCGGTGGTCGGCATCAGCGCGATGTTCGCCAGGTCGTAGCATCCGACGCCGCTCAGGTGCACGTGGCCAAAGCCGAGGAGTGGCTTCGACGCGTCCCAGTAATACCCCGACGGGTCGTTGAGGGTGTTGTGCGGGCTCACCGAGACCATGCCCCACGGGACGATCGCGCCCGGGAAGTTGTGCGCGGCGAAGCTCGTTCCGATGAACGGGTTGACCTCGTCGACAAGCATCTGGGCGAGTGACGGGCTGTGCAGCGACAGGAAGGCGAGGAGGAGAGCCAATCGTATCATGGGGGCCGGGGTTGGTGCCACCGCGGGGCTACGAGAAGATGGCCACGTCCGTCGACCCGATTCATGACTACGCTCATACCGCGGCCGCTTGCTCGCACGCGGCCGTACCCCTTATACTTATCCTTTTCGCGAACCCCCGTCATGCTCTCTCTGCTGCGCCGCGTCGTCCGTGCCTTTCGCAATCGATACGCGTCGCCCCAGGACTACTGGAACCGGCGCTATCGCCGCCTCGGCAGCGCCTACACCGGTCCGGGATGCATCGATCTCGACGAGACCGCGAACCGGGTCGACTACGATGAGAAGTGGGCGCACCTGCGCTCCGTGCTCGAGGCGGCGTCGATCGATCGCGGAGCGGCGGTGCTCGACGCGGGCTGCGGCAACGGCTCGATCACCCAGCATCTGGTCGCATCGGGCTATCGCGTCACCGCCGTCGATTTTTCCGACGCCGCCCTCGCCGCCGCGCGCTCGCGTGATCTTCCCGGCGTGGTCTGGTTGCAGTCGGCGCTCGACGCGATCGAAAGTCCCGATCGCTTCGACGCGGTCGTGTGCATCGACGTGATCCATCACATCGTCGACGACGCGATCTTCGCTCGCACGATCGAGCGACTCTGCTCGCTCGCCGCGGGCGGAGGCATCGTGGTCGTGCAGACGCATTTCCCCGACGGCGACGCCTTCGACGTCGAGGCGGGCCAGGCCGCGGCGCACGTGCGCTGGCGCACGCGGGAGCACCTCCGCTCGACGATCCCCGATGGCTTTACCGTGCGCTCGACGGCGAGCTACGCGCTGCCCAGGGAGCGCGCAACGAAGGAGCTCTGGGTCATTGCTCGCGAGCGCGTCTGAGCCACTGCATCGACCGCGCGGACGACCGTCGCCAATCCGTTGAAAAAAGAAAACCCGCATTGAGGAATGCGGGAGTTTCGAGCGCCATGGCGGGTTTTCGACGCATCACGCGTTGGCCCCGTGTTTGTAGATATCCTCCACGGAGACCATGAGTCGGATCTGGTCCACCATGAACACAAAGGAGGATAAAGGAGATGTTGGACATTCTTGGATGGATCGTTCTCGGTCTGATTGCCGGTGCGATCGCGAAGGCGATCATGCCGGGTCGTGATCCGGGTGGAGTGCTCATTACGATGATCATCGGTATCATCGGCTCGCTCATCGGCGGATTCATCGGCCGCGCGCTCTTCGATTATGGCTCGGTCAATGATGCCGGCGCCGTCAGCGAGCCCGGGTTCCTGATGAGCCTCGTGATGGCCATCGTCGGCTCGATCGTGCTGCTTGCGATCTACCGACTGATTCGCGGCCAGAGCCTGCGCGGTCGTGATCCCATCGTGCACTGACGAGGGATCAATTCGCGCGGCGATTATTGAGCGCCTATAGAGAAAGGGCTCCGATGGGTTGACTATCGGGGCCCTTTTGTGTTTGGGGATGGGTGTGCGCGCGTTGCGCGCGGGGG
>DATLHO010000099.1:0-25297 GCA_035539855.1 Kapaibacterium sp. (SeqCode) | reverse complement strand
GCTCGAACAGAACGTCGTCGACCAGGCGGAGGAGCTGCTGCAGGTGGCCAACGCCAGCGGCGAGGAGCGCGCCGGCGCGGTGCTCGCCTCGCTGTACGCGCGCCGCGGCGCCGACTCGCTCGCTCGGTACTTCCTTCGCTCCCCCGGCTCGGCCGAGGAGCACGCCGCGCTCGCGGCGCTTCAACTGCGCGCCGGTGACAGCGTCGAGGCCCAGGAGAGCCTAGCGCGCTCGGAGCGCGCGCTCGCCTCCGGCCAGGAGCGCGGACGGCGCTCGCGCGGCAGTGCCCGCGGACGCGACGGTCGCGTGCTCGACGACGACGGATACAGCGGTGGCGGATCGAGCCGCACCCATGGCGATGGCGGAATGGCCGATCGTGACGTGATCCTCCTTGCAGCCGTCGGCGGTCTCGCGCTGCTGCTCATCATCGGACTCATCGTCCTGTCGACGCGGCGCGGTCGGAAACCTCCGGTCGTCATGTCGCCGCCCGGCGGCGCACCCGTCACGCCGCCGCCGCCGCCGCGCCGCAGCGAGCCCGCGGGCTTCCGCGTCGTCGAGAAATCTGCGGACGATGCAACGCGTGCCGCGGCGTCGACCGGTGCCGCGTCTGCAGCCGGCACTACACCTACTGCCGGCGCAACACCTGTCGCCGGCGCAACACCTGCTGCCGGCACTGCACATGATGCCAGCACTGCGCCTGTTGCCGGCACTGCGCCTGCGGCCGGTACAGCTCCTGTAGCCGGGAATGCGACTGCGGCCGGTACTGCGCCAGCAACTGCCACGGCAACTCCCTCCGGCACTGCGCCTTCTGTCGGCACGGCGCCCACACCCGGCTCTACGCCCGGTGTGATCGAGTCATCGACGAGTGTGGAGTCCGTACGGGTGGAGTCAGTGTCCGCCGCGAGCGCCCCGCCGCCGACGGGGTCGAGCGACGCACCGGCGTCGGCCAGCGCTGCGACAACGAGCGCTGCCTCAACGGCCGGTTCAATCGATCCTGATACTGTGCGACCCAGTGCGCAGACCGCGCACATCCCGATGCCGACCCAGGCAGAGGAGCTTCGCGAGAGAGTTCGGGAGGAGGAGCGCAGGGCCTACGCCTCGGGATCGACCATCGAGGCCGCGCGCCGGATGCAGGTCTCCCGCGACAACATCGAGCTTCGCCGAATGATGGAGGCCGCGTCGGGCCGGCGATCGACGCAGGGCTGACGCGGCCTCGGTTGTCCTTACCTCGACGTCAGCGCGCGCCCATCACGATCGTGACGGTCATCTCGTTCCCCGCGCGCATGATCGTCGTGAGCACGGGCTGCGCGGCCTTGAAGTGGCCGAGCGCATCCATGTAGTCGTAGATGTTCGCGATGGGATAGTCTCCCATCCTGACGATGATATCCCCCTCGACCAGCCCCGCCTTCTCCGCCGGCGATCCACCCGATGTGCCCGTGATCCGCAGTCCGCGACCTTCGTAGCCGTAGTCGGGCATCGTGCCGACGTAGACGTTGAAGCCGGAGCTGCGCCGTGCGGCGACCGGCGGATCGGCCTTGGTAAACGTCGGCGCCGTCGGCAACTGATCGAGCGCGCGCGTGACCTGCGCGACGAAGTCGACGATGCGCACCTCGCCGTCGTAGTTGATCTTCTCCCACGTGTCGCTCGGACGATGGTAGTCGCGATGCACACCGGTGAAGAACGCGAGCACGGGAATCCCCTTCGTGTAGAAGCTCGCGTGATCGCTCGGACCGAATCCCTCCTTCGAATACTTCAGCGCCAGACCCGGGTTGAGCGAGTCGAGCAGCGGCTCGAACACGGGCGACGTGCCGGTGCCCTGCACCTGCAGCTTGAGCGAGTCGAGCCGGCCGATCATGTCCAGGTTGATCATCGCGACGATCCGCATGCCCTTCGGCAGCTCCGCTCCGCGCAGGAAATTCTGCGAGCCGAGCAGACCCACCTCCTCCGCATTGAAGGCGATGAACATGATCGTGCGGCGGTTGTCGCGTCGACCCGCGAGCTCCTCGGCGAGCGCGAGCATTCCTGCGGTACCCGAGGCGTTGTCGTCGGCGCCGTAGTGGATCGCAGGAGCGCTTCCGCCGGCGAGCGAGCCTTCGCCGCCGTCGCCGAGGTGATCGAAGTGCGCGCCGATGACGATCGTTTCGTCGCGCAGCGTCGGGTCCGTGCCCGGCAGCAGGCCGACGATGTTCGGGATCGGTGACTCCAGGCGCTTGACGCTGGCGGTGATCGTCGCCTTCGCGCCGTCGAGCGCGAACGAGGCCGGCTGCAGTGTCGAGTCGATGATCGACCGAAGCTCGGTGAGCGTGCGACCCGACGGATCGCGCAGCGCCGCGAGCGAGCCGTCCGTCGCGAACAGACACGGGATCCCCGCATCGAGGAAGCCGCGGATGAAGCTCACCGGAGGCAGCTCGGAGAGCTCGCCCGGCTGATTGATGAAGATGATGCCCTTCGCTCCGTGATCGACCGCCGCGCGCACCTTCGACGTCCAGCTCGCAGCGTTGCTGAAGCGTCCGTGCGGCACGTCGCCCTCGGGCGAATAGCGCATCATCACCAGGATCGCTCCGCGCGCGTCGACGCCGGCGTAGTCGTCGTAGCCGGAGGCGGAGTCGCGCAGGCCGTAGCCGACGAAGACCAGCGGACCGGTCGCCGTCGCGTTGCTCGAGAAGCCGAGCGGCGTGAAGTCCGCGCCCGGAGCCAGGATGATCTCCGGCTGGCCGCCCGCGCGCTTGATCACCGCCGCGTTCCCCTTGCCGACATCGACGCCGTGCAGGTAGCTGAAGGTCTCGTAGAAGCGCTCGGGTCCCTTCTTCGCGCGCCGGCGCGAGCCCTCGGTCCCGAGTGGCAGCAGCCCCGCGCGCTCGAACGCGCGGCCGACGTATGCCGCGGCGAGCGTGTTGCCCCGGCCCGGCGGTCGGCGTCCGCCCATCGAGTCGTGCGCGAGCGCCATGACGTGCATGCGCACGCGTGCGAGCATCGTGTCGCGCGGCACCATGTGACGCCACGTGTTCTCCATTGCCGGCGGCGTGGCCACAGCAGCGGCGGTCGCAGTCGGTGCGGCCGTGGCGTCACCGTGGGTGTCGCCGTGCGGCGTCTGCGCGATGATCGGCGCGGCATACAACGCGAAGAGCACGCAGAGCATGAAGGGGCGGAGAGGGAGCATCAACGATCTCATGGAAGGCTCGGGTCTGATCCGTATCGAAGACCGCCGTGGCAGTCGCCGGGCGGCGGAGCGGGTCGACAGCGTTGGTCCGGCGGCGCAGGCGGCCTCAGGAATGGCCGAGCGCCGCGATCGCCTCGCTGACGTCGTCGCGATGCGAGAGGACGCTCACCTTTTCCCAGACGCGCGCAACGCGGCCGTTCGTGTCGATGAGGAAGGTAACACGGCGCGCGCCACCCTCGTGCGGCACGCCGAAGGCGTCGCAGATCGCGCCGTCGGTGTCGACGAGCAGCGGGAAGTTGAGCGAGTACTTGTCGGTGAACGCGCGATGCGAGTCCAGGTCGTCGGTGCTGACACCGAGGATCACCGTGTCCGTCGCGTCGAACTGCGGTTTGGCGTCGCGCAGGTCGCAGGCCTGACGCGTGCACCCCGCCGTGTCGTCGGCGGGATAGAAGTAGATGACGACGTTGTTGCGGCCCTTGAAGTCGGCGAGGCGAATCGTGCTGCCATCGGTGGCAATTGCCTCGATCTCCGGCGCGGGGTCTCCTTCTTTCACCATGGGACGAATCGAATTGGACGGGGTAAACAGTGCCAGCAGGCGCCGGAGGACGAGTCGTGCGGACTTGATCGGATCGCTCATCGTGCCCGGGCCCCTCTACAGTGATCGACTGGCAAACGTATCGCTCATATACGCAGAGAGCGAGCCAGAGCGATCCCGCATGACAGAACGTTACGAGCCCGGCGAATGGATCGACGGGTGCGGAGCCATCGTCACGAGCACGACGAGCTGTCCATCGGAGTCGTTGCGCACGCCGTGAGGCTCCCCCGCCGGCGCCACGCAGCATCCTCCAACGCCGAGCCTCGTCTCGCTCGCTCCGACGAGAAACGTCCCCTCTCCCTCGAGGACGAAGTAGAGCTTGTCGTTGTCGTGATGGCTGTGCGCGCGCTGCTCCTGGCCGGGCAGCAGGCAGTAGAGATCGGCGAACATGCGATGCGACTCGAAGAGGGTGATCTTCTGCATCTTCCCCTCGTCGAAGCGCGCGAGCCGGCGGTAGTCTTCGATGAACATGAGTCGGGTGCTCCGTGATGCGGCGAAGATAGCACGCGGTTACGCTCCCGTCGCCGGGCGTCCTTTTTCCGAAGGACCCGGAATCACGTAAGTTCCGGCGCCCCCCATGCCCTGCGTCGCACCCAAGGAACATCGCCAATGAAGCTCACGTCGCTCGCCACCCGCCTCCTGGTGGTTTTCGCCAGTCTGACCGCGCTCGCCTTCAGCGGCGACAACGAGTCGTTCCACTTCTCGCTCTCGTCGAACCGGATCTTCGCGCCCGGCGATCCGGAGATCGCCGTGGAGATCAGCGGCAACCAGATCGGCGGGACCACGGTGAAGTTCCGGGCCTTCCGGATCTCCGATCCCGTCGAGTTCTTCCTCGCCCAGAAGGATCCCCACTCGCCGTCGCTGCTGGCACTCGTGCCGCCGAACACGTTCGAGATGATCCGCCAGGGTGTCGACAAGGTCGAGCGCGACGCGCGCTATGCCGCCCGCGACGTCATGCCCGCCGACGCCCGGCGCGCCATCCGCGACGCCGCCGATCTCAACGGAACGAAGGCCGAGAAGCGCGACGCCGCGCGCGCGAAGACGTCGGCGAAGACGAAGCCGACCGAGCCGAGCGGCGACGACATTCCCAAGGGCGCCGAGCGCTACGAGGTCGTCACCCAGTGGCAGCACCGCGTCGCCCCTCGCAAGGACCAGTGGACGTACGAGTCGGTGAAGGTGCCGATCAAGGAGAAGGGCGTCTATCTGATCGAGGCGCGCACGCGCGGCAGCCGCGCGGTCACCGCCCTCGTGATCTCCGAGTACGGGATGGTCATCAAGCAGGCCAATGACAAGGCGCTCGCCTGGGTGACCAACCGTCGCTCCGGCGAGAAGGTTTCCGGCTTCGACCTCACGGTCGCGCGAGCGGGCAAGATCTTCGCAGAGAAGGCGACCGGCGGCGACGGGCTCATCGAGGTGCCGATCCCGCCGTCGCCTCCGGCCGAGCGACCGGCCGACGCCGACCCCGACGAGTGGCGCTGGATGGTCCGCAACCGCCAGCTCCTCGTCCTCGGCGAGAAGGACGGGAACTTCGTCATCAGCGATCCCTACTACTATGGCGATGAGGGTCAGGGACGGCAGACGATCTACCTGCACACCGATCGTCCGGTCTACCGGCCCGCGCAGAAAGTCTTCTACCGCGGCATCGTCCGCGGCATTACGACCGACGGCACCTACGAGACGCCGACCAGCGGCGACGTCGCCGTCGAGGTTCGCGACGCGCGCGACGGCGTCGTGCGACGCGACACGCTGCGGCTCAACGACATGGGCACCTTCAACGGAGAGCTCGTGCTCGGCGACGAGCCTCCGCTCGGCACCTATACGATTCGCGTGCGCACCGGCGAGGAGGATCACTGGTTCAACTTCGCCGTCGAGGAGTACAAGAAGCCGGAATACAAGGTCGAGGTCACGACGGACCGAGGCCAGTACACGCGCGGCGACGCGATCACCGCGACCGTCAAGGCCGAGTACTTCTTCGGCTCCCCCGTCGCCAACGCCCAGGTCGAGTACTTCGTCTATCGGGCGAAGTACTGGCGGCCGTGGTGGCGCGGAAGCGACTGGGCGTATCTCTACGAGGAGTCGAGCGACTTCTACACGTACCGCATGGAGATGATCCAGTCGCAGGAGGCGACGCTCAATCCCGACGGAACGCTGCAGATCACGGTGCCGACGAGCGGCACCGCCGACGACGACTACGTCTATCGCATCCAGGCCAACGTCGTCGACAACAGCCGACGCTCGATCTCCGGAGCGAAATCCGTCGAGGTCACGCGCGGTGAGTTCTACATCACGACGCGCACCGACGAGTACGTCTACCGCCCGGGCGAAGACGCCAGGATCAACGTCGGCATCGCGACCTTCGACGGCGACCGCCCGGTTGCCTCGCCGTTCACAGTGCGCGTGACGCGCACGTGGTGGGATCCGATCAAGACCGGCACCGAGACCGAGTACAAGCGTCGCACGCAGACGATCTGGTCGGGCTCCGGCGCGACCGACGCGAAGGGCGAGGGCACCGTTTCCTACAAGGCGACCGAGCCGGGCTACTTCGAGGTCGAGGTCGCGGCAAGGGATGCGCGCGGCACGTCGATCACCGAGTCGAGCTACATCTACGTCGCCGACCAGACCTATGCGAACTGGTATCGCGAGGGATCGAGCGACGTCCAGGTGATCCCCGACAAGCAGTCGTACTCGCCCGGCGAGACGATGAGCGCACTGGTGATCATGCCCGCCGCGAACGTCGACGCGCTGATCACCGCCGAGGGCGCGACGATCTATCGGTACTCGGTCGAACGGCTCAGCGCCAACTCCGCGATCGTGCGCATGCCGATCGAGGAGCGGTTCGCACCCGTGTTCTACCTCAACGCGTCGACGATCGTCAACGACGAGCTCTACACCGAGAGCCAGCGCATCACCGTCGTGCCGAAGGGCAGGACGATCCGCCTCGAGGTCGAGACCGACAAGTCGCTGTACCGACCGGCCGAGCGCGGCAGCGTGACCGTGCGCGCGCTCGACGAGGACGGCCGACCGGTCGCCGACGTCGACGTCGCCCTCGCGATGGTCGACGAGGCGGTCTACTCGATCATGCCCGACGCGACCCAGGAGATCCAGCGCTTCTTCTACGGCAACCGCTGGAACGAGGTCTCGACGAGCTCGTCGCTGGCGTTCAACTTCTACGGCGACGCGCGCAGGATGGCCTCCGGCGACGCGCTGCTGTCGGCCGCTCCGGCCAGCGCCGAATCCGGCGCGGCGAACAAGCAGATGGCCGACGCCTCCGGCCGCGACGGCGCGCGCACGCTGGCGTTCGGCGACGTCAAGGGTCAGATGTTCGTGCAGCCGGCGATGCGCAGGAACTTCCAGGACATGATGTTCTGGACGCCCTCGGCGCGCACCGGCGCCGACGGACGCGTCAGGCTCGACGTCAACTTCCCGGACAACCTCACGACCTGGCGCATCACCGCGCGCGGCGTCACGCGCAACACCGCGGTCGGCCAGTCGGTCTCGCGCGTCGTCGCACGCAAGGACCTGCTCGTGCGCATGGAGACGCCGCGCTTCCTCATCCAGGGGGATGAGCTCGTCATCTCCACGACCGTCCACAACTACCTCTCGAGCGCCAAGCAGACGAAGGTGGAGTTCTCCGGAACGAACGTGAAGCTCGCCGAGTCGTCGCGGACGATCTCGATTGCCGCCAACGGCGAGCAGCGTCTCGACTGGCGGATCACCGCTCCGTCGACAGGTACCGCGACGCTCACGGTCAAGGCGCTCACCAACGAGGAATCCGACGCCGTCGAGCTCCCGGTTCCCGTGCTGCCGCGCGGACTGCGCGTGACGACCGGCGAGTCCGGCGAGTTCGACGACCGCACCGGCAGCGGAACGCTGACGCTGACGCTGCCGGAGCAGACCGAGCCGTCGAGCGGAGAGCTCGCGGTGACCGTCACGCCGTCGCTCGCGGGCTCGCTTCTCGGCGCGCTCGACGAGCTCATCGGCTATCCGTACGGCTGCGTCGAGCAGACGATGAGCCGCTTCCTCCCGACGATCGTCGTCGCGCGGACGCTCGATCAGCTCAACGTGCCGTTCGACCAGGGACGCCGGGCAGAGATCCCGCGCATGGCCAACGCCGGTCTGCAGCGGCTCTACGGCATGCAGAACGAGGAGGGCGGCTGGGGCTGGTGGTCGAACGACGGCAGCGATGTGTTCATGACCGCCTACGTCTCGTACGGCCTGCACATCGCCCGCCAGGCGGGCTTCGCCGTCGACGAGCAGCGGCAGACGCGCGGACTCGATGCGCTGCGCCGGGCGGTGCTCGAGAAACCCACTACCGATCGCGGCCAGACCGACCAGCGTCGATCCAGCCGCGGCATGCTCGACGCGACCACGGAGTCGTACGCGCTCTACGTCCTCAGCCTCGCCAGCGAGGGCGCGCCGCAGAAGGCGGTCGTCGACAGGATCTCGACGCTCGCGCGGCGCGACACGATCAACAACTACGCGCGTGCGCTGCTTGCGCTCGCAAGCCGCAGCGCCGGCCTCACGTCGCAGGCGGCGAGTCTCGTCGCGAAACTCGAGGGCGCCGCGACCGAGTCGGGCACGTCGACCTACTGGAAGGGCAAGGGCTGGCACTACAGCTGGCAGGACGACATGGTCGAGACGACCGCGCTGACGGTCAACGCGATCCTCGCCGTGCGTGGGGAGACCGAGCAGGTGCGTCGCGGCATTCGGTGGCTGCTGTCGCAGCGCGAGGGCGATGCCTGGCACAACACGCGGCAGACCGCGATGGTCATCTACTCTCTGTCGGATTACCTGCGCGCCTCTCGCGAGCTCGATCCGGATTACACGTACGTCGTCAAGGTCAACGGAGCCGAAGTCGGCACCGGCCGCTTCACGCGCGCCGACGTCTACGGCGAGGGCCGCGTGATCAAGCTCGATCGCTCGAAGCTGCGAACGGGAGCGAACACGGTGACCGTCGAGAAGTCCGGAGCCGGCAAGCTCTACAGTGCCGCGCGCCTGTCGTACTACGCGACCGGGTCGGCCATTCAACAGGCGAGCGCCGGCTATCGGGTCACGCGCGAGTACTCACTGCTGCGCAAGGAGCGGCAGGGCGACGTCTACGTCTACACGAAGCGCCCGTTCAGCGGGACGGTGCGCACCGGCGACGAGATCTTCGTCAAGGTGACGGTGCGTCCGGATGCGGCGCACGACTACTTCATGCTGGAGGATCCGCTTCCCGCCGGCTGCGAGGTCGTCTCGAACACCGACGGCTACACGATTCCCGGTGAGCCGATGTACGACGAGAAGGCGCGGCACGAACGGGGATGGTACGGCTGGTACTGGTGGTATGCCGATCGCGAGGTACGCGACGAGAAGGTCGCGTTCTTCGCGCGGTGGATGCCGGTGGCCGAGCAGGAGTTCAGCTACATCATGCGCGCGCAGATCCCGGGGCGCTACTCGGTGATGCCGTCGGTGGGCGCGCTCATGTACTACCCGGAAGTGCGCGGCAACAGCGGCCCGATCGCGCTGACGATCGTGGAGTGAGCGGTGGCCCCGCGATTGCATGAGTTCCCGGATTACGATTCGAGTGGCGTGACGACATGGCTTTTGACCCAGCAAGCGATCGATGGACCACCGCGTGCGACCTCTGCGGGAGCCTGCGTGCGACGCCGATCGTGCTGCCGATACCCGTCGAGGCGCACCGCTGCCGTAGTTGCGGCCTGGTGAAGCTCGAGCACGCGACCAACGGCGCGGGGCTCGCTCGGCCGTCGGCGCTGCGGTCGTCGGTGCGCGCGCTCGAGCAGACCATTCGGCGCGCCGTCGAGGGCGGCGCCGAGCGCGTGCTGCTCATCGGCCGCTCGAGCGGCCGCGTCTACGAGGCGATTCGCCGCTCCGGCATGGAGGTCACCGTGCTCGGTGAGCCCGGCGAAGAGCCACCGGAGGGCGCGATCTTCCACACGGTGCGCGTCGAGCAGGCGCCGTTTCTTCCCGACCAGTTCGACGTCATCGTCTGCACGACCGCGATCGAAACGTTCGACGCGCCGGCAATGATCTTCGAGAAATCGCGGATGTGGCTGGCGCCGGGTGGGTTGCTGGTGCTGGGTGGGATGAACTGGCGCGCCGTCGGCGCCGTCGTCGCGCGACGCGCATGGCTGCTCCGTCACGCCGCGCGCGCGCACTACCTGATGAGTCCGGGCATCCTGCGTCGTTACGCCGATCGCTTCGGCTACAACGTGCGCACGGTCCAGACCTACATTCGCGCGGAGAGTGCGACCGACCGATCGCTGCTCTCGCGCATCGTCCTTGCGCCGGCGCGCGTCGTGCTGAGTCTCTCCGGACTCGGCGACGAGATGTACATCGAGCTCGTCAAGCGCGGCGTCGCCCCGATCACGATGCCGAGCCGCGTCGAGGAGGAGCGGGATGCCGCCCCCGGACTCGCACCTGCGATGTACCGCGGAGCGCATCGGGAGGCGGCGCTGTTGAGGGAGAAGTAGTCGGGACTCATCCTCCCCCACGCTACCACGCCCACGTCATTCTCGCGAAGCGTAGCGAAGCGGGAACCTTTCTGCCGCGGTAGCGGTACCGTCCGGCACGGCTGCCGCCGAAGAAAGATCCCCGATCGCTTCGCGATCAAGGATGACGGATCCCAGTCCCCACACACCTATCCCTCACCCCCCTTCTTCGCCGCAACCTTCTTCTTCGCCGCCGGCTTCTTCTTCGCCGCACCGATCTTCGAACCACCCTTCGCCGCGCCAGCGGCCTTCTTCGCCTTGCCGGGCTTCGGCTCCGGCGGATTCGCGCGGCGCTCCTCGATGAGCTTCACCGCCTCGTCGATCGTCAGCTCGTCGACGTTGCGGTCGCGCGGCACCGGCGCGTTGATGCCGCCGTGCTTGACGTACGGTCCGAAGCGGCCGCTGTAGGCCTCGATCGCCTCGCCGTCGGCGGGGTGCTCTCCGATGATGCGCACGAGGCCACGCTTGCCGGCGCCGAGCTTCTTGAGCTCGATCAACTCGAGCGCGCGCGGCAGCTCGACCGTCAGCACGTCATCGGTCGACTTGAGTGACGCGTACTCGCCGCTGTGAATGATGTACGGACCGAAGCGGCCGATCCCCGCGCGGACCTCCTTGCCCGTCTCCGGATGCATGCCCAGCAGCCGCGGCAGCTCGACGAGCTTCATCGCCTGCTCGGGCGTGATGTTCTCGGGCGTGACGCCCTTCGGCAGCGTCGTGCGCACGACCTTCTTCTTGTCCTCGCCGTCGTCGCCGAGCTGCACGTACGGACCGTACGGTCCGACCTTTACGTAGATCGGATCGCCCGTCTCCGGATGCACGCAGAACGCCTCGGCGCCGGAGAGCTTCTGCTGGAAGATCCGCTCCGCCTCCTCCGACGACAGATCCGCGGGCGCCACGTTTTCCGGCAGCGACGCGCGGACGGGCTGTCCGTCGATCTGTCGCTCGAGATACGCGCCGAAGCGGCCGACGCGGATCTCCGCGTCGACGTCGTCGAAGTCGATCGTGCACGCGGTGCGCGGGTTGATTTCGGCCTCGCGGTTCTTCACCTCGCTCTCGATCCCCTTGTCGCCGTGATAGAACTCGGTGAGATAGGGAATCCATGCGGCCTCGCCGGTCGCGATGTCGTCGAGCTTTTGCTCCATCGACGCGGTGAAGCCGAGGTCGACCAGTCGGGGGAAATGCTGCTCGAGCAGCGACGTGACCGCCAGGGCGGTGAACGTCGGCACGAGCGCCGAGCCCTGCTTGCGCGCGTAGCCGCGCTCCTGGATCGTGTTGATGATCGTCGCGTAGGTGCTCGGCCGGCCGATGCCCTCGCGCTCGAGCGACTGCACGAGTGCCGCTTCGGTGTAGCGTGCCGGCGGCTGCGTGCGGTGGCTGAGCGCGTCGAGCTTCCTGAGATCGACGACCTCGCCGGTCTTCATCGGCGGCAGGTACGACTCGCGATCCTCCAGCGAGGCCTCGGGATCGTCACTGCCCTCGACGTACGCGCGAAAGAATCCCGGGAACTCGATGCGCCGGCCCGTCGCGCGGAACACCGCGTCGTCGGCGGCGATCGAGACGCTGACGAAACGCAGGCGCGCCTCGGCCATCTGCGTGGCCATCGTGCGCTTCCAGATCAGATCGTAGAGCGCGGCCTCCTGTCCCTCGAGCCCGAGCTCGCCCGCGGTCGGCATCACCGTGCCCGCAGGACGGATCGCCTCGTGCGCCTCCTGCGCCCCCTTTGACTTCGTCTGGAACCTGCGCTCCGACGCGCTGAGATACTCGGCGCCGTACTTCGCGGTGACGTCCTGGCGGATCGTCCTGATCGCCTGCTCCGACAGGTTCACCGAGTCGGTACGCATGTACGTGATCAGTCCGCGCTCGTAGAGACGCTGCGCGATCTGCATCGTCTGCTTCGCGCCGAAGCCGAGCTTGCGGTTGGCCTCCTGCTGCATCGTCGAGGTCGTGAATGGCGGAGCCGGATTGCGGATCTCGTCGCGCTCCTCGACCTCGGTGACGGTCCACGCCGCCTTCTCGATCCGCGCGCGAAGCGAGCTCGCCTGCGCCTCGTCGAGCAGCAGCACGTCGCGGCCGGCGACGAGCGTTCCGGTGTTCGCGTCGAAGTCCTTGCCGGTCGCCAGGCGACGGCCACCGAGCGTCACGAGCATCGCGTCGAACTCACGACCGTCGGCGGAGCCCGCGGCGAGCATTGCCTTGAGATCCCAGTAGACCGCGCTGCGGAACGCCCGGCGCTCGCGCTCGCGCATCACCAGCAGGCGCACCGCCACCGACTGCACGCGGCCGGCCGACAGGCCCGCGGCGATCTTCTTCCAGAGCAGCGGCGAGAGCGTGTAGCCGTAGAGCCGGTCGAGGATGCGGCGCGTCTCCTGCGCACGCACGAGCTTCTCGTCGATCTGCCGCGTGTGGCTGAGCGCGTCCTGGATCGCCTCCTCGGTGATCTCGTGAAAGACCATCCGCTTGACCGGGACCTTCGGCTTGAGAATCTCGAGCAGGTGCCATCCGATCGATTCCCCCTCACGGTCTTCGTCGGTCGCGATGATCAGCTCGTCGGCCTGCTTGAGCGACGCCTTGAGCATGTCGATGACCTTCTTCTTCCCCGACGGGACGACGTACAGCGGACGGAAGTCCTCGCCGACGTCGACGCCGAGCCGCGCCCACTTCTCCTTCTTGAGCTGCGTGGGAATGTCGGCCGCCCGGGCCGGGAGATCGCGGACGCTTCCCATCGAGGCTTCCACCTGGTAGTCCTTCGAGAGAAACGCACGAATCGTTTTCGCCTTCGTGGGCGACTCAACTATGACGAGCGTCTTGGCCATCGAGCAGAGGGTTCATTGAATTCGAGTGTGCACGCCGGACCGACGCCGAAGATAGGGAGCAACGGTCGGTTCGGCGCAACCGATCACGCGCGCTGCGCGCACAGCGACGTCTTGTCGTCGTCGAACCAGTCGAGCGAGAGGTCGGGGAAGATCCGGTCGAGCGCCTCGATCCGCGCGAGCTCCTCGTGATCGGACAACGGGACGAGCGCCTTGTCGCGCGAGCGCTCGACGAGCCCCGCGAGGAAGTCCGCATTGCGGTAGTGCCCCTGGAAGCGCTCGGTCGCGTAGTCGACCGCCGAACCGGTGGTCATCAGGAACTGCCAGTCGCTCGCCTGCAGCAGCATCAGCTCGCGCGCGAGCTGCCGGAGGATCCTCTCCTCGCGCGTGTCGTCGCCGGTGCGCGATCGCAGCAGCCGGATGAAGCGTTCCTCGGTCTCGTAAATCCTCGGCCACGTCCAGTTGACCGTGTCGTTCATCCAGACGCGGTGATCGCCGCCGTCGCCCCACGATCCCTCCGGCACCTGGATGATCATCCCCGGGTCCTTGAAGTCGAGCTCCGCGGCGGCCGAGCGCGCGTGGATGATCGGGCTCGCGGCGATCTCGCGCAGCAGATGGCCAATGAAGCGCGGACCCTCGAACCACCAGTGTCCGAACAGCTCGGTGTCGAACGGAGCGGCGAGCGTGCCGTGGCGTCCGGTCGACGCCTGGAACTTCCACATCTCCTGCTCGACGATCGTCGCGAAGTGCCGCGCGTGTCCGCGGACCTTCTCGTCGACCCAGTCGGGATGGTACGTGCGCTTGGCGCCGAGGTCCGCCTTCGAATCGGTGACCGCCCAGTAGCGATGGCCGCTGTTGTGGTACTTCTTGTGGAACTCGAGGTAGTTCCCCTCCCCCGGATACCCGTACGTCCCGCTCCAGACGCGCATCGTCGTATCGGTGTCGCGCGTGAAGATCACCGAGGTGCCCGACTCGGGCCGGCCGGTCGAGCAGATGCGGTACAGGTCGTGGACCGAGCGCGTGTCGTCGAGCGGCAGGAAGCGCTGTCCACTCTCGACCATCTCGCGCACGGCGCGGAAGCGCGGACCCCAGATGCCGCGGGCCTGTCCGCCGAGAGTCAGGTGGCTGTCGACGACGGTGTACTCGAGCGAGTGCTCGGCCAGCAATTGCTCGACGCCCTTGCGGGTGCCGACGGGCGAGTACGGATTCGGAACCGGCGAGCGCCACTCGTAGCATCCGCGGTAGGCGCACTCGGGCATCCAGACGCCGCGCGGATGCGCGCCGAAGTGCCGGCGGTGACTCGCGACCGCGCCGGCGAGCTGTGCGTTGATGCTCTCGTCGCGTCCGAGCAACGGGAAGTACCCGTGCGTCGCGCCGGCGGTCTGTAGTCCGATCGCGCCGCGCTCGAAGAGCTCGCGGAAGGCGCCGATCAGATCGCTCGCGTAGCGGACGGTGAAGTCCTCGCGACGCGCGCGATACCACCGCGCCCACCACCCGGCGAGCCACGACAGGTGCGGATCAGCGGCGAGGTCGCGCTGATCTCGGTCGGCCGCCTCGGCGCGCTCGTCGAGGTAGTCGGTGAACATCCGCGCGAACGCCGCGTCGGCGAGCTGCTCGACGAGCACGGGCGTCATCGAGAACGTGATGTTCGGCGAGATCCCGTCGGCCAGCAGAGCGTGACACTCGTTGAGCAGCGGGATGTAGCACTCCGCCGCCGCCTCGGTCAGCCAGTCGGATCCATGCGGCCACTTGCCGTGATTGAGCACGTACGGCAGATGGGTGTGAAGGACGAGTACGAAGGAGCCGGCCATCGAGGATTCCGGATTGCCCTAGTGAATCTTTTCGCCGGCATCCGGCATCTGGAAGCCGAACGACGGACCGCCGGCGTTGATCTGGATCTCACCGTACTGGCGCTCGAACTTCGCGATGTTCTCCTCGAGCGCGTTGAGGAACAGCCGTGCATGCTGCGGCGTCATGATCACGCGGGCATGCACCCGCGCGCGCGGCACCCCGGGCAGGATCCGCGTGAAGTCGATGACGAACTCCGCCGGCGAATGACTGATGATCGCGAGGTTGGAGTAGATGCCCTCGGCCTCCTTCTCCCCCAGCTCGATATTGATCTGCTGTCCCTGATTCGGATCGTTGTTGTCCATCATGATGATTCGTCCGGTGAAGTGTATCCGGTGGCGTTAGAGTTGTTCGTTGCGATGCGCTCGCCCGCGCCAACGGCGCGATGCGGAGCGCGAAGATAAAAGGCCCGCGCGTTCTCCATAGCAGAAGAATGCGCGGGCCGCTGTTTCGGAGCGTATGAGGCTACGGGAGCGTGTCGGCGCGCTTGTCGGCGGCCTCGGCCTTCTTCGCGTCGCCGAGCAGCGCGTAGAGACGGCTCATCGACCGCCAGTAGTCACGGTTGCTCGCGTTGGAGGAGGCGAGTCCTTCCAGCGCGGTGATCATCCTGTCGCGGTTCGGCGTGTCGCCGAGCACGTCGTAGAGATTGCCGAGCTCGACGAGCACCTGGAACTCGCTGGCGTTGGTCGAGCGGTAGCGCTCGAAGTACTTCACCGACTCGCGCAGCGGCGCCATGTACGCATCGGTCTGCGCCTTCGTCGGCTTGCCGCCGCTGACCTTCTTGATGCTGTCCTGGACCTTGGCGCCCCAGTTCTTGTAGACCGCACCGAGGTTGAACAGCGCGATCCTGACGTTGTCGTCGGTCGCCGGCAGTCCGAGCGCGAGCACGTTCTCGAACGACTTCGAGGCGTCGCCGAAGCGCTCGGCTCCGAAGTACAGGTTGCCGAGATCGATGTGCGGGCGCGCGTCCTTCGGGTTCGCGTTGATCTCCTCGCGGATCGACGCGATCGCCTGGTCGATGCGCTTGGTGTCGAGGTAGATCTGTGTGATCGCCGCGGAGACACCGGCGCGATTCGGGTCGAGCCGCGAGAGCGTCTGCAGGTAGCGCAGCGCATCGTCGTGCTTCTTCGCGCTCTGGGCGCTCATGCCGAGCACCGCGTACGGATCGGCGCGCAGCAGCACCGGTGCCGAGCGCAGGCGCTCGGGGATCGACGCGTCGAACACCTTCCATCCTTCGACGGCGAGGCCGCGCTCGGTCGTCGCCGGCGCGAAGTAGACGTAGAGGTTCTGCGACTGGTAGTAGTAGAAGCCGCCCATCGTGTCCGAAACATCCGAGCGCGTCGGCTTGCCGAGCTTGGCCTCGACGCTCGCCGGCGACATCTGCAGCGCGAGGCCGAGCTTCGTTCCCATCTCGACCATCGGTCCGACGGCCTTGACGTAGTCCTCGTAGGTGCGCAGGCGGCGGGCGTCCATCGACGCGGCCTCGGCATCGGCGCCTCGACCGCCCGCGTCGGCTTTCATGTCGTCGTAGATCGTTCCCTTGAAGTAGAGGTTCTCCGCGTAGTCCGGACCGACGATGATCGCCGTGTCGAGGATCGCGAGCGCGCGCGTCATGTCGGTCTTGCGGTAGGCGTCGAGGGCGCGGTTGTACGTGTTGCGCCAGAGATTGAACTGGCGGATGTACGTGTCCTCGAGCTGCACGGCGGTGAGCTTCGGCTCGGTCGCGGTGCGCGCGCGCTCGATCGCCCGCAGGGCGTCGACGGGGCGCTCGAGCTCGTCATAGACCTCGGCGAGCGTGAACCACGCCAGGCCGTTGTTCGGGCGCAGCTCGACCTCTTTCTCCAGCGCCGCGGCGGCGGCCGGATAGTCCCTGCGCTGCGCGGCGAGCTTCGCCGTCGTCATCTGCGACGAGGCGCCGCCACAGTCGAAGCCGCTGAGCGCCAGAAACAGCGCCGCGAGCGGGAATAGGAGAACTGATCGTCTCATGATGTCGGATCGAGTCTGTTCTTTATGGTGTGTATTCGTGTTGCATGGCACCACAATCAAGGAACCTAGTCAAATCGCCTCCCGTGCACAAGGAGACTGCCCCGGGCCCGCCGGGCGGTTACCGACTATTGCGGTTTCCGCCGCGGGGAGCCCACGCGGTGCCCCGGAGTGGAGGCCGGTTTTTCGTAGCTTGGGATTTTCCCAGCCCTCAGAAACGTTTCGCATTCCTTCCATGCCGTACACCAACGAACGTCGCACGCCGGAAAAGATGGCGGAGGTCGCCACCGAGATCCGCCGTGACATCGTCCGTATGCTCGTCGAGGCGAAATCCGGCCACTCCGGCGGACCGCTCGGCTCGGCGGACATCTTCGCCGTCCTCTACATGGGCGGCGTCATGAAGCACGATCCCGCGAATCCCCACATGCCGGGACGCGACCGCTTCGTGCTTTCGGCCGGCCACATGTGCCCGGTGCTCTACGCGACGCTCGCCAACGCCGGGTACTTCCCGAAGTCCGAGCTGATGACGCTGCGCAAGTTCGGCACCCGGCTGCAGGGGCATCCCGGCCGCGACATGGAGCTGCCCGGCATCGAGACCAGCAGCGGCTCGCTCGGTCAGGGACTGTCGATCGCCGTCGGCATGGCGATGGCCGAGAAGCTCCTCGACCACAGCGACGCGCGCGTGTACTGCCTGACCGGCGACGGCGAGCTTCAGGAGGGATCGATCTGGGAATCGGTGATGTCGGCGGCGCACTACGGGCTCGACAACTTCTGCATGATCGTCGACAACAACGACTGTCAGATCGACGGTCGCGTGCCCGACGTCATGAACGTCTATCCGATCCGCGCGAAGTTCGAGTCGTTCAACTTCCACGTCATCGACGTCGACGGCCACGATCACGGCGCGCTGCTGCGCGCCTTCGACGAGGCCCGCAGCGTCTCCGGACGCCCGACCTGCATCATCGCCAAGACCTACATGGGTGCCGGCGTGTCGTTCATGCAGGATCGGTTCGAATGGCATGGCAAGCCTCCGTCGGCCGACCAGGCTGCCATCGCGCTCGAGGAGCTCACCCGGACGAGTTGACCGGCGTCGGCGGCCAGCGCGGCCGCCAACCGTCGCGACGACATCGCACCGACGAACCAGGTATCGATCAACCCTGCACACCGGTAACTCTCCAGTCATGAAGTTCGAGAAATACGATTCCAAGGCAACCCGCTTCGGCTTCGGCGAGGCGCTCGTGGCGCTCGGCGAGCGTGACGAGCGCGTCGTCGTCCTCGGCGGCGACATCACCGGCTCGGTGATGACGAGCTACTTCAAGGAGCGCTTCCCCGAGCGCTTCTTCTCGATGGGCATCGCCGAGCAGAACGCGACGACCGTCGCGGCCGGGCTCGCGCTCTCCGGGAAGATTCCCTTCTTCGCCAGCTACGGCGCCTTCTGCGCCCTTCGCAATGCCGACCAGCTTCGGATCTCGGTCTGCTACAACGAAGCCAACGTCAAGATCGGCGGCGGTCACTCCGGCATCTCGGTCGGTCCCGACGGCGCGACCCACCAGGTGCTCGAGGATATCGCCTACCTGCACGCCCTGCCGAAGATGACCCTCGTCGTCCCCTGCGACTACGTCGAGGCCCGCAAGGCGACGATCGCGATCGGCGAGATGGTGGGTCCGGCCTACATCCGCTTCGGCCGCGAGGCGACGCCCGTGTTCACCAAGGACGACACCCCGTTCACTCTCGGCAAGGCCGAGGTCTTCCGCGAGGGCACCGACGTCGCGATCATCGCCTGCGGTCCGATGGTCTGGGAGGCGCTGCACGCCGCGGAGGTCCTCTCGGCCGAGGGCATCGAGGCGCGCGTGATCAACATGCACACGATCAAGCCGCTCGACACCGCGACCATCGCCGCCGCCGCGCGCGACTGCGGAGCGATCGTCACCGCAGAGGAGGCGCAGATCATCGGCGGGCTCGGCTCGGCCGTCGCGCAGGTCGTCGTCAAGAACCACCCGGTGCCCATGGAGTTCGTCGGCGTCACCGACACCTTCGGCGGATCGGGCACGCCCGACGAGCTGATGAAGGCCTTCGGCCTGACCCACGATTTCATCGTCGCTTCGGTGCGCAAGGTGCTCCGCCGCCGCGCCGGCGAGCTCGACGGCGTCCACGAGATGACCGAGGTCGGCATGCCCGGCGAGGAGCCGAAGAACTACCCGAAGCCCGGCGTGGTCTTCCCGATCGACGAGCTCGTCGCCGCCGACCGCGCGACCGAGCAGGTCGCCTGAGCGCTCCCCGAGGCAGAATCGTTCGTCCGCAACGGCCCGACGCCCTTCGCGTCGGGCCGTCGTGCGTTCGGGATGCTCGTCGGAACGGTTTTCGGTGCGATATTCGCCGCCGGCACCCACTGTACACCAGGAGCACGGAGAGTCGACCATGGGCGAACTGACACATCTCGACGAGCAGGGCAACGCGCGCATGGTCGATGTGGCCGACAAGGATGTCACACTGCGCGAAGCCACCGCCGAGTCGCTCGTCGACCTCTCGACGCTCGCCTTCGAGAAGCTCCGCGACGGCACGCTCAAGAAAGGCGACGCCCTGGCGACCGCTCGCATCGCCGGCATCATGGCGGCGAAGAAGACGCCCGAGCTCATCCCGCTCTGCCACCAGCTTCCGCTCACGTCGGTGAACATCGATTTCGAGCTCGACGCCGAGCTCGCGCGCGTGCGCATCGTCGCGACCGTGCGGGTGACTGCGCGCACGGGTGTCGAGATGGAAGCACTCACCGCGGCGAGCGTCGCGGCGCTGACGATCTATGACATGTGCAAAGCGGTCGACAAGTCGATCAGCATCCTGCACACCCGCCTGCTCGCCAAGTCGGGCGGGCGCTCCGGAGACTACCGTCGCGGCGATCCTCCCCGCGACGAGCGCACGCTGGCCTGACATCCCCCCGATCCGTGTCCTGATCGAACGGCAAGGTTTTTGCGAGCCTCGCGGGGGGCCCCGCTGCGGCCATCCGATTCCCGATCCCCGACTCATGACCAATCCGGCACAAACGACCGTCGGCCGCTACGGACTCGCCATCGTCGCGGTCGCGGTCGCGCTCCTGATCTCGCTCGCGCTCGCGGAGCCGTTGTCGGCGACGCCGAGCATTTTCGTGTTCGCGGCCGTGATGCTCACGGCGTGGTACGCGGGGCTGGGTCCGGCGATCGTCGCCGCGCTCCTGGCATCGATCGCGCTCGACTACTTTCTCATCGAGCCCCGGTTCACCTTCGAGCCGAGCGTCGAGAGCTTCCTGCGGGCGGCGCTGTTCTTCGCGGTCGCCGTCGGGGCGGCCGCGATCGGCGACGTGCGCAGGCGCGCCGACGAGCGCGCCCGCGAGGCCCGCGAGCTCCTGACGGTCACCCTCGCGAGCATCGGCGATGCCGTGCTGGCCACCGACTCGGCCGGCACGGTGACCTTCATGAACGACGTCGCCGCCGGACTGACGGGCTGGGATCAACGCGAAGCCATCGGCCACCCTCTCGACGAGATCTTCCGCATCATCAACGAGCACACTCGGGAGCCGGCGCCCTCGCCGTTCACCGAGGTCATCGCGAGCGGACGCATCGTCGGGCTTGCCAACCACACGCTCCTGCTGTCGCGCGACGGGCGGGAGATTCCGATCGAGGACAGCGGCGCGCCGATTCGCGACGACGCCGGATCGATCATCGGCGTCGTGCTCGTCTTCCGCGACGGCACAGAGCGCAGGCGCAACGAGCTCGAGCGCGAGCGGCTGCTCGATGCCGAGCGCCTGGCGCGCGCCGAGGCCGAGCTTTCGCAGCAGCGCTTCGAATACCTCTCGATGGCCAGCGCCGTGCTCAGCAGCTCGCTCGATTTCGAGACGACGCTCGACAGCGCCGTGCGCATGGCCGTGCCCCGGCTGGCCGACTGGGCCGCCATCGACCTCGTCGTCGACGGTGCCATCAAGCGCCTCGCGGTGGCGCACATCGATCCGGCGAAGGTCGAGTGGGCGTGGGAGCTCCACGAGCGATTCCCGCAGCACCCGGATGCGCCGAGCGGCGTCCCGGCGGTCATTCGCACCGGGCGAAGCGAGTTCGTGCCGGAGGTGACGCAGGAGCTCATCAACGCTACCGTCGCCGACCCCGAGCTACTGGCGATCATCGAGCAGATCAACTTCACGTCGTCGATGGTCGTGCCGATCCGTGTGCGCGAGCGCATCGTCGGCGCGATCACGTTCGTGACGGCGGAGTCACGGCGACGCCTCGACGAGAGCGACCTGGCGCTGGCCGAGGATCTCGCCCGCCGCGCATCGGCGGCGCTCGAGAACGCCGAGCTCTATCTCGATCTCGCGCACCAGCGCCGTTCGCTCGAGGTGACGCTCGCGAGCATCGGCGACGCGGTCATCTCGACCGACGGCGACGGCTCGATCGTGTTCATGAACGCGGTCGCCGAGCGCCTGACCGGGTGGACGATCGCGGAGGCGGCGGGCCAGCCGCTCGAGGAGATCTTCCATGTTCTGCGCGAGAGCTCCGGCGAGGCGGTCGAGAGTCCGGTCGCGCGCGTGCTCCGCGAGAACACCATCGTCGAGCTCGGCAACGGGATGATCCTCGTCGATCGCAACGGCGAGCGGCGCCCGATCGACGACAGTGCCGCGCCGATCAGGAACGAGGACGGCAGCATCGGCGGCGTCGTCATGACGTTCCGGGACGTGAGCGATCGACGTAGCGCGGAGCGCGAGATCCGTGCGCAGCGTGACCAGCTCAACGCCATCCTGCGCGGCGTCTCCGACGGCATCACCGCGATGTCGCCGGACGGTCGCATCGTCTTCGCCAACGACGCGGCCGCCCGCACCAGCGGATTCTCCACCGTCGACGAGATGCTCGGCGCCTCGATGGACGACATCGCCGCGCGCTTCGAGCTCTTCGACGAGCACGACGCGCCGCTGCCGCTTTCGTCGCTGCCGAGCCGACGTGCGCTCGCCGGCGAGGCATCTGGCCTGACACTGCAGTTCCGCTACCGGGACGGCGGCGAGCGCCGCTGGTCGTCAGTCCACGGCACGCCGGTCTTTGACGACCAGGGGCGCGTCCAGTTCGCCATCAGCATCTTCCATGACATCACTGCGGCGATGCGTGCGGAACGAACGTTGCGCATACGCGCCGCGCAGCAGACGGCCGTCGCGACGCTCGGACAGAGCGCGCTCGCCGGCGCCTCCATCGCCGGGCTGATGGACGAAGCGGTGTCGATCGTCGCACGCGCGCTCGACGTCGAGCTCGTCAAGATCCTGGAACTCGAGCCCGATGGCCGGCACCTTGTCGTCCGCTCGGGCGTGGGCTGGCGCGACGGGGTCGTGGGTCACCGCCACGTCGAGACCGGCGAGGCGACGCAGGCCGGCTATACGCTGGCGCGCCAGCGGCCTGTCGTCACCGACGATCTCGCTCTGGAGAAGCGCTTCGTCGGCGCTCCACTGCTGCGCGAGCACGACGTCGTCAGCGGCATGACCGTGACGATCGGCTCCGGCAGTCAGCCGTACGGAATTCTCGGCGTGCATTCACGCGAGCGTCGAGAGTTCTCCGACGACGACGCGCACTTTCTCGAGGCGGTCGCGAACGTCATCGCATCGAGCATCGGCCGACGCATGGTCGAGGAGCGACTCGAGCAGCAGCGCGAATGGTTCCGCGTGACCCTCGCGAGCATCGGAGACGCGGTCATCGCCACCGATACCGAAGGAGCCATCACGTTCATGAACCCGGTCGCCGTGGCGCTCACCGGCTGGACGATGGACGAAGCCGCCGGCCGGCCCCTGGACGAGGTGTTCACCATCGTCAACGAGACGACGCGCGAGACCGCGCCGAACCCCGCGCATGCCGCGCTCGCCGAAGGGCTTGTCGTCGGCCTTGCCAATCACACGGTGCTCATCGCGCGTGACGGCACCGAGGTGCCCATCGACGACAGCGCCGCGCCGATCCGCGGCAGCGGCGGCAGCATTCACGGCGTCGTGCTCGTCTTTCACGACGTCAGCGAGCGACGGCGTACCGAGGAGCGACTCAAGCTGTCGGAGAGCCGCTTCCGTCTGCTGGTCGAACAGTCGCCGCTGAGCATCCAGGTCTTCACGCCCGACGGGTTCTGCGTCCAGGCGAACAGGGCCTGGGAGGATCTCTGGCAGGCCTCGCGCGAGCATCTTGCCGGCTACAACATTCTCGAGGATCCGCAGCTCGAGGCCAGGGGAATGCTCGCGCCGATCCGCGCCGCGTTCAACGGTGAGCCCGGCGCGACCGCGCCGATTCGATATGATCCGCATGAGATCGGCAAGGCAGGACGCCCCCGCTGGGTGCGCTCGGTGATCTACCCGGTGATCGACGAGAGCGGAGCGACGACCGAGGTCGTCCTCGTGCTCGAGGACGTCACGGTCCGCGTGGTCGCCGAGCAGCGGCTCGAGATCCAGTTCGCGATCTCGCGCCTGCTCGCGAGCTCCGACTCGATCGAGGCCGCCGCCGCGGTGGTGCTCGAGGCGGTCGGCTCGCATCTCGGTTCGACGTTCGGGGCGCTCTGGCTGGTCGATCGCGAGTCCGGCGTACTGCGCGCTGCCGACGTCTGGCTGGCGCCGGGCACGCGTGCCGAGGAGTTCGCCAGCGAGACGCGCGCGATCGCGCTGGAGCCGGGCGAAGGCCTGCCGGGACGCATCTGGAGCGAGCGTACGGCGCTCTACGTCGCCGAGCTTCCGAGCGCGCCGGAATACCCGAGGCAGACCGTGGCGCACGGACTCGGACTCGGCTCCGGCTACGGGTTCCCGATCCTCCTCGGCGGCGAGGTCCACGGCGTCTTCGAGTTCTTCGCCGCCGGCACGGCCGAGCCTCGCGAGGAGATCGTCGAAACGATGGACGCGGTCGGACGACAGATCGCCCAGTTCGTCGAGCGCAAACGCGCCGAGATGGCACTGCGCGAGAGCGAGGAGCGCTATCGCACGGTCGCGGAGACCGCCTCGGACGCGATCCTCATCGTCGACGACGAGAGCCGGATCATCTTCGCCAACCGGGCCGTCGAGGCCGTCTTCGGCTTCCGCAGCGACGAGCTCGCCGGGGCCGATCTGCGGCAACTCATGCCCGACTACCGTCGCACGCTCGGCGAACGCAACACGCGACCGCTCGACGGCGCGCCGGGCCGCGCTGCTGTCTGGAGCGGGGTCGAGCTGCCGGGCCGGCATCGCAGCGGACAGACGATCCCGCTCGAGATCTCCTCCGGCGAGTTCGTCCGTGACGGACGGCACTATGCCACCGCGATCGTTCGCGACATCACCGATCGAAAGAGTGCCGAGCGCGATCTCAAGCACGCCAAGGAACAGGCCGAGGCCGCGAGCGCGGCCAAGGACCAGTTTCTCGCCGTGCTCAGTCACGAGCTGCGCACGCCGCTGACGCCGGTGCTGACGCTCGTGCAGTTTCTCGAATCGACGACCGAGCCGCCGGAGGACATTCGGTCGATCTTCACGATGATCCGGCGCAACATCGAGCTCGAGGCGCGTCTGATCGACGACCTCCTCGATCTCACACGAATCACTCGGGGCAAACTCCACCTGGACATCGAAATGGTCGACGCACACTCCCTCATCCGCAACGTGGCCGACATCTGCCGCGAGGACATCGCGCTCCGCAATCAGACGCTCGACCTCGAGCTCGATGCGCGCAGCCACCGGATCAAAGCCGATCCCGCGCGCCTGCAGCAGGTCTTCTGGAACCTCCTGCAGAACGCCGTGAAGTTCACGCCCGAGGGCGGAGCGATCACCGTGCGCTCGTGCAACCCGACCGACGGCGAGCTCGAGGTCGACGTCTGCGACACGGGCATCGGGCTGGAGCAGGAGCAGCTCGCGCGCGTGTTCAACCCGTTCGAGCAGGCCGAGCAGAGCATTAGCCGGCGTTTTGGAGGACTGGGTCTCGGCCTGTCGATCAGCCGCACGATCGTCGAGATGCACGGCGGAACGATCGGCGTCGAGAGTGACGGACTCAATCGCGGCGCGACGTTCAGCGTGCGGCTCGCAACCGGCGATGACGCAGTCGAGCCGTCGGCGGCAGCAGCGCCCGATCGCGGCACGGACGAGCAGATCCCGCGGCGAATCCTCCTCGTCGACGACCATGCCGACACCAGCAGCGTCATGAAGCTCCTGCTGGAGCGTCGCGGCTACTCCGTCGACACCGCGTGGGACGTCGCCAGCGGACTGGAGCACGCGCGCACGCGCGAGTACGACCTGCTGATCAGCGACATCGGGCTGCCCGACGGCAGCGGCCTGGACCTTATGCGGGCCATTCGCGCATTCAAGCCGCTGGCGGGCATCGCATTGAGCGGGTTCGGCATGGAGGACGACATCCGCCGCAGCCACGAGGCGGGCTTCAGCGAGCACCTGATCAAGCCGGTGAACTTCCAGGCGCTGCAGGATGC
>DATLHO010000098.1:0-20362 GCA_035539855.1 Kapaibacterium sp. (SeqCode) | reverse complement strand
CGACGGCTGAATGCCCCACGACATCGAGTCCGGCGAAGATCCCCGCCAGCACCGCTGCGCTCAACACCGCGACCGCTCCGTGACCGACGAGCTCACCGACGCCGAGCCGCTCACGCACGAGCGTCAGATCGAACGCGACGATCACCGCAAGCAGAGCGGTCATCACCAACCGCTCGCCCAGCGCACCCTCCGGCTCGATCATGATCACCGCCGCAAGAAACGCCCCCGCCACAAGCACGACGGGAAACCGACGAAGAGTCAACAGAGCGCGCTCTGGGGCCTGGCGGAACGCGGATATCAGACGCATTGAGATGTTGGATGTTAGAGGTCAGATGTCAGATGTCACGAGGCGAGACGGGTGGTTGTTATTGGTTATTGGTTATTGGCTCGAACCGACCACCACCAGCCAATGACAAATAGCCAATAACAAAAAACCAATAACAAAGAACCGCTACCGAACACTCCACCGCAAAGTCAACAAGTTAGCCGTACCGCCTCGTGACATCTAACATCGAACATCTAACATCTGACACCTTGCCGCCTCGCAGTGCTTGGCGTATTATCGCTTCCCCCGTCCAACTTCCGACAATCCTGGAGTCGATCACACATGAGCCGCTCGCCACTGCATCGTGCGCTGTCGCGCATTGCCGGCATCGCAGCGTACTGCGACAGGAACGATCTACCGACCGCCGAGGGCATCGAGCGCATCGAAGCGGAGCACGAGCGGCGGCGGATCGCGCGTCGCGAGTTCCTGGCGACCGCGGGGCTCGCCGTCGCCGCCGGCGCAGTCTCGGCGCTGTCGCCGTCGGCCGTCAGGGCACTCGGTCGTCGCGGGTCGACCGGACCCGACGTGGGTATCGTCGGCGCCGGACTTGCCGGTCTCGTCTGCGCGGTCGAGCTGCAGGAGGGAGGCATCGGCGCGACGGTGTACGACGCCGCCGATCGCGTGGGAGGACGCGTGCACTCACTGCGTGGATTCTTCCCCGGCCAGGTCGCCGAGCGCGGAGGAGAGTTCATCGATACGCTTCACACGACGATGCTCGGGTACGCGCGCTCGTTTGGACTCGAGCTCGAGAACGTGGAGACGCTTCCCGGCGACGTCGTCTACTACTTCGACGGCCAGCGCTATGGCGAGGCCGCGGTCGTCGAGGAGTTCCGCGCGTTCGTCTCGACCATGCGGGCCGACCTGCGCGCGATCTCCGGTGAGATCACCGCGGGCTCGCATACGGCCGCCGACATCGCCCTCGATCGAACCAGTCTTGCCGAGTATCTCGACGGTCGCAACGCGACCGGGACCATTGCCGGTCCGGTGGTGCGCGAGGCGATCAGACAGGCGTACATCGCCGAGTACGGACTCGAGATCGAGCAGCAGAGCTGCCTGAACTTCCTGCTCTTCGTGCATGCCGATCGACGCTCGAAGTTCAAACCCTTCGGTGTCTACAGCGACGAGCGTTACCACATCGTCGACGGCAACGACCGGATCACTTCTGGCCTTGCGGGACTGCTCGATCGTGACGTCGAGCTCGGTCTGCGACTCGTAGCCGTTCGGCGCACGAGCACCGGCCGCATCGAGCTGACGATGCGTGATGGAAGCCGCACGATCACGCGCACGCACGATACCGTGGTGCTTGCCGTTCCGTTCTCGGTGCTGCGCGGCGTCGAGCTCGACGCGAGCCTTGCGATCCCAACGGCGCAGCGTGAGGCAATCCGCACGCTTGGCTACGGAATGAATGCGAAGATGATGGTGGGATTCTCCTCTCGTCCGTGGCGCGCGATCGACGGCAACGGAACGGCCTACGCCGACCTGCCGAACGTGCAAACGGTGTGGGAGAGCAATCCCGTGAACGCGACGGGCTCGCGCGCGATTCTCACCGACTACTCCGGCGGCGTGCGGGGCCTGCGCCTGGATCCCAACCGAGCCCAGCTCGAGACGTCGCGCTTTCTCGCCGACCTCGACCGTGTCTTCCCAAGAGCCGCGGCTGCTGCGACGCGCAGTGCCGGAGCCTATCGCACTCACCTCGAGCACTGGCCGTCGAACCCGCTGACGCGCGGAAGCTACACGTGCTACACGCCCGGTCAGTTCACCACGATCGCTGGCATCGAGGGCCGCAGCGTCGGCAACCTCCACTTCGCCGGCGAGCACACGAACTCGTTCTACGAATGGCAGGGCTTCATGGAAGGGGCCGCCCTCAGTGGAATCGCCGCAGCCTCCGTGATCGCCGCGACGACGCGCAGTGCGCGTGTCGACTGATTCCGCAAGCGTACGCGTCGTCGCTCACCGTAGGCTCGTCTCGAAGCTCCCTTCGTTCACCGTGATCATGTCGGTTCCGCCGATGAGCTGCGCGGTGAAACTGAAGGTCCCGCTCGCATAGGCTTCGGTGAAATTCTCGATGGTCACCTGGCCAGAGATCCCCTTGAACTCGCGGTTGGTCGTCGCGTTCGGCCGGTGCCGGTAGCGCACCTGCACGCGCGTGCTCGTTGGGTTGATGTCGATCCTTCCCGGACCATACAGGCTGTCGAAGCTCAGGATGATGTTTTCGTTCGGAGGATCGACCGCCGTCGTACCGCTGACGAAGAACCGGTCCTCGATTCGATCGCGCGTGAGATTGCGCATGACGACCGGATGGTCCATCACCGTGGCGGACATCACCGAACCGACCGGCGTGGACGCGTCGGTCGACGGGTCGACGCATCCGATGGCAAGAACTGTCAACGCGAGAGCGGCTCGGGTCAGGGATCGCATGGCGTTCTCCGGGACGATGTGCAGTACGGTTGCCGCTTCGAGTCGGGATTCTGTCGACGACGGACCGACACGCAGCGCACGAATAGTGCGCTGAAGATAATCGCCACTTCCGCTCCACACCATGCCCGGGGCGCCCCCGCCCGCAACCGACGTGCCGCCATGATATCCGCCGCGGCACGTGGGGGCACGGTAGTTGGGCCTACTGCACGAGGTCCGTCGTGTCGGTCGCCGCGCGGGACGCGGCGGTTCGACACGATGATAACCACCAATCAACAGAAGAGAGGTTTTCCATGGCGAAAGTGGAGCTTTCCCGCTCGGACGAGTGGGAGCTGGAGCATGAGAGCCAGGATGTGCGTGGCTGGGAAGTGGTCGATGCGAGCGGCAAGCGGATGGGCACAGTCACGGAGCTGATTATCGATACCGATCGCGAGCGCGTCGACACGCTCGTTCTCGATTCCGGGGAGCGGGTCACCGCCTCGGCGGCCTCGCTCGGCGATCACGTCGTGCGCCTCGCAGGCAGCACGAGCGAAGCGGGCGGAGAGGCTACCCGATCGGGCGAGCTAGCGCAGTTGCGGATCGGTCGAAGGAGCACCGAACTCGGTGGCGAGCAGCTCCGACCGCGCGACGGCGATCGCACCTCGGTGATGCCGCCGTCGACGATCGAAGATCCGAGCCTGCGCGAGGCGCGGATGGGCGGGGCTCGAATCGGCGGGTCGCAGATGGATCAGTCGCGTCTGGATGAGACGTCCGGCTCGTTCGAGCCAGGCTCCGGATCGCTGGACTCGGGCTCGGCGTCGTTGAGCAGTGCGGAGCGTCGTCGCTCCGAGGGCGGACTCTCCGAACAGCAGCGCGCGGAGCGCGAGCGCACCGAGCGCGAGCGGCGCGGGTCGCTCGGTTCGTCGGGCGAAACGGACGGCTCCTCGAGCGGGCTGTAGCGTCGCGGTCGGCACATAACGAAACGGGCGCTCCGCCGATGCGGAGCGCCCGTTTCACATATCGGATCGGACGGAGGCGGCTCGCTCTACAGCGACAGTTTCACTCCCGCGACGATCTCCCGGCCCGCCGCGGGCAGTCCGAGCTGCGGCTGAACGAGTGCGTCGGTCGCGTTGTTGATGCGCGCGTAGAGCTGCGCGAGGGTCTCGCCCCACGGCGTGAACCGGTAGGCAAGACGCAGGTTCACGACCGTCGAAGGCTCAAGCCGCACCATCTCATTGTCGTCGTTGGGCGAGTACGCCAGGCCGGTGTGCACCAGCTCGATCGACGGAAGCAGGCCGAAGGCGAAGGCATACTCGGCGGTGATCGTCGAGATGATCTCCGGCTTCTCGGTCAGGAAGAAGCTCGAGTCTGCGCCGTCGGCGGCGCTACCTATGCCGCGCGCGCTGACGAACGTGAAGTGACCATCGAGACGCAGCGGGGCGAGCGCGCGCAGCGTTCCGGTGAGCTCGAGGCCCGCTGAGCGACTGCCGGGCAGGTTGATCCTCTGACGCTTGCGTCCGCCGAGCGTGTCGAGCGTTCTCTGATCGATGGTGTTCTTCGTGTCGTAGTAGAAGCCGACGAGGCCGAGCGAGCCGAGGTCGCCGCGACTCTCGAGTCCGAGCTCGCCGACCCAGGTCTCCTCTGGTTTCAGGGTGGGATTGATCAGGAACCGGCGGAGCGCCTCGCCATAGAGCTCGCGCATCGTCGGGAATCGCGTCTTGCGGCCTCCGGAAACGCGAAGGGCGAGACCCTCGCTGACCTCGACGCTTGCGCCGCCGACGAGGCTGACGTCGCCGAACGCGTCCTGCGCGGGCTTGTCGCCGGTGCGTGGCGTGCTCATGCCGTCGAGGCTCGCACCGAGCGTGACGGTGACCGGCGCGAACGTCTGCTCGGCCTCGACGCCGAGACTGTAGACTCGTTGCTCGTAGGTCGCCGTCGGATACTCGACGATGGCGCCGCCCGCGTCCACCATCTCGATGAGCGCGCCGGTGCTGTCGTAGGCGAGATCGCGCTGATCGTGAACGGAGTTGAGTCCGTTGAGCGCGAGCGTCACGCGTCCGTCACCGAGCGAGCGGCCAAGGAGCAGGCGCGTACCGAGCGTCACGTCGCGATCCTCCTCCTGGGCGGTCCGCACCGCGTAGAGGGCGTCGTCGTATTGCGCGATGTCCTGTGCGAAGCGCGTTCCCCACGCGGCGCCGCGGAAGAACCACTCGCGCTCGGCGCCGAAGATCAGCTCGCTGTTGAGCGAGACGGTCAGGCCCTGCCAGGACGGATACCGCCAGAAGCGCGCATCCTCGACGTGGCCCTCGGGTGCGACTCCCTTCTCGGCGTCGGCGAAGAACACGGCCAGGCCGATCTCCGCCTCGTTCGAGAACTGGTTCTCGGCGCGCAGGTAGAGGTTCATCGAGCGCAGATCGCTGTTGGTGCGCAGCGCATCGGCAGACTGATTGAACGGCAGGGTCGCGCCCTGCGGAAGCGCGATGCCCTCGCGCGACGTGTAGCCTCCCTCGGCGATGTAGCGAAAGCCTCCGCGGCGACCGGTGTGCACCAGCGAGGCGCCGAAGAGCCCGCTGCTGCCGGCCTGCGTGTTGATCTGCGTCGACGAGCCCTCGTCGGCGTGGTCGAGCGACACCATGTTGATCGTCCCGCCGAGCGTGTTCGCGCCGTAGAGCACCGACGGCGCACCCTTCGAGACGGTGATGCCGCCGACGGCGCCGGTCGGGAGCATGCTCATGTCGAGCCGGTTGTCCCACGGCACGTTCATGAGGGCTCCGTCGAAGAAGAGAGCAACCTGACGCTCGGCGCTCGCCCGCAGGTAGACGAGGGCCTCGCCGCGCGAGTTCGTCTGAACACGCGCCGCGGGCACCTGGTAGAGGAGTCCGGCGGCCGTCGGCGCGTCGGTGCGGGACAACCGGACATACGGTACCTGCTGCACCGACGCCGGCTCGACGCGACGTATCGAATCGGCCCGCACGGTGACCTCACCGAGCCGATACGTGCGACTCGTGTCGGCGCCGTCGTCGGTCTGCGCGCGAAGCGGCAGCGCGCAGAGCACGGCGGAGGCGAGAATGCCCGTGAAGAGTCCGCAAAACTTCATAGTTCGAGTCGGCTGTCGGAGTTCGGAGTGAATGGGGGAATCGTCGAAGATAGTCGCTGACGGCACCCGTACCAACGAGAAAGCGGGGACCGCCCTGAGGCGATCCCCGCATGATCGTGGTCGCTGCACCGGTGTGCGAGGCCTACGCGATCATCGCACGCGAGCGTGACGGCTGGGCGCTCGGCTTGCCCGTGCGCACGGCGTCGAGGTACTCGTCGTAGGTGCCGAGGTAATCGGCGACACCCGCCTCGCTGATCGAGACGACGCGCGTGGCGACCTGGCTGACGAGGTCGCGGTCGTGGCTGACGAAGATCACCGTGCCGGGGAACGACTCGAGCGCCCCGGCCAGCGCGCTGACGGCCTCGAGGTCGAGGTGGTTTGTCGGCTCGTCGAGCACCAGCAGGTTGTGCTGCTGCAGCATGAGCTTCGCGATGATCAGTCGCGCCGACTCGCCACCGGAGAGATTGTGCGTCTTCTTCATCGCCTCGTCGCCGCTGAAGAGCATGCGCCCGAGCAGGCCGCGCAGGTACTCGTTGGTCTCGTCGGTCGCGAAGCTCTCGAGCCAGTCGAGGGCGGCGATACCGGATCGGATCCCCTGCTTGTAGTCCTGCGGGAAGTAGCCGATGCTGACGCCGTGGCCGGTGCGGATCTCGCCGGCGTCCGGCGCGATCTCCTCGACGATCGTCCGCAGCAGCGTCGTCTTGCCGACACCGTTGTTGCCGATGACCGCGATCTTGTCACCGCGGAGCACGTCGATCGAGAAGCCCTGGAGCACCTCGAGCGTCGAGCCGTCGGGCTGCGTGTAGGACTTGTCGATGTCCTTCAGCGAAAGCACGTCACGGCCCGAGGTCTTGCGCATCTCCAGCTTGATGTACGGTCGCTGGATGTTCGAGCGCTTGAGCTCGGTCAGCTCCAGACGCTGGATCTCCTTCTTTCGCGACTGCGTCTGGCTCGAGCGCGTGCCGGCGCCGAAGCGCGCGACGAACTCCTGGAGCTGCGCGATCTTCTTCGACTTGTCCCGGTTCTCCGACTCGATGCGCTGGCGGATCTGCACCTTCGCGGCGACCATGTCGTCGTAGCCGCCGGTGTAGAGGATAATCGTCTCGTAGTCGATGTCGGCGATGTGCGTGCAGACGGCATTGAGGAAGTGCCGATCGTGCGAGATCACCACGAGCGTGCCGCGGTAGTTGATCAACTGCTCCTCGAGCCACTGGATCGACGCGAGGTCGAGGTAGTTCGTCGGCTCGTCGAGCAGCATCGCGTCGGGCTCACCGAAGAGCGCCTGCGCCAGGAGCACGCGGAACTTCAGGTCGTTCGGCAGCGTGTTCATCGGCAGCTCGTGCCGATGCTCGGCAATGCCGATGCCCTCGAGGATCTCGGCGGCCTGCTGCTCGGCGACGTAGCCGTTCTCCTCGGCGATCGTCCCCTCGAGCTCGCCGAGTCGCATCCCCATCTCGTCGGTCAGCTCCGGCTCGTTGTAGAGCTTCTCCCGCTCCTCGAGCGCCGCCCACAGCGTCGGGTTGCCCATGAGCACCGTGTCGATGATCCGGTAGTCGTCGTAGCGGAACTGGTCCTGCCGGAGGATGCCGACCTTGCGCGGCAGCATCACCGTTCCCCTCGATGCCTCCTCCTCGCCATGGAGGATCTTCATGAACGTCGACTTGCCCGCGCCGTTCGGTCCGGTCAGGCCGTAGCGCTTGCCGGGCGTGAACTGCACCGAAACGTTGTCGAAGAGAGTCTTCGCGCCGTAGGACTTGGTGACACCGGTGACTGCGATCATGCGTGGAGTCGGGAAAACGATCGATGAACGGGAATCGGAGATGAATGGGGAGGACGGGCGCGGCGCATTGGGATTTTACGGCGCCGATGTAACGGAGTGATTCGTCCGGTCGCCTCGACGATTGCCGAGCACACGTTCCGAATGCACATCGCCCCTTCCCGGAGATCCGGAAAGGGGCGCGGCGATTGACGTGGCGGGCGAGACTCAGCCGCCCCAGCCGGCGATGATCACCAGATACAGGGCCGCGAGCAGCACCGTCGGGATGACGGTCGCGATGCGCAGCGAGCCCCCGAGCCGCAGCTCGCGGATCGCAAGGCCGAAGCCGGCGACGACGAGCGCCAGTCCGACGACCGACGCCGTCTCAGTGGTAACGAGCGCGGCCGGCTTCGCGATCAGCTCCGCGGCGATCGAGATCGACAGAGCTGCGTTGGTCGGATCGTCGAGCGCGCCCGGAAGGAAGCCGGCCCACGACGTCGCCTTGACGAAGGCCTTCGCCATGTGCGCCGAAGCGACGAGCACGACCATTGGCAGCGCGAGCGCGCGCACGGACTCGCCGAAGCGGCCGATGCGACCCTCCGCTGCGATGATGCCGAAGAGCAGCCAGAGGATCGCGGGGATCGCCGCGATCACCCAGAGCCCGTCGATCCAGCCGCCGAGCGATTGCACGCCCAGCGCCGACGCCAGCGCGTGCGGCGCCCAGGCGACGGCCGCCTTTGCCGCCGGCCACTCGGCCGCGATCTCAGCGGTGACGAAACCGGACGCGGTCATTACGAACAGCGCGAGCGGCCAGCGCGGCGCCGTCTCGCGCATGTCGCGACGATCGAACGGCGTCCGCAGCAGCATCCGCATCGTGTCGCCGCTGCAGACCTTGACGCACTGGCCGCACACCAGGCAGTCGGCGTTCGATTGCAGCCGCGAGGGATCGAGCAGGCTCGGACAGGAACGGGCGTCGGCCGCGGCGCGCAACGATGCGTCGGTGCAGCGGTGATCGGCGCACTCGGCGCAGACCGCAGGCGATTCGGCACGCATCGCGACCGAGCCGTGGCGACCGTAGGAGCCGAGCAGAAGGGACACCGGACAGAATCCCCGACAGAACGCGCGATCGCGATAGATGGCCGCGGTCGCGCCGGCAAGACCGACGAGTCCGAGCATCATCACGCCGGTGAGCCAGGCCGAGCGGTGCATCTCGGCGCCCGCAACGAGCATCTGCATCGCGAGGTACAGCGCGAGCGCGACCCAGCCGCCGCGCAGCACGCGGCCGAGAGTGCGGCCGCCGATGCCGAGTCGGCGCGCGACACGCTCGGTGATGTTGGCGACGAGCTCGAGTGGGCACACCGTGCACCAGACGCGTCCGAAGATCACCGCGGTCCAGATCATCGTCGGCCACCACAGTCCCCACACGAGAAGCGTCACGAGCGTTCCCTTCGCGACGAGCTTCGACTCGACGCCCTGCGGTACGGACGACTGCAGCCCGAGCAACGCGAGCGACACCACGACGGCAAGCAACGCGAGCTGGAAGACATAGGGAAACCACCGCCAGCGCAGCAGCGGTCGCACTAGGGGGAGCTCAGACAGCGTGATGGCCGAGGGCGTGGGGGAAGGTGCCATGGCGGGGTACTCGTGCGTGATGCGCACAAGCTCGCCACAAGCGGCGTCGCCCGGTATGACAACGCTCAGGTTGTGGGAAGACCGCGGCGGTGATCAGTCGACGGTACCGATGACGGGGCGCAGGTACTCCCAGCCGGGAGCGCGCATGTCGGTCCAGGAGAAGCCATCCTCGTCGCTGCCGGGATGGATGAAGGTGGCATCGGCCTGCGCCCGCTCGAAGTCGATGTAGTTGAGCGCGTCGACGAGCCGTGCGAACGCCCAGGGCGTGAACTGCCGTTCCTCGGGAATCGTATCGAGCATCCTCGCAAGAGTCTCGTGCTCCCGGCCGTGCTCGAGCAGGAAGAGGAGGGTGACGACGACGTAGTCCTTCTCGGCACTGAGTCTGAATCCCTCGTCGATCTCCTCGCCGAGCTCCTCCTCGACGGTTGCCGACGTCGCGTTGATCTCGCGAAGCCAGTCATCGAACTCGCCGGCGGCCTCGTCGGCGTCGGTGAGATAATCCCAGTATCCGTACTCGATCGACGGCACGTGCTCGCGGAGCACGGCCGCGATGCGCTTGTAGTAGACGCTCTTCTCGAGCGGGCGCTCGGTCTCTGGGGCCTCGGCGAGAATGCGGTGGATGTCGCGGCGGAGCTCCGCCTCGCCGTACACGTTGATCACGGCCTGGATGCCGAGGAAGAACAGGTCGCCGTCGCTGCGCGAGGAGAAGACCTCGCGCAGCGATGCGAGAAAGCCACGTCGGTTGAGGTCAGCCATCCTACATCGATCCGCCGCCGCGCGAGCGTCCGTACGAGCCCGACGAGCGGCTGCCGCCGAAGCTGCCGCGTCCGCCGCTGGTGGTCGTGCGCGAGACACGGCCGAAACTGCTCGGGCGCGTTCGCCCGACGCCGGCGCCGCCGCCGGAGGTGCGCGAGGAGAAGAGCGTCGAGCGACGCGATGGCGTGTACGACGGCCGCGAGACGCTCACGTTCGAGTAACGTCCGTACGCCGGCATCGCCCCGCGGCCGTACGCGTACATCGGATAGGTGTAGAAGAAGAGGGGCACGTAGGCCAGACCGCCGCCATAGTAGTACGGCGAGTGGTGGTAGCCGCCGGAGTATCCCCTCGACGTCGTGCGCGTCGTGTCCTGGGCGCGTGCGGCAGCCGCGGACGTGTCCGGCTTGAAGTCGCTCATCGAGAGCATCTGCACCTTCATGCCGTTGTCGCCATAATCCGCGAAGTACTCGTTGAGGTCGTCGAGCTCCTGCGTGCGCGTCGCGTCTGGCGTCGTGTAGAGCACCGACGTCACACCGTTGCTCTTGAGCGTCGAGGCCTCCGGCAGCTTCGCGAGATACCGGTTGTCGAACGCCGTCGTCGAGCCAGCTGCCGGCTCGGTGAGCCTTGCGCTGTCGAGGACGAACACGGCCGGCACCTTGCCACCGGCTGCCGTCGCCGCGGCCGCGCGGGCCTGGGACTTCTTCGAGACTTCGTCGGCGTAGTACAGCAGCGCGCCGAGCGTCTGCTGCGCGGCGACGACGCCGTCGGGATGCGGCCAGTTGTCGAACGTGATCACCGGATCGGCGACGTCGGAGAGCGCGGCTGCGAATGCGACCGACTCCGGACCGGCCAGGTCGCTGACGATGACCATGCCGGCGGGATCCTTCGACGCGGCGATGATCTCACGCATGCCGAGTCCGCGGCGATAGGCCTCGTCCATCGACGTCGTGTGCACCGGCGCGATGCCGCTGCCGAGCGTCGACTGCGACAGCGACTGCACGAGCGTCGGTACCACGAACGGCTGCCAGCGTGCGTCACTCGCCGACCAGTCCTTCAGCAGCGTCGCGGGCGTCTTGTGGCTCTGCCACGCGGAGCCGCCCTGGCTGTCGGTCGCGCTGCGACCGGTGATCGCGAGCGCCTTCGACTCGGAGCCAACGTTCCAGCCATCGGCCTTCTGCAACTCGAGCGCGTCGCTCTCGACGATCTCCTCCTCGTCGCCGCCGCAGCCGGTGACCGCACCGAGCGAGGGCAGAACCAGTGCGGCCGCGGTAAGCTTCGCAAGGCGTGCGCCTGCCTGTCGCCGCGTGAGCATCTGTCGCCACCAGTCGGCGCCCTGTGTGCTGTCGAGTCCGTCGTCGTCACGCCGGTCGCGGCCGTTGTCGTCGAGATCGTGCTTCATCGCTGTCGGGGTTGATCGATTGAGAGAGCCTGAGCGCCGGTCTCCGAGGCGGGGTCGCCCGGAGCAATGAAGGTCGGCGCCGAAAGAGCGGTGGCATCGGTCGCCGTCGGAGAGTAACGGGTATAGATGCCTGCGGCGAGGCCACCGAGAAGATACACACCGTAGTTGGCAATCGCGAGATCGGCCTCGCGCTCGGCCTCGAAGTAGCGTTGGACGATCCAGCGACCGGGAATCGCCCGCTCGAGCGACAGACGCCAGATGTCGTCCGTCACCGCGGCGCCGATGATCACCTCGTCGCCCTCGCAGCCGTAGTCGCTCTTGAGCACCCATTCGGTGCGCTCGAGCGTCGATGCGTCGATGTCGACGAGCCGGCGCGTCTCCGGCAGCCAGGCGCGCACCGCGGCCGCGGCGGCAGGGGAGAGCTCGTCGATGTGCTCCCACAGCAGCGCCATCGTAAGCTTGTTCTGCGTCAGCACCGAGCCGAAGGGATTGATCAATGCGACGCGGCCGTCGGCGTCGGCGTCCAGCAGCAGGCGCAGCGGCTCGTCGAGCGGATCGGGATCGGCGTAGTCGTCCTCGTCGCTCCAAGCCGGGATGCGCTCGCCCCACCAATCGGTCTTGTAGTGCCGGATGATGCCGTCGACGGGGCGGCCGAAGAGCGCGACGCGGCCGTCGCGCGACGAGAGGTTCAGGGGCGATCCGAGCGTCACTGAATAGCCGGCGGACTCGAGCCATTCGCGGTAGATCGCGATCATCGAGAGATCCTCCGGCAGATCGGTCGGATAGACGATCGCAATGGTCGCGCCCGCGCCGTCGCGACCGTGCGCGGCGCGCAGGAACGCGCCGACGAGCTCGACGAAGCGATGCTCGAACGATGCGTTCGGATCGATCAGTCCGGGATGATGGCGATGCCGCAGGCGGTTGAGCAGGACGGTCTCGGCTTCTCCGCTCGGCGTGTCGGAGTTCATCTCGCAGCAGCGGATCGAGCCGTCGGGGAGCACGAACAGATCGAGCCGCGCGATGCCGTGCCAGCGGCATTCCGAGCGCAGCCACATGAGCTTCTGGTAGGGCGTCAGCCCGTAGAAGCTCTCGAGCAGCTCCGGTCGTGCGGCGACGAGCCGCGCGGCCTCGTCGAAGGCCAGCGCCAGGGACTCAGCCGCTGAACACAGCGCGGCGTAGCGTCCGGCCGAGAGCACGGCCGGCTCGAGCCGGAAGCGCTCGCGGCCATAGATCCACGGATCGCCGAGGATGTTCGACGCAACGAGATCGCGCGCGAACTCCGCGTAGGCCGTATCCGATGCTGGATTGAAATCGCTGATCCTATCCGATGAATCCATAGGCTGGCTCGATGCGCTCTTCGACGGCGGCAGCGCAAGATACTCCCGCCACGACAACGCTCCTCGCGCCGCCGCAGATGCGACCGCCGCGCGCCGGCGACTCTGGCGCGGGCGCGCAGCAATTGCTACCTTTGAGCGACCTCAACCCCCCCAGCGACGCTCACCCTTCGATCGCATGCCGAGCCGGCGAATCGCCGGTTGCGCTGCGTCGTCCCCCTGACCACTCGAACTCCTGGAGAGGCATCGCCATGATTCGAATCTTCGTGCGCGCCGCGGCGCTCCTCACGCTTCTGATCGGCACCGCGACGCCGGCGGCCAGCACCGTCGCGTTCACCATCCGAGGCAGCACGCTTGCCGCGCTCGACGCGTCGATGAATCAGAGGGTCGGACCGAATGGCCAGACTGTGCACGACATCACGGTGATCTTTCGCTATGGTTCCGGACTGGCCATTCTCGAGCCGATGGCCGAGCTCCTGCTGAACAACGGCGTGTCCTCAGACCCACTGTCGATCAAACTGACAACAGCGACCAACGGCACGATCACCGACGAGCGCATCTACGGCAACGTGATCGTCAAGGAGATCGGTCTGCCAACGATGGATGCGCGATCGCGAGAAGAGGTGAACATGCAGATCAAGTTCGAAGCGAGCTCGCTGCAGGTCGGCGCAACCGGCGGCGCCGCACCGAAGGGTAGTACGAAGTTCAAGATCATCACCGCGTCGCAGTTCGTCGCCGTCGTTGAATCGCTCCCGTCGACGAAGATCACCAGGATATTCGCGCACAGGATTCTGCCGTGTGCGCAGGGAGGTTGCGATTCGCTCAATCGTTATGAAGTCGAGCTGCGGGGCAGTGACGTGGCAGCGTGGCGGACCTGGTTCTCGAAGGCGTCGGTCGATCCCAACTACAAGGTCGACGGCTACTACACTGTTACCGGTACCGATCTGGCGACGCCGATCATGCGGATGAAGCTCACCGGGATGAAGCCGGTATCCTTCGCGGAGAGCGTCGACGTGGACGGACCGACCGCGCGTGTGGTGTTCCGCGCCCCGAACGCCAGACCGAACGTCTATTGATGCATCCCACGCCACTATCGAGGCTCCCCATGCTCCGACTTGCCGCCCTCATCGCGCTCTTCGCGCTCCTCCATGTCGGGCCGGCCGCCGCCGCGCCGATACATCTTCAGGTCGAGGATGCCTCGTCGCTGATACTCGCGGCGACGACGTCGCAGAAGGTCATTTCGAAGACCGAGACGCTGCATGAGATCACCGTCACGCTCGACCTCGGCGCCTCGCTCGCGCTGTACCGAAAGCTCGGCGCGCGGCTGTCGAACAACGGCGCTCCGATGACCGACCTGAGCATGACACTCACCTATCTGACGAGCACGATGGCCGTCAGCGAGATGCGCGAGTATCTACAGGTCACCGTCAGCGACATCCGCATCGCGGCGCTCGATGCGGCGACGCGAGTGCCGGTGCAGGCGGTCGTGCGGATGCAGGCGCGTGGCATGCGCCTGATCAAATCCGACCGACTCAACTCGACGATCGGCGCAAAGCCGTCGTCGATTCTGTCGTCGGCCTTCCGGTTCGGTGTCGCCACGTTCGACGCCGGACGGATCGAGCGCGTGAGCGCCCTATCGCTCGTGCCATGCGCGCAGCGGCTGTGCGACTCGATCCTTCAGTTCGAGATCATCGTCGTCGGCGACGCGATCTCGAACTGGCGAGCGAAGCTCGAGGATGTCTCGCGCGGACTCACGACGACGTTCGACGGCCAGCTCGCGCTGCTCACCTCGGACATGTCCAGCGAGCTCATGCGCTTCGAGCTGGCGAGCATGGTGCCGATCACGATCATCGACGAGGCGCCGACCGCATCGGGGGCGAAGTCGGGCCCCTCGCAGCCGCGCGCGACCGTGCGACTGCGCGCCCTGCGAGTCCGGACGACGTTCTAAGTCTCGACGGCGAATACGACAACGCCAGGGCGTCTCGATCGGCGAGTCGTCCTGGCGTTCTTGCGTGTGCGATATGGCCTAGCGCAGTCCGGTCTCCATCTCGAAGCCGGGCTGGATGTTGACGCCGCCGAGCTTGCGGTAGGTCTCCTCCTCGAGCGAGCACAGCACCCAGACGAAGTTCATCGGGAACCCCGGTGCGGCGACGTTCGGATGGTAGCCCTCGACGATCGTCACGGCGTCATCGCTGTGCACCGGCGCGACGAGCTCCGGCGCGCCGAGATCGGTGTAGATGTACTGTGTGCCGAAGCCAGGGCGCGGCATGTCGAAGTAGAGGTAGAGCTCCTCCTGCGTCGCGGCATGCTCGTGGGGCGGCCAGCTCGTCCAGTTGCCCGGCCGGGACATCGTGATGCCGGCGAGCAGTCGCGAGCCCTCGACGTTGTCGGCGAGGACCTTCCAGATGTCGCGGTAGTAGGGCTCGGCGCCGACCTCGAGGTGATAGTCCTCGGCATCCGCGATGTCGGTGTAGCGCACGAACGAGGCCGGGAACGACTGTGACGTCGGAGCGCTCGCCTCGAGGATATCGAGCTCGCCGCTCGACTGGACCATGAATTCCTCACCACGGGGCACATAGACGCCGTCGAAGCGATTGACGTCGAAGCGGCGTCCCGACACCGAGATCGTGCCGGAGCCGTGGAGCACGATCAGAACGGTCTCGGCGCCCTCATTCTGCCCGAGAGCGGAGCCGATCGTCGCATCGAGGATGATGCGTCCTGCCGAGATGAACTTGAAGTCGCTCGTCTGGGGAGTGATGATGATGTTGCGCCCCTTCTTCGACGCGGTGTCGCGAAAGAGCCAGCGGTGCTCGAGCATGATCGTACCGGGAGTGGTTGAACAAAGGGTCAAGGTAGGCAAAACGAGGGTTAAACGGATTGCCTCGGCAGCCGACGAACCCGGACAGCCGCGTTTGGCAGCATGATTGCATGCGGTTGTTCGGATTGTGCATCTGCATGAGGCATTCACCAGGAGAAGCAGCAATGGGTACCGTGATGAGTCGTGTCCGAGCCGTCATCGGAATGCGCGTGATCTCGCTTGCGCTCGTCGCGTCGGTCGCCGTCGGCGGCTGCGTGACGAACCCGGCGACGGGGAAGAAGGAGTTCTCGCTCATGTCCGTGCAGCAGGAGATCGAGCTGGGCGCGCAGGCCGACGCCCAGATCGTGGCCGAGTTCGGGTTGTACAACGATCCGGCGATTGCCGGCTATGTGACCGGTCTCGGCGCCCGAGTCGCGGCCAAGGCCGAGAACCCGGGATACGCGTTCACCTTCCGTGTCCTCGATTCCCCCGTCATCAACGCGTTTGCGCTCCCCGGCGGCTACGTCTACGTGACGCGCGGTCTGCTGGCGCATCTCGACAACGACGCACAGCTTGCGGTCGTGCTCGGTCACGAGGTCGGCCACATCACCGCCCGTCACTCCGCACGCGCCTACACGAGCGCGCAGCTCGCGAACATCGGCGTCGGCCTCGGGTCGGTGCTCTTCGAGGAGGTCCGCCCGTTCCTCGGCGCCGTGCAGACCGGTCTGCAGCTCCTGTTCCTGAAGTTCAGCCGCGCGAACGAGACCGAGTCCGATGACCTCGGCGTCAAGTATGCGACGCGCGCCGGCTTCGACGCGAAGGAGGGCGCCGAGTTCTTCCGGAGCCTCGAGCGCATCCAGACCGAGGCGGAGATGAAGAATGGCGGCAAGCTTCCGTCGTGGGCCAGCACCCATCCGGATCCGGGCGATCGCGAGGTCACTGTCACGCAGCTCGCCGCGACGTACGCCGCGCAGCTTGCGCCGACCGGCGGCCTCGGCGGCGTCAACCCGGCCGAGTACAACGCGAGGCTAGAGAACCTCGTCTACGGACCCGATCCGCGCCAGGGCTTCGTCGAGAGCGGCTACTTCAACCACCCGCAACTGCGCTTCCGCTTTGCGGTGCCGCAGGGCTGGGGACTCGCCAACTTCGCGACCCTCGTGCAGTTCGCACCCGAGGCCGGCGATGCCGCTGCCGAGATGTCGACCGTCTCCGGCGGCACTCCGTCGCAGGTGGCCAGCTCGTTCGTCAGCCAGACCGGCGCGACCATCGTCACGCCGGCGCAGAGTCTCTCGGTCAACGGCCACTCCGCGGTGCGCATGATCACGAGCCTGCAGATGGACAATGGGCAGGGCGGCGTCATTCCGCTGACGATCATGAGCTACTTCATCCAGAAGGACAACCTCGTCTACGTCTTCCACGGCTACTCCGCCTCGGCGAACTTCGCGCGGTACCAGAGCGCGTTCGAGACGAGCTTCGGGAGCTTCGCGACGCTGACCGACGCTGGCGCGCTGGCCGTACAGCCATACCGGCTCGATGTCTTCAACGCGCCGCGCGCGGCGCCGTTCAATCAGCTCGTCACCGCGCCGGCGGCGAAGCGGGGCGTCGGCGTCACGGTCGATGTCAACGAGCTCGCGATCATGAACCAGCGCCAGACGACCGAGACGGTGCCGGCGGGAACGCCGCTGAAGAAGGTCGAGTAGGTCCTGACCGTCATTCTCGACGAACAGTGCGAGGCGGGGATCTTTCTTCGGCGGTAGCCGTGCCGGGCGGCACAGCTACCACGGAAGATGGATCCCCGCTTCGTTGCGCTCGCGAAGATGACGGGGTCACGGTTTCTCGCGGGAAGGGGTGGAGGCCCCGTCTGGTGGTTTGCGAGGTCTCCGCCGCGGGGCGAAATTGCGTCACGCGACATCCACTAGTCCACGAGTTCCGTGATTCTCTCCGATACCGACATCCTTCTGGCGATCGACAACGGCGACATCGTCATCGAGCCCTACCGCCGCGACTATCTCGGCACCAACAGCTACGACGTGCACCTCGGTGAGTGGCTCGCCACCTACAACGACAAGGTGCTCGACGCGCGGGCGCACAACGAGATCACGTCCTTCCGGATACCGGAAGAGGGCTACGTGCTCGAGCCGTCGTGCTTCTACCTCGGCGTGACGCTCGAGTACACCGAGTCGCACAAGCACGTGCCGTTCCTCGAAGGCAAGAGCTCGATCGGCCGGCTCGGCATCGACATCCATGCGACCGCGGGCAAGGGCGACGTCGGGTTCTGCAACCACTGGACGCTCGAGATCTCCGTCAAGCAGCCCATCCGCGTCTACGCCGGCATGCCGGTCGGCCAGCTCATCTACTTCGCGACCTCGAGCCCGGTCACCGTCCCGTACAACACAAAGTCGAGCGCGAAGTACAACACCCGCACCGATCGTCCGGTCGAGTCGATGATGTGGAAGAACTTCGAGGACAAGCTGTTCATCGAGATGTCCGCCACGCCTTCGAATGATGCTCCATAGCCAGTTCGCTACGAGTCATTCAAACGGGGCGCGGACGATCTGTCCGCGCCTCGACGCGTCTGGAGCCGGACGTCATCCGGAAGCCTGCGCGGGCCGATCCCCTATCTTGCGGCGAACCCATCAACGAATCTCGAACAACAGTCCCCCGTGGCAGGCATCCCTGAAGAAATAGTCGAGCGCGTCAAGGCCGAGGCGAACATCGTCGATGTCGTCTCGGACTACGTCAGGCTGCGCCGTGCGGGGAAGAACTGGATCGGGCTCTGTCCGTTCCACGACGACCAGAAGCCGTCGTTCAACGTCGAGCCGGTGCGCGGGATCTACAAGTGCTTCGCCTGCGGAAAGGGCGGGAACGTGTTCACGTTTCTGATGGAGAAGAACGGGTGGTCGTTCCCGGAGACGGTGCGCAACCTGGCGACGAGCCTTGGCATCGAGATCCCGGAGGACGCGGGCGACCGGCGCGAGTTCAGCGAGCGCGAGCGGCTGCTTGCCGCGGTGCGCGACGCTGCGGCATTCTACTACAAGACGCTGCGGGGCGACGTCGGTCAGATGGCCCACGCGTACTTCAAGGGACGCGGCTTCAGCGACGAAGTGATGAAGGAGTTCGGGCTCGGCTACGCGCCCGATGAGTGGGACTCGCTCATCACGAGACTCACGACCCAGGGCTACACGGCCGACGAGCTCGATCGTGCGGGCCTGATCATCCGTCGTGAATCCGGCAACGGGTACTACGACCGGTTCCGCGGCCGATCGGTCTTCCCGATCTTCGGCGCCACCGGACGCATCCTCGGGTTCGGCGCGCGCCGCATGACCGAGGATCCCAACCAGCCGAAGTACATCAACTCTCCGGAGTCCGCGGTCTATCAGAAGGGGAAGGTCCTCTACGGACTCTTCCAGGCCAAGGACACGATCCGCCGCACCGGACGGGCGCTGTTCGTCGAGGGCTACGCCGACGTCATCTCGCTGCACGACGCGGGCGTCAAGAGCGCGATCGCGACCAGCGGCACGGCCATGAGCCGCGATCATGCCGAGCTCATCGCGCGCTACTGCTCGCGCGTCGTGCTGATCTTCGACTCCGACCGCGCCGGCGAGGCCGCGACCGAGCGCGGCATCGAGGTGCTGCTGCGCCAGGGACTCGACGTCTCGGTGCTGCGGCTTCCTGATGGGGAGGATCCCGACACGTTCGTGCGCCGATATGGCGGCAAGGAGCTCGAGAAGCGGATCGACGAGAGCGTTTCGTTCCTGGAGTTCAGGGCGAGAGCGCTCAAGAATGCAGGGGACTTCGATTCGCCGGATCGCTCGGCCGAGGCCGTGCGCTCGATCGTCTCGACGATCGCATTGATTCCCGATGCGCTCAAGCGCGAGCTGTACCTGCAGAAGATCGCCGCGGACTACCACGTCTCGGACTCACTGCTGCTCCGCGAGCTCGAGCGCGCGCTCGGACGCGCCAACGCCGTTCGCCGTCGCGACATCCGCGTGACGCCGCCGCCGCCGATCCGGCGCGACGAGCCGCAGGCGCGCGGAGCCGCTCCGTCGAGGCCGCCGAACGACCCGTCGAGGCCGCCGAACGACGCATCGAGCCCGGCAACCGACCGTTCGAGCGCGGCGACCGACGCGTCGAGCACGGCGTCGTCCACCCACCGCGACAACGGTGCCGATGCTCCGTACCCGCCGCCGCACGACATTCCGCCGCCGCCCGACGACGCGCGTGGACACGAGTACGCTCGCGGTGATGCGCCTCCGACGACGCTGCCGGCGCTGCGACGGCCGGTCATGCGCGCGGAGATGCCGGCGGCCGAAGTGGCGCTGCTCGCGGTGCTGGTGCAGGGAGACCCGCAACTTCTCGAGCACGTCTTCGCGCGAATCGACCCGGAGGACTTCGGGCATCCGCTGACGCGCGAGCTCATCGCACTGATCCTCGGCCACTATGTCAACCAGCGATCGTTCGCGATCGACGACCTGGTGATGGAGGAACTGTCGACCGAGATTCGCGACCTGGTGACGCTGCTGGCGGTCGAGCGCGAGTCGATCTCGATGTCGTGGCTGAAGTTCGACCCGAACCTGGCGGACCCGAACCCCTGGCGTATCGCGCGCGATTGTCTGATCAGGATCGAGCAGGAGAAGATCGACCGGAGGAGTCGCGAGGTGCAGGATCTGTTGCAGGATCCGGAGATCGGGGAGGAGGAGAGGATGAAGGCGCTGGTGGAGTTCAAGGCGCTGAGGGAGAGGAAGGAGGAGCTGGGCGTCCTCCTCGCCGGATGACACACCCCAGCCGGACGCGCGGACTTCGCCGCGCGTCCGGCATCCCCTCTCGAGAGGGGAAAGATGGCGAGGGGGGGAAGATGGCGAGAGGGGAAGG
>DATLHO010000097.1:0-16535 GCA_035539855.1 Kapaibacterium sp. (SeqCode) | reverse complement strand
CCTCGGTGTGCTCGATCAGCAGCAGCTCGACGATCGTGCCCGCGAAGATCGCCGCGGCAACCATGAGCAGGAATCGGCGCAGTCGCTCTTCGCTCGTCATCTACGGCGCGGCCACGTAAATGCGCGCGGTGGCGATCTCCTCGGGCGTGGCGAGCTCGCCGAGCTTCTGGAAGAACGCGTCCGACGAGGCGTACGGTCGGGCGGCGACGATCTGATTGGCCTCGCTCATGGTGATGCCGGGGATCTGCGTGATCGTCTCCATGTCGCTCTCGTTCATATCGATCGGCACGAAGAGGTAGTTCTCGTACGTGGCGACCTGCGCCTCGTCGACATACTTGCCGATCTCCTTGCGGAACTGCACGATGCTCTTGTACGGACGGTACTCCTCGAACTCGTGCACCATCTTGTCGCCGACGCCGGGAATCGTCCGGAGCTGCGCGTCGGTCGCGGTGTTGACGTTCATCTTCGCGACAGCCGTCGCGCCTGCGGTCGCTCCGGCAGAGTCGACACCGCCAATGGCCGAAGAGTCCGTACCAGCAACACCGTCAACGCCCGATGCGTCACCCACGGCGCCCGACGACTGCGACGAGTCGGTCCCCGAGCCGTCACCGACCTTACCCCCGCCGCCCCCACAGGACGCGAGCATCGAACCAACAACGAGGCCGAGAAGAGCGAGTCTGAGGTTCATGTGGCACTATCCATTAGTGTTACTACGAATCATCCTCTCACGAGAGGGGACAGCCTTGAGCCGTGCCTCGTGCACGGCGGATCAGCACAAATCATCCCCTCTCGAGAGGGGACAGCCTTGAGCCGTGCCTCGTGCACGGCTCAAGGCAGGGGAGTGTCCCAGCCCGCATCGATCGCGTGCGGTCGGAACGCGGGATCGATCGCGCCCGGCACCATCAGCGCGCGGGCTGCGACGGCCTGGCCGAGCTCGCACGCGTGCTCGAGCGTCGCGCCGCGCAGAAGGCCGGCGATGACGCCGGCGTCGAACGCGTCGCCGGCGCCGGTCGAGTCGACGACGTGCACGCCCTCGATCGCGGCGATGCGTCGCAGCTCACCGTCGACGAGGATCGCGCAGCCGTTCGAGGAATCCTTCACGACGATGGTCTGCACGCCCGCCTCGGCGGCGGCGCGCAGCGGCTCGATCACGTCGCGGCCGCGATAGGCCGTCTCGAGATCCTCGCGCGACGGCAGGTAGACGTCGACGAACGGGAGGATCGTCTCGACGCGGAACTGGTACTCGTGCGCGCCGCCCCAGAGTCGCGGGCGATAGTTGCCGTCGAAGACGATCGTCGTGCGGCCGTCGACGCGCTCGAGCAGCTCGCGCAGTCGATCGGGCTCCTTCATCACCGCCAGCGATACTCCCGTGATCAGCAGGAAGTGCGCGCCGTGGATGTAGCTCGCGGTGCGCGCGAGGTCGGCGTGCGCGAGCGTCTCGGTCGCGGCCGATCCCTCGCGCCAGTAGTGGAACGCACGCTCGCCCCACGCGTCGTGCTCGATGAAGTACAGTCCGTTGCGCCGCGCGCTCAGCCGGCGCACGTGCGACATGTCAATCCTCTCGCTCACGATCCGCTCGACGAGCATCGGCGTGAACAGGTCGTCGCCGACCGCGGTGATCATGCCGCAGCGCAGGCCGAGCCGCGAAGCGTAGAACGCGGCGTTGAACACGTCGCCCGCGATCGACGCCTGGTAGGCGCCGTCGGGACGACGCGTCATCTCGACGAGACACTCGCCCAACGACACGAGGTCGAGCGGCCGCTCCCATCGCGCGACGTCCGCCGCCTGGTCGGGCAACGAGGGAAGTCGCAGCGGCGCGAGCGCGCGCGCCTCCCGGCCGGGCTCGGGCTCCTCCGGATCGACGACGACGAGCGACTGCGCCCGGCGCGCGCGGCGGCTCGCATCGGCGCTCGAACCCTCATGGTCGTTCGACGCGTCGTATGCGCTTGAGGCCTCGTCTTCAGTGAACCCGTCGCGTGTGCCTCCGCGCATGTTGGAGCCCTCGTGGTAACTCGAGCTGTCGCGATCACTCGCGCGGTCACGAGCGATCGCGGCTGCGCGCTCCTCGTCCGCCGTCATCGACGATCGTCCACGCGCGACGCCCGAGCCGCTCCCGTTGGCCGTACGCGGCCCGTCCTCTGCGAAGTGTTCCATGCGCGTGAGCAGTTGTGATGCGATCAAGAAAGCAGCGAGCCGGACGCGGTCAAAGTCACGGTTTGTGAGCCGGGTGCAACGTCGCCTCGCACAGCGCCAGCAGCATCGCGCCGGTGCCCCACCACCACTCGCCCGTCGCCAGTCCCTTGTAGTATTCGACCGTGCCCGGCCACGTGCCTTCCGAGACGCCCATGAAGCGACCGTCGCCGTCGACGTGCGCGAGAAGTCCTTCGAGGCATCGAGCGATCGGCTCGTCGAAGCTCGCCGGCAGCACGCCGTGGCGACGCCCGCGCAACAGCCCGAAGAGGAACATGGCGGAGGCCGAGGTCTCCTCGTAGGCGTCGGCGTCGGTGATGATCGTGCGCCAGAGTCCGGACGATGTCTGCCACGGAAGCAGCCGCGTCGCGAGCTCGACGAGAATCCCGCCGACCTCGTGCCGCTCGATCGAGCGGTGCGGCAGCTCGCCGAGCAACTCGCCGCAGGTCATCGCGATCCACCCGTTGCCCCGTGCCCAGGCGCCCTCGGAGCGATGGCCGGAGAGATTCTCCTCGCAGTGAGTCGAGAAGCCGGTCGCCGGATCGCGGAGGATCTCCAGGTGCAGGCGAAGCTGCGACATCGCATCGTCGCACCAGTCGGTAGTCTCGAGAAGCCGGCCGAGCTTCGCGAGGATCGGCGCGCTGTAATACACGGTGTCGACGTAGGCGTGCGGCAGGTCGACGTTGTGAAGGATCACGCCGCGCCCGTTGCGGATCGCCTTGGTGCGGATGAAGTCGTAGAGGCGCGGCCCGGTCTCGCGCAGCGGGAAGGCGAGCGCCGGGAACTCGTCGATCACCTCGGGGTAGAGCAGGCCGATGCTCCAGGAGCCGACGAAGTACGTGACGTGCACGCCGGCGCCCCCGTGATAGGTCAGCCAGCGGCGCAGGTATTCTCGAGCGGCGACGTTGCCGGTCGCCCGCATGGCCGCGAACAGTCCGTACGCGAGCAGGGATTGTCCCCAGTCGGTGCTCATCGACTCGGGCCGGTTGCGCCGGCACCAGGAGTCGGCGATGGTGTCGATGGCCGCGGTGATCGTCGTCGCGCCGGCCGCGATGCTCTCGTGTGCGCTCATTGTCCTCGTTGGCTGATCCTCCCGATCGCGGCGGCCGCGGTCGCCCTGCTCGCCACAGACGCGTATATTAACAAACCCGGACGCACACCCACGCCCGCCGTGTTCGTCGATCGCACGCGGCGGCCCTAGCCGATCAACGTATCCGCCATGATACCGAGCACTCGCCACCCCGGAATCCTTCTCGTCGCAGCGCTGCTGTTGCTTGCCCCGTCGATCGCCCCGGCGCAGAGCTGGCAGTGGGCGCAGCTTCAGAGCGGCACCGATCACGACATGGCCGAGCGCGTCACCGTCGACTCGCTCGGCAACAGCTACGTCATGGGGCGCTTCTCCGGAACGATCAACCTCGGCGTGCGGCAGCTCAGCGGCATCGGCCTGTGGGATACCTACGTCGCGAAGTACGATCCGGCGGGAGCTCTCGCCTGGGCGATCTCGATGAGCGGCCCCGGCAACGACCTGCCCGGCGACATCGCGGTCGACCGCGCCGGCAACGTCTACGTCACCGGCTCGTTCTCCGGCAATGCGGTCTTCGGCAGCCGCGCCGTGTCCCCACGCGGAGGCAGCGACGTCTGGCTGGCGAAGCTGCTGCCCGGCGGTCTGGTGGAATGGCTCGTCGTCGGCGGCTCCCCCGGCAACGATCATGGCGCGGGCGTCGCGCTCGACGAGACCGGTCAGTACGTCTACATCACGGGCTCGTTCAGCGGACAGGCCGCGTTCTCGGTCGTCGAGCTCGAGTCCGCCGGCGGCACCGACGTCTTCGTCGCGCGCTACACGACGGCGCAGGGCGGACTGCAGTGGGCGCGCCGCGGCGGCGGCCCTCGCGACGACGCGGCGGTCGGACTCGGCGTCGATGCGTTCGGCAGCGCCTTCATCGCCGGCCGCTTCACCGACAGCGCGACGTTCGCGCCGTATACCATCGCGACTCCGCAGTCGGACAGCGGAGCGATCTTCGTCGCGAAGTACGACTTCGCCGGCATCCCGCGCTGGGCGGTCACCGGCGGCGCGCTGCCGCGGGCGATGGGACCGATCGCGGTCGCGGTCGACCTCGAGGGCAACGCCTTCATCGCCGGCTCCTTCACCGACTCGGTCACCATCGGCACGACGAAGCTCGTGAGCGCCGGCGGCAGCGATGCGTTCCTGGCGCGCTGCAATCCCTTCGGCGGCTTTCGATGGGCCGTGCGCGAGGGTGACTCGCTCAACGACTTCGGCTTCGGCGTCGGCGTCGACAACTCGGGCAATCCCTACCTCACCGGCGCGATCGACAACACGGGCACGCTCGCGCCCGACACGACGTATCGGGAGCGGATGCTGCTCGTGCGCTACACCGCCGCCGGCGCGCGAAGCTGGGCTGACACGACCGACGGCGGACGGCTGGAGCGCGGGCTCGACGTCGGACTCGATCGCATCGGCAACCACTTCGTCGCCGGACACTTCCTCGATACGCTCCGCCTCGGCGACGTGACGCTCGTCGAGACCGGCGCGCGCAGCGACGCGTTCGTCGCGAAGCTCGGTCCGGACGCGACGATCGTCACGACCGCGCTCGACGACACGCTGCTGTGCGCCGGGTCGACCGTCACCGTCGAGTACACGATCGGCGGCAGCTTCTTCAACGGCAACATCTTCCGCGCGCAGATCTCCGACTCGACCGGCAGCTTTGCGCTGCCGACGATCATCGGCACGCTCACGGGCGCCGGAGCCGGCGCGATCACATCGACGATCCCGGCGTGGCTGCCGGCAGGCTCGCGCTACCGCATCCGCGTCGTGGCTTCGAACCCGGAGGTCAACGGTGCCGACAACGGCGTCGACCTCGACGTCGAGGCGATGCCCCGTCCGCGGATCACCGGCTCGATCGACGACACGCTCTGCCGCGGCGAGACCGTGACGCTCGACGCGGGCGAAGGCTGGGCGGCCCAGCGCTGGTCGACCGGCGCGACCTCTCGCACGATCACCGTGACCAACTCCGGCGCGTACCACGTGACGGTCACGAGCCTCGCCGGCTGTGACGGACGCTCGGACACCGCGCGGATCGTCGTCTTCGAGTTGCCCGCCAAGCCCGTGATCACCGTGCTCGGCGCGCAGCTTCGCGTCGCGCCCGGCGTCACCCACCAGTGGTATCGCGACGGCGTCGCCATTCCCGGCGCGACGAGCGAGCGCTACACGCCGACGGCCTCCGGCAGCTACACCGTCACCGTGTATAACGAGGGCGGCTGCGGCACGACGTCGGATCCCTTCATCTACTCGAGTACCGGCGTGCGCGAGGAGCTCGGCGCATCGGGCGTGAGCATCGAGCGCGTCGGTGCGGACCTGATCGTCGTCGAGGGCCGCTGCGCGATTGCGGCATCGCTCGTCGACATGAGCGGTCGCGTCGTGATCGAATCGGCGCGGACCGAGCGGACCGAGCTGGATCTCCGCGGCGTCGCCACGGGCGTCTACCTGCTGCGCGTGCGTGGCTGCGACGGCGTCGAGACGATCCGCAAGGTGACGCGCTAGATGGTCCTGAGACTCGACGAGGAGTACACTGAGCACTGGCTGGCGCACCGGGAGACGATCCGGCGACGGCTCGACGAGTTCGTCGCGGTGCCGCCGGAGGAGTATCTCTACGAGCTCTACTTCTGCCTGCTGACGCCGCAGTCGCGCGCCGCGCACGCCGAGCAGGTCATCGCGCGGCTGCGAACGGAGGGATTCCCCGAGCGGCCGGTCGATGTCGTGGCGGTGCTGCGTGATCCACGGCACTACATCCGCTTCCACAACCAGAAGGCCCTGCGGCTCGCCGAGGCCGCCGCGCGCTCGGACGAGATCCTCGCCGCGCTCACCGATCAGGCGATCGACGCTGCGTCGAAGCGCGAGTGGCTCGTCGCGAACGTGAAGGGACTCGGCTGGAAGGAGGCCTCGCACTTCCTGCGCAACATCGGCCACCTCGACCTGGCGATCATCGACCGCCACATCCTCAAGCACATGCTGCGCACCGGAGCGATCGACGCGATCCCGGCATCGGTCGGCTCGCGCCGCGCGTACGTCGAGCTCGAGCGGCGCTTCGCCGCGCTCGCCGCCGGCTCGGGATTGAGCCTGCAGGAGCTCGACCTGCTCTTCTGGAGCTTCGAGGAAGGGTCGGTGCGCAAGTGAGCGAATGGCCCCGCGTTTGCACATGGGCGCTGGATCGCGCGGCAACGTTTATATTCGCCGCGCCGAGACTTCGGCGCCTTCCACGAAATGAGCCAGAGCAATGGACAACAACACCACCGAACTCAATAGCCGATTCCCGGAGCTTCAGGATCCCGCGATGACGATCGCACGCATTGCCGAGGCGTTCGTCGCGCCCGAGTATGCGCGCGCCGCGTTCGGGCTGATGCGCTCGGTCATCGAGCGCAATCGCGAGAGCGTCCGCTTCGGACAGACGACGGTGGTCACCGCCCCGTACGACTTCGATCCGATCTTCCTGACGATCGGCAACTGGTGGTTCTTCAGCTTCCACACCGCGAACGTCGAGGAGCTCGAGGCCGGCGAGGACGTCGAGCCGCTGGTGCCGCTCGACTATCCCGAGGTCCTGCGCCGCCAGCGCGAGGAGCAGATCGAGGATGCAGCCGAGGACGCCGCCGAGGGCGACGAGGCGGACCACGATGACGATGAGGATGACGACGACGACGAGGTCTACGAGGCGACCTTCTACCAGGTCGGCACGTTCCTTCTCGACAGCACCATCATCCCGCACGAGACGATCTTCGAGCGCGAGGATCTCGACTGCTACGCCTACGACTATCCCGAGGAGCGCATCGAGGCCGAGCGCTTCTACTGGGCGCGCATGGTGTGGGAGCCGGAGGATCTGGGCAACGAGGATCTGCTCGCGTCGATCCAGTCGTCGGCCGAGTTCCTGCTGGCCAACCACAGCGAGGCGCCGTTCGCCGAGTACCATGACTCGGACTTCGCGCAGTTGATTCTCGACGCGGCGCTGTGCGAGCGTGCCATCGGCGCGGCCGACTTCGGCGACGTCGTGCAGATCGAGTCGGATTCCTCCGGCGAGTAGCGTCCGCGTCCCGTCACTCCGAACGCCAGAGACCGATCATGAACCGACTGACGATCTATCAGAAGCCGACCTGCTCGACGTGCCGCGACGTGATGGCGCGTCTGAGCCAGGCCGGCGTCGACTACGACGCGATCAACTACATCATCGAGCCGCCCTCGCGCGCGAAGCTCGTCGAGCTCCTGCGCAAGATGGGTGTCGGCCCGCGGGTGATCCTCCGGACGAAGGAGGAGCCCTATCGCGAGCTCGGCCTCGCGGACAAGAGTCTCAGCGACGACCAGCTCATCGATGCGATGATCGCCAACCCTTCGCTCATCCAGCGTCCGATCCTCGAGTACGGCGAGCTCGCGACGCTCGCTCGTCCGGCCGAGCGGGTCGACGACTTCCTCACGGCCCTCAAGGTCGCGGACTGATCCATGTCCATTCTTCAACTGCTCCTCCTGCTCGCGATCGCCGCGCTCTGCGGCGGCCTCGGTCAGGCGCTCGTCGGCTATTCGGTCGGCGGCTGTCTCGTGTCGATCGTCGTCGGACTGATCGGCGCCTACCTCGGGATGTGGGTCGCCACCGAGGCGGGCCTGCCCGAGCTGCTCACGGTAAACATCGGCGGGCAGCCGTTTCCCATCATCTGGTCGATCATCGGCTCGGCGCTCTTTGCCGCCGTGCTCGGTCTGATCAATCGCGCGATCGCCGGGCGACGCTATCGTGTCTGACATGAGCATCGAGACATCACTGGACGCGCTTCGCGCGCACGATCCGGGCGACATGTACGCGGCCATCCGCGACTTCCCGGAGCAGATCCGGACCGGTGTCGAGCTCGGACGCTCGTGTCCGCGGCTCGAGCTCGCCGGCATCCGGCGCGTGCTCGTGCTCGGCATGGGCGGCTCCGCAATCGGCGGCGACCTGTTCCGCAGCTACATATCGTCGTTCGACGAGCGCGCCGGCGTCGACGTCGCGGTCTCCCGCGGGTACCGCCCGCCGCCGGTCGACGGCTCGACGCTCGTCGTCGTCAGCTCCTACAGCGGCAACACCGAGGAGACAATCGAGGCCTACGAGCGCACGCGCGAGCGGGCCGGCGCCGTGCTCGCGGTGACGACCGGCGGCCGCATCGGAGCGATGGCGGGGGAGTACGGACATCCGGCGATCAACCCGCCGGGCGGCCTGCAGCCGCGCGCCGCGCTTGCGTACGGGTTCTTCCCGCTCGCATGGGCGCTCGCCGTCACCTCCGGACTCTTCGGTCCGGTGGTGCGCGAGGAGACCGAGCGAGGCATCGACGAGACGATCGCGCTGCTGGGAACCCTCGGCGCCGAGTACGCGTCCGGTCCCGGCGCGTCGAACGAGGCGTACCGGCTCGCGGAGGCGATCCGCGGGCACATCCCGGTGATCTACTCGAGCTCGGAGCTGCTCGATTCGGTGAACCTGCGCTGGCGCGGGCAGATCCAGGAGAACGCCAAGCACCTCGCGTTCGGCAACCTGCTGCCGGAGATGAACCACAACGAGATCAACGGCTGGCTCAATCCGCCGGAGCTCGCGCGGCGCATGGCGCCGATCTTCCTGCACGACAGCGGCGATCACGAGCGCGTCGCGCGCCGGCTCGAGATCACGCGCCGCATCGTCGGCGAGCATTCGGGTCCGACCTCGGCCGTGAGCTCGAAGGGCGCGAGCGCGATGGCCCGCATGTTCTCGCTCGTGCACCTGGCCGACTGGACCAGCTACTACCTCGCGGTGCTCAACGGAGACGATCCGATGCCCGTGCCGGTCATCGAGGACCTGAAGGTCGAGCTGGCGAAGGGGTGAGCGACGCTGGGTGAGCAATGCCGGCTGAGCACCGCCGCGTGAGCGGCGGCAATCTGCGGCGCACTCCGGGCGTCAATGCAGTTGTCCGGGCCGGCGAAAATGCCGACCTTTACAGTCCGGCCCACGTGGCCGGCACATTCGGGGAGTAGCGTAGCCCGGTATCGCGTCTGCTTTGGGAGCAGAAGGTCGTCGGTTCGAATCCGGCCTCCCCGACTCGATCGAGATCGCATCGATTCAGCACGAAGCCCGCAGAGATCCTGCGGGCTTCGTGCGTCTGTGCGCATTCGATCGTCGCCCCGTATCTTCCGCTCCCTTCTGAAACGAGCGACGAATGATCCTTCGACTTCTCCTTTTGATGAGTGCCGGGGCGATGCTCGCGGCGTGTGGCGGTGAAACGGCCCGCGAGCAGCAGCGCGACGGCTCCGGCGGTCGGCGCTACGGCGGCACCTACACGATGAACGTGCTGCGCGGCAGTCCGAACGGACTCGATCCGGTGCTCATCAACTCGAAGCACGCCGACGACATCGCCACGCAGATCTACGACAAGCTCATCGACCTCGACGCCGAGCTCAAGCTCGTGCCGGAGCTGGCGCGCGCGCTGCCGGAGATCAGCGAGGACGGCCGCACGTATCGCTTCACGCTCCGCAACGACGTCCGCTTTCACGACAATGCGTGCTTCCCCGACGGCAAGGGACGGCGCGTCACCGCGCGCGACATGAAGTACTCGCTCGAGCGCTGCTGCGATCCTCGGACGAAGACGGTGGCGTTCTGGGCGTTCCAGGACAAGGTCAAGGGGGCGACCGAGTATCACCGGGCGATCACCAACGGACAGCCGACCGAAGGGATCGAGGGATTCCGCGCGCTCGACGACACGACATTCGAGATCGAATTGATCGAGCCGTACGCGCCGTTCATCTACTACCTCGTCAACTCGCTCGGCAGCGCGGTGCCGCGCGAGGGCGTCGAGAAGTACGGCGCGGACTTCTTCCGCAATCCGGTCGGCAGCGGGGCGTTCGTATTCGAGAGCTGGAGCCAGGATCAGGAGATCGTGCTGCGGCGCAACCCGTCGTACTGGGGGAAGGACGACCAGGGGAACCAGCTTCCGTTCCTCGAGAACATCCGCTTCCTGTTCATCCGCGACGACAAGACGCAGCTCAACGAGTTCCTCGCAGGCAACCTCGACGAGTCGTTCAACCTGCCGACCGAGCGCTTCGACGACTTCTTCGACGCGACGACGGGCAAGGCGAAGCCGGAGTTCTCGCAGTACGAGCTGCAGGCGGTACCGGCGATGCTGACGTGGTTCTGCGACTTTCTGACGACGCGCGCGCCGTTCGACAAGGCGGACGTGCGACGGGCGTTCAACCACGCGATCGATCGCGAGAAGATCGTGCGCTTCGTGCTGAAGGGATCGCCCTACGCGCCGGCGACGCACGGGATCGTGCCGCCGGTCTTCGAGGGCTACCCGGTCGATTCGATCGAGGGCTACACGTTCAACCCGACGCTGGCGCGCGAGATGCTCGCGCGCGCCGGATATCCCGGAGGGCGGGGATTCCCGGCAGTGCAGATGCACATCTATCCGGAGCCGCGCCTGCAGCAGGTCGCCGAGGCGATCCAGGAGATGCTCCAGCAGAACCTCGGCGTCGCCATCGAGCTGCAGACGATCGAGTTCCCGCAGTTGCTGGCGCAGGCGGAGAACGGGAAGCTGCTGCTGTGGGGAACGCGGTGGTACGGCGACTATCCCGATCCGGAGACCTTTCTCAACCTCTTCAACGGCACCCTGATACCGACATCGGACACGATGCCGAGCTATCCGAACAGCACGCGCTACAACAGCGCCGCGTTCAACGAGCCGTTTCTCAAGGGCGTGGGCACCATCGACTTCGCCGCGCGGATGCTGCTCTACATGAAGGCCGAGCGCGCGATGATGGCCGACGCGCCGTTCATGCCGCTGTTCTACGAGCGGCACTTCCGCCTTCTGCAGCCGTGGGTGCGCAATGTGAGCCTCGATGCGATGGCGCGCTACGACCTCAAGCATGCGTGGCTCGAGCGCGAATGATCGCGCCGCGCCACCGATTCCCTTTGGCTATATTCGTCCGCTCTCCGATCGAGTCGAAATCCAGTCACTCACAATCGACATAATGGTCCTCGCATGAGCTCAACGAATCCCTACCGCATGCTCCTCGGCCTCGTCGTACTCCTCGGCGTCGTCGGCAGCGCCTCGGCGCAGACCGACTATCGATCGAAGTCGACGGGCATGCTCACCGTCGGCGCCGGCTTCGCCGGAGGCGCGTCGCTGGCGATCGAGCCTCCCCAAGGGTTCAAGAACAAGCCGCTGTTCGCGTGGCGACTGACCGCCGACGCGACCTATCCGCTCAACCCGACGGTCGCCGCGATGATCAGTCTCGGTCTCGACAGCCGCGGCTGGCGTACGCACGTCCACAACAACGAGGATGCCTTCACCGACACGAGGATCAGTTACTTCACGATCTTCCCGGCGTTCCGCTTCAGTGCCTTCACGCTCGGTGTGAACTTCGGCTTTCCGATGAGTGCGACGCAGACCGCGCCGGACATCAGCGGCAACGAGATCACCGAGGACTTCTCCGAGACCCGGATGTCGCCGTTCAACGGTCCGCTCAACACGATGATCGAGCCGCGCATCGGCGTCGTGATCCCGGTCGTCGACGAGGATATCGGCTGGCTCGGACTGACGCTCGGCGGCGGCATTGCCCTCGACAAGGCGTTCGATGCGAACATCGACAGCGACGCGAAATTCCAGATGGTCTCCGGCCATCTCGGCTTCACCTGGCAGTTCGGCCTCAAGGGCACCGGTCGTCGCTGATCGCCTCGACGGTCCGATAGTTGTCATACTGTGATCGTGGCCGCCGGTGCTGCGCCGGCGGCCACTCGAACGCCAACTGGACTGCTCCCAACCTTCGCATGAGACATGAGCCGTAGCGATCTCGCGACGCTGACCGCCTCGATCCTTCTGTGTCTCATCTGTGCGCTCCCCGCGTCGGCGCAGGATCTCGACGCGGACTTCGAGGCCGAGTTCCCGGACGAGGAACTGCCGTACGTCGGACTGGGGCCGGGCCTCACCTCGACGTTCATCTTCATGGACCTCGACGAGCTCAACGAGCTCGCCGGGAAGTTCGATGTCGACCGCTTCGGTGGACCGCTGACGGTCTACGGAGGCGGCGCGATCTTCACGCCGATCTTCATTCCCAACATCCGCGTGTCGTTCCACGCGTTCGGCGGCTATCACCGCTCGAGCCGTCCGATCAAGCTCAACGACGTCGAGTACAACCGCACGCTGCGCTTCGGGATTCGCTTCCAGGGAATGGCCGGCGTCGACTACGCCGTCCGGCTCTCGGGCAAGCTCACCGTGCTGCCCGGACTGACCGCGGGCTGGGGCTCGTACGCGCTCGAGTTCACGCAGTCGACGGCCAACCAGGCGACGTTCGCCTCGGTGTGGGACTCCGCGTCGTTCCGTCCCGACACCGCCGCGACGATGAGTCATCACAACCGCGCGGTGCGGATGCTCAACTACCACGCGTTCGTCCTGCCGATGGTGCACTTCGAGTACGCGATCATGAGCAGCCTCCTGGTGCGCGCCAGCGTCGGATACCACTACGCGATCCTCGACGACGAGTGGACCAACGAGGCCGAGACGGTCTACACCGACGTTCCGGACATCAACGCCAACGGACCCGCGGTTCAGGTCGGTGTGTTCATCGGACTCTTTCAGCAATAGCCCGGCGCACCGTGTCCGCGCCGCAGGCTATCACATTCGATTCAATCACGACCATGCTGGCTATTCTTCGGCTCTCCCTCGTCATCATCGCGCTCTCGGCGCTCTCGCTGCCCGCTCCCGCACAGGACAACGAGGACGAGTATGATTTCAGCGAGATCCCGGTGGAGGAGGAGGAGATACCCTACATCGGCGTCGGCGGCGGCATTCAGGCGCACATGGTGCTGCTCAACCTCGATGACCTCAACGCGCTCGCCGGCACGCTCGGCGTCCCGGAGTTCAGCGGAGGCCTCTTCATGGTCGGCGGCGGCGGATGGACGGCAATCGGGATCGTCCCGAACCTCCGCGTCGGCGTCTTCGGCGGCGGCGGAACGAAGGAGGTCAGCGAGAACGACACGACCGGTGGCAACCATCGGCGGTCGCTGCAGTTGATCAACGGGTTCACCGCCGCGCTCATCGACTACGCGATCACGCCGTTCAGCAAGTTCACGATCGCGCCGGGTGTGATGCTCGGCGGCGGATCGACCACCATCGAGTTCACGCAGACACGAGCCGGCACGACGTACGGATCGCTGTTCGATCCGTCGATTCCCGGAGGCCCCGCCGCCAACCATCAGGCGTCGATCACGCGCGGCTACGTGCACTTCGTTCCGATGGTCAATCTCGAGTACGCGCTGACGCAGTTCATCCTCGTGCGCGCCGGCGGCGGCTACGCGATGAGCTTCGGCGACACGTGGAGCGATCGCCACGGCACCGACATCGCCGAGGTGCCCGAGAAGCTCACCGCCGACGGTCCGAGCTTCCACGTCGGACTGTTCCTCGGACTCTTCCAGCAGTAGGGCTCGTCGCCGCGCGGTCGCACCGCATTCAACACGAAGGCCCCATGCCGAGCGCTCGGCATGGGGCCTTCGTTCATTCGTTCGGAGGCAGTTATTCGGCGGCGCGCTGGAGTCGTGCGACGCGGTCGCTGAGCCCGGCCTTCTCGACCATGTCGGCGTCGGCCAGGCCCTGGTGCAGCAGCTCGAGCATCGGCAGCGTGATGCCGACGGCGCTGAAGCCGCCGTCGTGGAAGAGGTTCTGCATCGTGACCTTCTTCGTCAGGTCGCTGAGCAGCGTCACGACGTAGTCGCCGCACTCATCGGCGCTCGCGTTGCCGAGCGGCGCGACGAGGTCCGCGAACTCGTACATCTTGTCGAAGTTGTCGATGCCGCTGCCGGCACGCGTCCAGGTCGGCGACTGTGAGACGGTGTTGATGCGGATGCCGCGCGGAGCCAGGCGTGCGCCGTAGTTGCGCACGATCGACTCGAGCAGCGCCTTGGCGTCGCCCATGTCGCGGTACTCCGAGAAGTTCCGCTGCGACGCGATGTAGCTCATCGCAACGATGCTGCCGCCGTCGTTGATCGCGTCGTTCTCGAGCGCGGCGCTGACGATCCGGTGCAGCGAGATCGCCGAGACGTCGAGCGTCTTGAGGTACCAGTCGTAGTTGACGCCGTCGTAGGGCATCCCCTTGCGAATGTTCTGCGACATCCCGATCGAGTGCACGATGAAGTCCACCCGGCCCATCGTCGCCACGAGCTCCTTGAACCCGGCATCGAGCTCCTCGGTGCTGCTCGCATCGCAGGCGATCACCGGCGCGTCGCCGCAGAGCGCGGCGAGCTCACGGACCCGACCGACGCGAAGCGCGACCGCCACGTTCGAGATCGCCAGCTCGGCCCCCTCGCGATACGCCGACTGCGCGATCGACCAGCCGATGCTGCTCTCGTCGAGCGGACCGAAGACGATTCCCTTTTTTCCCTTGAGTAGTCCGTAAGAGTGCTGTTCAGGCATGTCGTGTCTTGGGGACGGATGTGGAAACGCGGAAGATAGCAATTCACCGGCGCACGATCGCCGATTCCAGCGACCGGGAGCGCTGCAGCCGGCGGTGACGTTCCTCGATCGCCGCGACCGTCGCCGCCGCGGCTGCGCCGAGGTCCCAGCGCACGCACCGGATGCGGGCGACGCGGATCGTGTACCCCGCGTCGGTGCGCGGACTCACCCGGATCGCGTCGTACTCGAGCTCGCAGACGATCCGCGGCTCGATCTCGTAGTTCGTGCCGAAGCGCTTGCCGCGAAGCCGGCGCAGCCGAAGGTCGAGCGCCTCGAGCTCGTCGGGCTCGAGCGCGATGCCGGACCGGCCGATGTTCACCAGCCGCGCATCGTCGCCTTCACCGAGCCACACGCCGAACGTGAGCTCCTCCGAAGCCCCAGCGCTGCCCTCCGGAGAGACCGACGCGTAGCGGATCACCGCGAGCACGGTCTCCGGCTCGCCCGGCGCCTTGAGCCACGCCCGGCTGCGGCGGCCGAACTCGTAGCGGCTCGTGCGGTGCTTCGCGACGATGCCGAGCCCGCCGCGCGCGATCGTCTCGACGTAGAGCCGCTCGAGCTCGTCGCGATCGCCTACCGATACCACGCGCGTGATCGGCAGATCGGTCGCCTCGGCGAGGGACTCGAGTCTCGCGCGGCGCACGTCGAGCTCGGCCTCGAGCAGCGATCGTCCGTCCTCGACGAGCAGGTCGAACCCGACGAAGAGGGGATCGTCGCCGACGATGAGCTGTCCGTCGATGACGGTACCGGAGGGCATCGCTGCGAGCCGGGAGGCGAGGGAGGGAAGCGTCTCGAGCAGGTCCCGTCCCGTAAGTGAGAACATCGCGACGCGTGTCGGGCCATCGTCATCGTCGGCGGGCCAGACGTGAAGCTGCGCGCGCGCGCCGGGCAGGCGCTCCTCGACGAGCAGCTCGCGCACGTCGACATCGTCGATGCCTTCGAGCCTGATCGCTCCGTCGTCGTCGACGCGGCGCTCGAGCGCCGTCGCGTGCATCGGTGCGATGAGCTGCAACGGCCGCGCGAAGGTGGCGTCGAGCGTGCCGCGGCGCGCGGCGAGGGCGGTCGCGCCGGCATCGCCGTCGATCGCCAGGGCGTGACGGACGAGCGGCACGGGCCGGCCGAAGGCCCGCGCGATCGCGGCGGCGACGAGCTCGTCGCTCATGCCGGCGACGACGGCCGCGCGACCGAGCAGCAGGTGCAGCGTGGCGATCTCGATCGGATCCATCGCGCGCCAGAGGTCGACGAGCAGCTCGAGCTTCGCGTCGGTTCCCTGCGCGCGCTGCAGTGCGGCGAGCGCGTCGACGATCTGTTCGAGCGTGAGCTCCTCGCTCGCGCCGACGGGCGTGCCGACGCGTGCGCGGGCCTCGAGCAGCATCCTGATCGCCTCCATCGAGCTGCCGGCCATCGACCGGCACGCGAGGAAGATCTCGTGATCGAGGGACCCGACCTCGTCGATCGCCTCGCCACTGAGCACGGCGTAGACGCGGGCGGCAAGGGTGGAGGCGACGGTGGGGTGGGGCGTGAATCGGCGATCGCCGGCGAGCCAGCGCGCGGCGACGACGACGTCCGCCTCGCGCGCGATGCCTTCGAGCAGCTCGGCGGCGAGCACGGTCTTTTCCGACGCGTCGAGAGAGCGAGCGATCGCGTTGAATGCGACTGCGACTTCGCCGAAGGCAAGGCGACGCGCAGGCGCGCGCGTGTCGCCTGGTATCGACGCCTCGTCGATCATCCGCGTGGCGGTCTGGTGCTCGTAGCGATGCGGAGCGTATCGGGAAGCTCGTTGGCGTCGTCGGGTGCGAGCGTGCAGCCGGCGCGTCGCCTTGCCTTCGGCGAAGTCGCAGTCGCATTCAACG
>DATLHO010000096.1:0-4497 GCA_035539855.1 Kapaibacterium sp. (SeqCode) | reverse complement strand
GCGACGCGATCGGCGACGCCGAGCGACAGGTCGCGCTCGGTCGGCACCGTCGTCGCCAGCAGCACGAAGCGCGAGTGCTCGCGCCGGCTGATCCCCTCGCGCTCGGTGATCACCGTCTCGGACTCGAGCGCGCGCGCGATCGTCGCGATCGACATCTCCTCGAGCAGCGGCAGATCGTCGACGAAGAGGTAGCCGCCCGCGGCCCCCGCGAGCAGGCCGGCGCGCGCGCGGATCGCTCCGGCCTCGATCGACGCGTCGAGATCGACGCCGCCGAGCAGACGGTCGTCGCTCACGTTGAGCGGCACCGGCACCACCGGGGTCGCGGCGTCGACGTGCTCGCGAACGAACGCGCCGAAGCTCCGCATGAGCGTCGACTTGCCCGTGCCGACGGGTCCGGAGACGACGACGCCGCGCAGCGTCGGATCGACGAGCGTGCACAACAGCGCCCGGCGCGCGGTCGAGAAGCCGACGATGGCGGAGAGCGGAAGAATCATGCGGGCGTGGACGGGATGCGGACCTGTTAGCTCCGAATGTCGATGCCTCAGACGGCGACGAGGCGATCGAGAACGCGGTCGATGCGCCGGCCAGGATCGCTCGCCTCGAGCGGATCCTTGCGCAGCCGATGGCGCAACGCCAGCGGCGCGACGACGCGCAGGTCGGCAGTCTCGACGACCCGGCGTCCCTCGAGCGCGGCGTGCGCCCGTGCTGCGCGGGCCATCACGAGCTCGCCGCGATGGCCGTCGATGCCGAGCTCGGCGGAGACGGCAGCGATCGTCTCGAGCAACTCGTCCGGAAGCGCGACGTCGCCGAGCGCCGCGCGCGCGGCCGCGATCCGCTCGCGCAGGGCGATCGTCTCCGGCTCCCACTCGCGGACGAACCCGATCGGGTTGTCGTCGAAAGCCATGCGCCGGCGGATGATCTCGACGCGCTGGAGGATGTCGTGCTCGGTCTCGATGAAAGCGTGCAGCCCGAAGCGATCCAGCAACTGCGGGCGCAGCTCTCCCTCCTCCGGATTGCCGCTTCCGACGAGCGAGAAGCGCGACGGGTGCCGCACCGAGATTCCCTCGCGCTCGACGACGTTGACTCCGCTGGCGGCGACGTCGAGAAGCAGGTCGACGAGGTGATCCTCCAGCAGGTTGACCTCGTCGATGTAGAGGAATCCCCGGTTGGCGCGCGCGAGCAGTCCGGGCTCGAAGCGTCGTCCGCCGTGCACCAGCGCGTACTCGATGTCGATCGTGCCGGTGACGCGGTCCTCGGTCGCGCCGAGCGGCAGGTCGACGACCGGCACCTCGATCGCGGCGACGGTGCGCTCAGCGCCGATCGCGCACTGCTCGCAGAGTCCGGCGGGCGCCTCCGGAGCGCAATGGAACGGGCAGTCGGCGACGACGTCGAGGGGCGGCATGAGGCTGGCGAGGGCGCGCACCGAGGTCGACTTGCCGGTGCCGCGGTGGCCCATGATCATCACGCCGCCGATCTTCGCGTCGATCGTCGAGAGGATCAGCGCGCGCTTCATTCCGTGCTGTCCGACGATCGCGACGAAGGGATAGACCGGCGACGGGGCGTTCGAATCAATCATGGAGCGAAGATATCGAAACCGCGTTATCTTGGCCGGCCTCAATGCTTCCGATCCCATCCGACCATCGCTTCACGATGCGTCTGCGGGTCACCGACGGGATGATCGCGCGGTTCTTCGACTGCACGATGCACCGGGTGTACGCGACGTTCGCGCTCGTCGAGCACGCCGAGTACGCGGCGCGCATGGCGATCCGCGCGTTCCTGGAGCCGCACGAGGACGCGCTCGGCACCGCGGTGCGCATGGAGCACCTGGCGCCGACGCCCGTCGGATGGATCGTCGAGATCACCGCGACGGTCACGGTGGTCGAAGGACGACGCATCGTCTGCGCGATCGTCGCGACCAGCCGTAACGGCGAGATCGCGCGCGGCGAGATCGAGCAGCGCGTCGTCGATCGCGAGCGACTCGATGCGATGCTCGCGTCGCTCGACGACGACGGATCGGCGGGAGCGTGAGCGGGAGAATCGAGGCGAACACGAGGACGAGTCAACGCGGTGGAAGACGGAGCACAGGCAGGAACGTGGAGCACGTTGGTGCTGGCGGCGACGGCATTGCTGATCCCAATCGTGGGCTTCATCATGATGCTTTCGCACGCGCGCGCCGGCGAGACACGGCAGGAGCAGCGCTGGCGCAAGGGTCACGGGCTCGTCTGGTGGGTGCTGCTGCCGGGGATCGCCGGTGGCCTGCTGCTGCTCGGCTACGCCGGCATGCTGCCGAGCCTCTTCAGCGTCATCGGGATCCTCCTGCTCTCCGGTAGCGCCACGATGAGCTACGTGCTGCAGCGACGGCACGAGGCGTCGCTGCGACGATTCTAGGTCGAAGCCTCGCCGGGATCGTCCGCTGGCCGATCGCCCGGAGGCTCGCAGCGACGGATGCGGGCGCGGTCCGGATCGATCCGACGGCGGCGCAGGTATTCGAGCACCTGATGCTCCAGCGAGCGTCCGAGCGCGCTCTCGAACGGCGATGGCGGAGAGCCCTGCTCGGCGCCGAAGTTCATCCGGAAGAACTCGGTGCGCAGGTGGTAGAGCCGCTCGTGATGACGGCTGTGCGCGACGCGATAGCCGGTCAGCTCGCGCTCGTACTCCTGACGGTCGATCTCGCCGCGGTCACGTCGCTCGCGCAGATCCTCGATGACCATCACCAGGAAGTGATCGCTGATCCTGTCGCCGCCGGCGACGATCTCGTGATGAAGCTGACGGTACTCCTCGTACGCCGCGGCGAGCACCTCGTCGTTCTCGTCGAGATGCCGGCAGACCTGGTACAGCGTCTTCAGCAGATAGCTCGCGCTGCGCATGCCCTCGTCGCCGAGGAGCCCCTGCGGACCCTGCGCGCGATCGAACGACACCAGCTCGAACGACATCGAGAACCCGCTGTATGGGCGGGTGATCTCGATCTCGATCGTGTTGGCGGAACGGCAGAGGAACCGACCCTCGGCCGTCGTGCCATCGACCCGTATCGTGACCAGTTCATTCAAGACACAGTACGATGTACAAACTCGTTGCCTTTTTCAAGCAGCCGGAGAACGTCGAGGAATTCGACCGCCACTACGACGAGGTCCACGCGCCGCTGATGCGCAAGGTCCCCGGACTCGAGCGCATGGTCGTCAGCCGCGGCCTGCGCGCCTTCGGCGCCGATTCGCCCTACTACCTCATTGCCGAGATGCATTTCCCGGACCGCGACACGTTCAAGACCGCGATGGCGAGCGAGGAAAACAAGGCCGCCGGCAAGGACGTGATGAGCTTCGCCGGAACGCTCGTCACGATGGTCCACGGAGAGTTCAACGAGGCGTAGCCCGCGTGCGGTAGGCGCGCACGAGCTCCCAGACGCCGATGCCGAAGGCGACCGCGACGTTGAGCGAGTGCTTGACGCCGTACATCGGGATCTCGAGCGCGCCGTCGCAGTGCTCGAGCACGGCCTGCGAGACGCCCGCGATCTCGTTGCCGACGACGAGCGCGGCCGGGAACCGCAGCGCCGCGATCTCATCGATCGGAGCGCTGCCCTCGGTGATCTCGAGCGCGTAGACCGCGACGCCCTCGTCGCGCAGCCGCCGGATCGCCGCGATCGCGTCGGGCTCGTGCTCCCACGGAACGGTCTCGGTCGCGCCGAGCGCCGTCTTCGCGATCTCCGAACGCGGCGGCGCCGGCGTGTAGCCGGTGAGCACGAGCCGCTCGAGCAGCATCGCGTCGGCGGTTCGAAAACACGAGCCGACGTTGTAGAGCGATCGAACGTTCTCGAGCACGCCGATCACCGGATGGCGCGCCGAGGCGAGCGCCTCCTCGGGCGTCAGTCGTCGTTCGAGAATCTCGGCGTGAATCAGCTTACGCATATCGTCGGCGCTCGTCGCCGCGTCCACCGCGAATGAGAACCCTCCGGGCCGGCCTTCGACTCGTCTACCTGCTCTCGACGATCACGCTCGTGCCGTTCTGCCTGCTGTACGTCGGCATCGCGTCGGCGCTCGGCACCCGCGCGCGCTATCGCGCGATCATGGCCGCGACGCCGCTGTTCGGACAGGTCTACCTGACCGCGTTCGGCGTGCGGATGAGCGTCGAGGGAGCTCCGTCGCCGCAGGCCAGCCTCTACGTCGCCAACCACGTCTCGTACCTCGACATTTTCGTCGCGGCCGCGGCCACCGGCGCCGTGTTCGTCTCGCGTCACGATGTGAAGCACTGGCCGCTGTTCGGCTGGTTCGCCCGCATGGCCGGGACGGTCTTCATCGATCGCACGTCGCTGCGCTCGGCGATCGAATCGAGCCGCACGATCGTCGAGAGCGCCGGCGACGGCGCGCGCATCGTGCTGTTTCCCGAGGGGGGCATCCTTCCGGGCGACGGCGTCAAGTCCTTCAAGCCGTTCCTGCTGGCCGCCGCGGCGGACGCGGGCCTGGCGGTGCAGCCGTTCGCGATCGCCTACACGCACTTCGACGGACG
>DATLHO010000095.1:0-2018 GCA_035539855.1 Kapaibacterium sp. (SeqCode) | reverse complement strand
GCGACCAAGGAGATTCACGAGAAGCTCGAGGGCCCCGAGGAGTCCGAGACGCACAGCCGCGCGGCCGTGACGTTCGCCAGCGTGATCGTGCAGATCCTGCTGCTCGACATCGTGTTCTCGCTCGACTCGGTCATCACCGCTATCGGCATGTCCGATCACGTTTCGGTGATGATGATCGCAGTGCTCATTTCGATCGCCATCATGATCGCCGTCGGCAAGCCGATCGGAGACTTCGTCATGAAGCATCCGACGGTCAAGATGCTCGCGCTCTCGTTCCTGGTGCTCATCGGCGTCTCGCTGGCGGCCGAGTCGTTCCATCGCTCGATTCCCAAGGGCTACATCTACTCGGCGATGGCCTTCAGCGTGCTGGTCGAGAGCCTGAACCTCTGGGCGTCGAAGCGTCGCCGCGCAAAGGGCATGGCCGTTCCCGAGCCGGTGCACCTGCGGCAGAACGTCGTGGGCGTCGAGCTCGAAGAGCGGGCCTGACGTCGGGGACCATCCCTGTCGTCCCGGCCCGATCACGACATCCAGGACCACGCACAATCCAGCAACGGCGCAACGCGCAGTAACCGCGTTGCGCCGTTGCGTCGTTTCGTGCCGTTGCGTTCCTTGGCGGCGGTAACCTTTCCGCGAGCAGCCGCACCTCCCCCCAGAGTGATCACTCCACGAGATCCCCACTGACATGAGCTCGTCCGGCGACAGGAAGGAACGCTTCATGGCGCTGCTCGATCCGCTTCACGGCCGGCTCGAGCACTTCGCGCTCGCGCTCACGCGCGATCGTGACGCCGCTCGCGACATCGTCGGCGAGACGATCCTCATCGCCTACGAGCGGTTCGAGACGCTGCGCGAGCCCGCGGCGTTTCTGAGCTATCTGTTCACGATCGCCCGGCGCGTGCACCAGGCCCGAGGACGCTACGGACGCCGCACCGAACCGCTCGAGGCGGCGCACTGGGAGCGACTGCACGATCCGCGGCTCGCTCCGGATGTCCGCGCCGACATCAGCGCGGTTTACGCCGCGCTCGAGCAACTGCCGGCTCCACAGCGCGAGGCCGTCGTGCTCTTCGAGATCGTCGGGCTCTCGCTCAAGGAGATCCACGAGATCCAGGGCGGCACGCTCGTCGCCGTCAAGGTGCGGATCTCTCGCGGCCGCAAGCGCCTGGCGAAGATCCTCGGCGTCGACGCGACGCCGGCCGCTCCGCGCGATCGATCGACCGCGGCAAGCGATCATCGTCGGGTCGAGCCGCTGCCTCTTTACACCGTCATCGAAGACCTATGAAGACTCATCGACACCTCGACACGCTGCTCGACAGCGTCCGCGAGAATCCCCCCGTCGAGCGCCTCGTCGAGCGAGACGAAGTGATGGCGATGCTCGACGCAGGTGGCCGCGCTTCGACGCCGGCGCACCGACGAAGCCCGCGCACCGCCCTGGTGACCGCCTCGCTCGTCGTCGGCTGCGGTCTCGCACTGTTCGGCGGTGGGATGCTCCTCGGCGGCGACGATGCGCCCGCACCGGCGCAGGCTCCAATCGCCGAGTCCGGCTCGGAAGCCGGTGCGCTTCCTCCTGATGGCGGACGCGATGAAGCGGCCGCGACGACAACGGCTCCTGCACCGAGCGACAAATCCACGCGAGCCGACGGCGCGACGCGTAGCGCGAACGACCTAACCGCGCCATCCGACCGAAGGGCGCGTAGCGCGAGCGGCGGTTCGGTGCGTGCGGGCGGCGCGTCGCTCGAGTCCGAGAGCCGGCGAGGAGCACCCCGTCGGAGCGCGAGCGAGCCTCCGTTCATCCTTACGAACAAGCTCACGGTGCATGCCGACGGCGCGATGGAGCTGAATGCTCCGGACGAGAAGCCGGAGCTGCCGAGCGGAGGCATGACGATTACGAAGACGCAGCTCGACTCGGCGGAGGCCGCGGCGATCGTCGCGCGCGACAGCGCCGGCGAAGCGCTCGACATCAAGCGACTCGGCTACCTCGAGCTGACGGCCGACGAGGCCGCGCGACTGGGCGTCACGGTCAC
>DATLHO010000094.1:0-24423 GCA_035539855.1 Kapaibacterium sp. (SeqCode) | reverse complement strand
TCGTATGGACGTCGGGCGATGGGCTGAGCGCACCGATGCCGCGTCCACTGCTGCCCGATCGCGTCGGCGACAGCGTTGCGTTGCGTCGCGCGTTCAGAGATGTACGAATGAGAAGCCCTGTGCCACCGGGGCGCTATACGGTGGTCGGTACCGTGGACGCGAGTCCGCGACCGTACTTCATTTACGAGGAGATACGCTGGGGTGGAAGATTCTAGTATCGGACAGCGGGAGTTCGACGAGGCGATGATGCGTCGTGCGCTCGAGATCGCGCGCCACGGCGCCGGGTTCGTCAGTCCGAATCCGATGGTCGGCGCGGTGATCACCGGCGCCGACCGGACGATCATCGCGGAGGGATGGCACGAGCGCTTCGGCCAGGCGCACGCGGAGATCAACGCGCTGCGCAAGGCAGGCGACGCCGATCTTCGGGGAGCGACGATGTACGTCACGCTCGAGCCGTGCAATCACCACGGCAAGACTCCGCCCTGCACCGAGGCGATCATCGGCTCCGGCATCGGCCGCGTCGTTGTCGCGATGCGTGATCCGAACCCGCTCGTCGGTGGCAAGGGCAACCAGCGGCTGCGCAGTCACGGCATCGAGGTCGTTCTCGGCGTGCTCGAGAAGGAGGCGCGGCGTCGCAACGAGGCGTACATCCACTACATTTCGACGGGCAGTCCGTTCGTGATCGTGAAGATGGCTCAGACGCTCGACGGGTTCATCGCGCTGCCCAACGGCGAGTCGCAGTGGATCACCGGCGAGCTCGCGCGCCAGCGCGTGCACCAGTTGCGCGCCGAGTCCGACGCGGTGATGGTCGGCTTCAACACGGCGCTCAAGGACAACCCGTCGCTGACGGTGCGCCATGGCGTCGGCGGTCGCAACCCGCGGCGCGTCGTGCTCGACGCGTCGCTCGCGCTGCCCCCGACGCTCACGATGCTCACCGACGACGAGCGTGCCCTGACGATCGTCTGCACCAGCCACGAAGCCGCGGCCACCCCGCGTGCCGACGAGCTGCGCGCCGAGGGCATCGACGTGCTCGCCGTGCGCGAGCGCCGAGCCGGCGAGCTCGATCTCGACGAGATCGTCACCATGCTCGGTCACCGCGGCATCGCCTCGCTCCTTGTCGAGGGAGGCGCGACCCTTGCGGGCGCCGTCGTCGAGGGCGAGCTCGCACGCAAGGTCTTCCTGTTCATTGCCCCGAAGCTCTTCGGCCATGGCGTCACCGCGTTCAAGGGGAAGCCGATCGAGCATGTCGCGGACGCCTATCGGCTCAATATCCATGCGGTGCGCATGGTCGGCGAGGACGTCATGGTGGTCGCGTACTGGCATGGCACTTGACCTCTCCGCCCAGGTTGGACGAAACGCAACGCAGCCAGCCATCACAACACACTGTGCGAAGGGGTAAGGGCGATGAAGAACCCGGTGTTCGACAAGGATCTGACGAGCCTGCTGAAGAACTGCGATAATCTGGACCTCGACCCGATCGTCGAGTCGATCCTCTCACTTCCCTCCCAGACGCTGTCGATGCGTCCCGAGTACCAGGAGCACGCGGGAGACCACAAGGCCTACGTCGACGCTATCGTCTACGAGATAACCTCCTTCGGAGGGCACACGATCGCGAATCTCATTCGCGGTCACGGTGTCGCCTACGTCGACATGGTCCGCGACGTCGCCGGAAAGCTCGGTGTCGTCGAGTCGGAGGCCGATACGGTGGCGACCCTCGAGGAGAAGATCATTTTGCGCGTGCTTCGACTCGGCGCCGACCAGATGTCGGACGAGGACCGCACGGCTCTCGCCGACCTGCTCGCGCTCGAAAGCGAGATCGCGGGCGAGACCGCGGATGCTCCCGGCGCCGAGGATTCCGACGAGGTCGGTGGTCCGACGCCCGGCCTGGAGACCGGCAGCGAGGGTGACCGGGACTACGGCCGGATCGCACCCGGCGCCAACGGCCAGCTCGAGCGTGGCTCCGATGAGGGATTTCCCGAGGCGGAGGTCAGTCGCAGGCTGGCCGACAGCGCGACGGCGCTCGCGGGCGACCGCATCTTCAGCGTCGTCGACCACGTCGCGCGCACGACCCGCGTGCGCCGGACGATGATCGCGGCGTCGAAGGTCGCGGTCATCAAAGCCCTGACCAGCCCGCTCGGCGGGGCATTGAGCTGGGCGGCGGCCATCGGCCGCGGTCTGCACGATCTCATGGGCCCGAACTACGCCGCCTCGCTCGCGCTCGTGGCGCACATCGGATTGCTCCGCCAGAAGTACGAGCAGATCGAGCGCGACATCGAGACCGACGCGGTCGAGGTGGGAAGCCCGGCGCTGAGCTGATCGGCAGGACGAAACGAGAACGGGGCTTCCCTGCTGTCACGCAGAGAAGCCCCGTTCTCGTTTCGGGGAGTTAGAATATCATCACGAGCGACAGCAACGGCGCGGCGCGGACCTCCTTGATCTCGCCGGAGAGCGTCCCGGTGCCCTGGATGTCGCTGGTGCCCTTGAGGTCGACGATAAGGCCGAGGTCGAACGCGAAGCGCTCGCCGAACCAGCGCGAGGTGACCGTGATCGGCTGCAGTCCGGACTTCTCGATGAAGTAGGTCTCAGCCAGAAGCTTCCATCCCCTTTTGAGCGACACGTCGCCGCCGATCGCGAACGCGGTCGCGTTCTCATCGAAGCTCGTGACGTCGTTGGTGTGTCGCTTCCACGCATAGCCAGCGGCGACCGAGATGCGGGTTGCGCGATCACCGATGCTGACGACACCGAAGGGCGCAATCACCGAGATATCGGTCTCGCTCGAGGAGTACGCATATTGCGCCGCGACGCTGGCCTGCACCGGCCCGATGCTCAGCGCGCGGTACTTCGCGCCGATCGTGACCATGGCGACCTGCTGGACGAACTCAGGGATGTATGCGCCTCCGCCCATCACCATGAGATCGTCGGTGATGCCGTAGCCGCCGAGCCATCCCGCCAGATCGAAGTTGCCGACGAAGAAGCGTCCCTGTGGCAGCGTCTCGGCCGTGGGCATGAGCACGTTGCGAAACGTCGTCGGATCGACCAGCGGCGGCAGCACTGGGCCGGCGTTCGGGTCGGGCTTCTTCGGCGGAGGCGGCGGTGGCGGCACGAACGCCAGCGCCGTCACGGGCTTGATGATGACGTAGTCGGTGAGACCCTGGTGAGGCTGGCGACGACGGATGTACAGGCGAAGACTCGTCGTAATCGTGTCGGGATTCGCCGAGCTGAAGCAGATTCGATACGGCAGTGGCGCTCCCGGGCGGGCGATCCACCGTCCGGCCTCGCGCGCCGGCATGACGATCGTCACCGCCGGATGATCCGAGACCATCGAGTCGATGATCTTCTCCGAGCCCGTACGCAACCCCTCGGCCCCTCCGACTCCGATCGAGACCATCGCATCGGTGCACGTGTCTCGGCCGACCGCCAGCGGTCCGATACGGTGGTGCAGGATCGTCCAGTTGGTGGACGCGAGGGTCTGAGGACCGAATCCTCCGCGGCAGTCGTACGTCGTGAAGCCGACCGACTCCTGCTCGACGGCGTTGTCGACGACGACGCGGACGTCGACGGACTTCGGACACCCGAGGATCTTCGGAACGGTTACCTTGACGCCGGATGAGGGTCGGAACGAGACACGCTCGATTCCGTTGGGATTGGTGATCGTGACGATGTTCTCCCCCGGATAGAGCTCCTCGGGATAGTATCGGGTCTCATCGGCCGACTGGGCAGCGAGGGCTGCAGGCAGCATGAGCATGACCACCAGGCCGGTGACGACTCGTCGCATGGTCCGTAGCGAAGGATGAAAGGAGAGTGGAACGGCCGGAATATACACTAGCGGGCCGATGCGGTTACCCCAGACCGCCGGCGCGCCCAACGCAATGCCCTCGATGACCGATTTCGACCCCTCCGGCCGCCGCGACGACGCCACGATGCGTGACGCTCTGCGGCTCGACAGCACGATCAACGCCGCGACCGCGGTCACGCCGCGGACTGGGTATGCCGGGCTGACGAAGACCCTGACATACTCGTACCTGTTCGTGCTTCCCCTGTTCGTGCTCTACGAGGTCGGCATCCTCGCGCTCAGCGGCGGTACCGGCGCCGGCGTGCGCGTCGGCGCGGAAGTGCTGATCCGGCAGTTCCTCGCGCTCATCGGCGTCGACGGCACGTTCTGGCTGGGCGTGCTCGTGATCGTCGTCGGCGCGGTGATCGTCGGGGTCGAGCGGCGCCAGGGCATCCGCCTTCGCGGCTGGTATTTCGGAGGCATGCTCGCCGAGAGCCTCGTCTATGCCGTGCTCGTCGGCCTGGCTGTCAGCACGCTCGTTGGAGCGATCTTCGCCGCGGCACCTCCGCTGCAGATCGCCGGCTCGAGCAGCCTGGCCGAGGGACTCGTCCTGTCGCTCGGCGCGGGACTGTACGAGGAGCTCCTGTTCCGGCTCGTCCTGGTCTCGGCGCTCTATGCGCTGCTGCGGCTTGCGCCGATCAGCAACGCCGCCCGATACAGCATCGCGGCAGTCGTCGGGGCGCTGATCTTCAGTTGGGCACACTACATCGGACCGCTCGGCTACGAGTTCACGCTCTCGAGCTTTGCGTTCCGTGCGATCATGGGCATGGCGCTCAACGCACTGTTCCTGCTGCGCGGCTTCGGCATCGCCGCGATGACCCATGCGCTGTACGACGTCATCGTGACGCTCATGACATGAGGCGCGGGACATGGCGCACATTGGACTATTCCATTCGTTACGGCCCGCCGTTGCATTCCCGACAATCATGGGCTAGTTTTGACGTCACCTTCCCGTGTGCCTTTCGCCGGCGCCGCCAATCAGCCAGGATCATGACGAATAGAAAACCGTCGCCCACCCACTTCGACTGCGAGCACTGCGACTCGCGCGATTCGTCCGTCTTTTCGAGTCTTCAAGGACCGGAGCTGACAGTCCTGTCGGACAACAAGGCGTGCAGGGTCTATCACAAGGGGGATATGATCTTCTACGTCGACGATCGCCCCGCCGGCCTGTACTGCATCCGCCACGGCAACATCAAGCTCTACAAGGTCGGTAGCGACGGTCGCGAGCAGATCATCCGACTGGTTGGTCCCGGCGACGTGCTCGGCTACCGCTCGCTGATCAGCGGCACCGCCTACGCCTCGTTCGCGATGGCCATGGACGACGCGCACGTCTGCTTCATCCCGCGGGCGGAGTTCATGAACCTGCTCTCCGGCGACGCGACGTTCTCGATGCGGATGATGTCGCTGCTCTCGAGCGAGCTCCGCAACGCCGAGGAGCGCATGGTCGGTCTGGCGCAGAAGCCAGTGCGCGAGCGCCTCGCCGAGACCCTCGTGCTGCTGCAGGAGAAGTATGGCACCGACGACGATGGCGAATCGCTCGGCATCCGACTGACGCGCGAGGAGATCGCCAACATCGTCGGCACCGCGACCGAGTCGGTCATCCGACTGCTGTCGGAGTTCAACAAGGAGGGTCTCATCGAGATCCGCGGTCGCAAGCTCATCATCTCCGATCGCCAGGGCCTGCTGGCGCTGGCCAACGTCGAAGACTGACGCGACAACGATCGCAGAAGATTGCACCGGCCGGGATCGAACACGATCCCGGCCGTTCTCGTTGGTGACGGCCGCGTCGGTGAGACCCACAGGCTCATCGGGCAAGTCTGACGCAAGTCATTGTTGACCGGACGGTCCTCCGGTAGCTTGCGTTCGGTTATCCCGAACTTGCACGCGTCCGACCGAGCGAAGATGAGCACCTCCGACGATCCCGCAACGCCACGATGCATCGGCTGCCCGGTGCTCGACATCAGCATCTTCTCGAGCTGCCCCGTCGAGCTGCTCGAAGCGATCGTGGCCGTCAAGGAGGTACGCGAGCTCAGGAAGGACGCGACGCTCTTCGAGGAGGGCGCACCGGTCGACGGACTCTGCTGCCAGTACTCGGGCCGCTTCGCGCTGCTGCGCAGCTCCGGAGCCGACGAGCACGTGGTGGCAGTCTCGCGCCCGGGTCACGGCCTCGGCGCCCGCGACCTGCTGCAGGGCGGTCATCACGAGCAGACGGCCGTCGCGCTCGAAGACTCCCGCGTCTGCTTCGTCCCCGCGCGCATCGTCCGCTCGCTCGTGCGTGACTACCCGCCGATCATCGTCAGGGTCATGGAAGGCGTCTGCCAGAATCTCTCCGAGATCGAACGGCAGATCGAGCGGCACGAGCATCAGTCCGGCCGCAACTAGAACATCGCGTCGCGACAGTCCAGAACATCGATCCAGAGCATCGAAAACGCCGGCCCTCGTCAGAGAGCCGGCGTTCTTCGTTTCGACCGTTTGCCGCGACGCCGGTCAGGCGGTGAGATTCCCCTGCTCGCCGAGCTCGCTCTCGACGAGCGAGCCGATCTGCTGCGCCAGGGCAACCATCTCATGCTCGATCAGCTCGATCTCCGAGCGGAGTGCCTTGGCCGCGGTCGAGACCTCGAGGCGCTCCTTGCGCAGCCGCTCGGCGACGGTGACCGCGTCGACGAACTGGCGTCGCAGGGCGCGGCTGGTCGCCTGCCACCGGCCGTGCGTATGACTCCATGCGGTCGCAGCCGACTGGGCGCGTGTCGCGGCACTCTCGTAGCGCCGCGTGGCCCAGCCGCACGCGGCGATGGCCTCGGCAAGGTCGGTGCGCGCGGCCGAGAGCTGGTCGCGACACAGCCGCAATCTCGCGATCACGCCGTCGGTATCGCGGATGATGTCGGCGCGCTGTGGCGCCGTCGGAAGCATGCGACGGTCGCACGATCCGTCGCTTCGATCAGATGAATGAGTGTTCATCGCCATGCCTACTCCTCTCGTTGTCAGGCGTCGAGTGCCCACGGACGGATGACGTCGACCGGACAGTTTGCGCGCGCGGCGATCGACGACGAGACGCTGCCCAGGAGCAGGCGCTCGATCACGCTGTGACCGCGCGCGCCGAGGACGATCGCGTCGGCCGACCAGGTCTCCGCTTCGTCGAGCAGCACCGGCACCGGGATGCCGACACGTACCGATGGAACGACCTTCAATCCCGCCGCCGAAAGCGTGACGGCAGCCTCTTCGACCTGCTCGCGCACGAATCGAAATTCCCAGTCCTCTTCGTCGGCATGCCCCGCTTCGCGCGCGGCGACGACCGGTGCGTAATGCAGGTCGAGCGGCGCATAGGCGGAGACCAGGTGTGCCTCGGTCTCCGATGGCCAGGCGCGGCGCGCGATCTCGGTGACCGCGGCCAGCGCGTCACGCGAGCCGTCGATGCCGACGATGAGCCTGATCGGACCTTCCTCGTTGCGCGTGCGCCGGCCGATGCGCACCGAGCAGCGCGCCTCGGCGAGCACTCGCTGCGACACGCTCCCGAGGAGCACGCGCCCGACGAGCGAGCGGCCATGCGTGCCGACGACGACGAGGTTGGGAGACCAGGCAGTGATTTTCTGAAGGATGCCCGCCGCGGGCGCATCGTCGCTCACTTCGGCGCCGACACTCCAGCCGGGGAACCAACCCGCGATGCGCTCGGCGGCGGCCGCGGAGGCCGTACGCGCGCTTCGCAGCCCGCTCGTCGCGCGACTCTCGGCGACGGCGACGCCGGCCTCGAGCTCCTCCTGCTCGTCGAGCTCCTGCGACAGGCGTCGGTCCGACATCGTCAGGACGATCGCCTCCGCCTTCTCCGGCAGTCCCGCTCGCCGGAGACTCGCCACGGCGGCATCGGAGTTCGCCGTGCCGTCATACGCTATCAGAATCTTCATCGCGTCCATCGAAGCTCCTCCGGATCGAATCATCCTGAGAGAACTTACCCGGGGTCCGACGGCGTCACCATGACGGGAATCATGTTTGGGGCTTCTGTTTGAGGGGGCTCATTCGAGCGCGCCGCGGACGCTGACGAGCACGAGCGACCCGTTGAGGCCTTCCTCGCGCGCGACGATCGTGGTGGCGATCGAGCCGATCGACCGGTGGTGCGCCGCGGCGACGGCTCGCACCCGGCGCTCGACCAGACCCGCCTCGGCGTCGCGGCCGATCGGCGCGCCGACGACGATCCGCGCATCGACCGGAAGCGTCGTGACCATACGCTCGATCGCGCGGCCGAGCGCGGTCGAGTCGGCGGTCGCCACGACATACTCGCCGAAGAAGGTCTCGGCCGGAGCATCGACCGCCGCAGTCGCGGGCGGTGCGACGACGATCTCCATGCGATCGCGCGCCACGGTCACCGCTCCGGCGGAATCCTCGACGACGAGCTCGGCGCCGAGCGCGTGGCGCGCCTCGTCGCGCGAGAGGCGTCGCAGCGCCATGCCGATATCGATCTGTCGTGCATCGTCGGCGTCGGTGTTGCGCACGACGCCGACCTCGCGCGCGCCCTGCATCACCGAGACGCGCCAGCTCTGCACGCCCTGCTCGGCGACGATCGTCGGTTGCACGCCGACGGGCGCGGCGTCGACCTCCTGCTCGATCCACTCGCTCACGACCGGCGCGAGCACCGAGGGCGACGTGGCCGCGATCTCGACGCCGGGCTCGCCATGGCCGCGAACGACGGCGCCTTTCGCGATCGCGACGCGTGAAGAGTCGATCCCCCAGACCGAGTGCAGATGGCGCCGGACGCTGCGCGCTCGCGCTTCGGCGAACCAGGCCGGCTCGTCGGCACCGCGCGCCCCGGCCACGCTCGCGCGCAGCGACGGCTCGGCGCGCAGACGCGATGCGATGATCTCGAGACTGCGACGTCGGATCTCGGTCGGGCGCATCGCGACGAGATCCTCCTCGCTGAACGTTGCCGCGTCGGCGTCGCTCGCGACCGGTCGGGGCGCAAGCGCGGCCGAGGCGTGCTCGAAGCGCACCATGCCGTCGACGGGCACCTCGATGCGACGCAACGTGCGCCGCAGCGAGACGACCAGCGTGTCGCTGCGACGACCGGCGTCGTCGAGACTGTAGAGGTCGAGCTCCGCCCGCAGCCGTGACGAGGCGGCAACCGTGTCGACGATGCGCACCGTGTCGACGACTCCGAGCGGTGCGGGCACGATCGGCTCGCTCGCCTCCTCTCCGCCGGTTCGCCCGGTCAGCAGCGACAGACCCACGCCGGCGGTTCCGGCGACGATGATTCCATCGCCATCGCCGTCGAACCCGACGATGCCTCGCAGGTTGACGACCGGCATGAGGGCCAGGCCGCCGGGCAACGGGATCTCGTAGCCGGCGCGCAGGCCGAAGCCGCTCAGGAAGAGTCCGTCGACGGTCGAGGAGCTCGAATCGGTGCGCACCGTGGCGCCGTCGAAAAACGTCGCGCCGGCCGGCGAGAGCACCTCCTCGCGATCGACCTGGTCCGGGAAGAAGCCGATGCCGGCAAGCGGTCCGAGCTCGAGCCTCGCGTTGCCGCCGATGTGGATGTGGGTCATCAGCTCGAACGTCGCGACGCGCAGCGCGAGGTCGTAGCGCTGCTGTGTCCGCCCGGTCGTCGGGGCGCCGCCGATGTACACGGTGCGATCGCCCGCGCCGCTGGCCGAGAGGTCGAAGTCGCCGTAGGTCAGCGACGTCGTCAGCCCCCATCCGTTCATGAACAGCTTCGGGAAGATGAAGCTGAGATTCGCCAGGCGCATCGACGCCTGCTGGTCGAAGACACGGTCGTCGCCCGGGCCGTTGATGAAGCCGCCCGCGGCGATGTCGTAGCCGCCGCCGAGACCGAGCACGAACGGCGGCAGCCGTCGCTCCTGGGTGGCCGCCGGAGCGGCCAGCAGCACGAGAATGGTTGCGAGGGCGGTCGCCCATCGGAGAACCGTCATTGTCCTGGATTTCATCGCGGTCATGAGTGCGTCACCCTGTGATCGTCGTTCCCTGCGTCCGGCAGGCGATCTGCCTGCCGTCGCGGTGCTGACACGCGAGCGGATTTCTTCCTGACCGGTGTCAGGGTCGTCGGGGCTCCGGTGTCAACGGGTCAACGAACACGATCCTGGAAGCCATGAGCGAGTATGTCGTAGCTTTGCCCTCCCCCCTATCGACACGACGGGATGTCTGGATGGAGGTCAGAGCAACAGCCGAAGATCGCGATACGCAGTTGTTCGAGCGGCATCTCCGTGGTGATGATGCGGCGCTCGTCGAACTGTTCAACGCGCACAATCACCGCCTCTACGTCTACTGCGTCAAGCTCGTCGGCAGTGCGGCACGTGCCGAGGACCTCACACAGGAGCTGTGGGAGAAGGTCGTGCGCATGCGCCTGGATCCGCCGTCGGTGCACAATCCCGGCGGTCTGTTCGTGCGCATGGCGCGCAATCTCTCGCTCAACGCGATCCGCGACCGACGCAGGCTGACTTCGCTCGACGAGCTCGGCGAGTCCGCCCATCCGCTCGAGGAGCGTCGCGAGAAGACCGAAATGGAGGAGATCGTCGAGTCGGCGCTCGAGCAGTTGCCGTTCGAGTATCGCGAGGTGCTGATCCTCAACGCCTACAGCGGCTACAACCACGAGGAGATCGCCGCGATGCTCGGCAAGTCGCCGCAGGCGATCTGGAAGCGTGCCTCGCGCGCCAGGGAGAAGCTCCGTGCGATCGTCGTGAGGATGAGCGCCGCGAGCGCCGCACGCACGGCGCTCGCGCTCGGCACCGCGGACGAGGCAGGTGAAGGCGGGTACACGAATCAGGCGGGGACCCCACGATGACCGACAGGAGACACCCGGACCAGGTCGCCCGCTATCTCGACGGCACCTTGAGCCCATCCGATCGCACCGTCTTCGAGGAGCGTCTCGCGCGCGACGGCGGGCTCCGCATGCAGGTCGATGCCGAACGCGCGATCCGCGCGACGATCGAGCGCGACGTCGCGACGATGCCCGATGATCACGGCGCGACGCGAGCCGGCATGATGGCGGCCCTCGCGGCGCTGCCGACGCCGCCGGCGTCGACACCGACATCGACGCCGGGCTCGTCCGCTCCGACGCCGTCGGCGCCCATCTCGCCGCTGCTGCGCTGGCTCGGAATCGCCGGCGCCGGCACGGCAGTGTTCATTGGCGCCTGGCTGGTGAGCGATATCGCCGACCGGCCGTCGTCGGTCGCGGACACGACCGCGACGTCCGACAGTACGGCACGGGCTCCGCTCGACGCGCGACGCTCGGACTCCGCCGTCGACCTCGACTCACCGACGGAGATCGGCACGCGCGAGAACGGCACGGGCGAGAACGGCACGGGCGCAGGCAGCGCCGAGGCATCCGATGTCCGGGCCGGCGGCGCGGGCGTCGAGGCCGGCCGTGTCGGTACGCCCGCAAGCGCGACCGCGACCGAGGGGGCTTCCGCCAACGGCTCGACGACCACGCGCGGCGACGCCGACGCACGCGACACGCGGGACGGTCGCGCTCCCGATGCCGAAACGCCCGCCGTTCGTGAGCAGTCGACGCCGGCGACGACGACGGCGCCTCCGAAGAAGCTCCGCGTGATCGAGGGCGACAGTGTCAGGGTTCGCGTCGGCGTCGAGGATGTCCGGCGAAAGCCCTGAACGACAGGATGGTATAACACACGAAGGCCCGATGAGCAGTGCTCACCGGGCCTTCGCGGTTGATACTTCGTCGGCGAAGCGCGCCGCTACTGGACGAACTTGCCCATCTCGACGGCGACCCGGCGCAGCATGCCAGGATCGTCCGTCATGAGGCCATCGATGCCCAGCTCGACGAGGCAGCGCATCTTCTCCTCGTCGTTGATGGTCGCCGCGATCACCTTCTCGACGACGCGGGTCTGGCCCTCGGCCGGCTCGGCGTCGCGCACGAGCAGATCGCAGTACAGGAGGTTCTTCAGCGTGGTCCAGGGACGCTCGGTCCACGCGAACGGGTGCATCGTCGTTGCGAAGCCGTTGCCGCGATCGCGGGCATACTTCGAGGAACTGATGCTGCAGTACTCCTCGCTGATCGTGCCGCCGCCGAGATCGACGTCGAACGACAGTCCGGCGTTGCGCAGGATCGAGCCGATGTTCTGCCAGACCGACGGGTTGGGCGTGATGTAGACGCCGCGCCACGTGGGGTTGTAGGCCGCGACGATCGAGTCCATCCGGCCGATCATCTCACCGGCGAGATAGGCGCGATCCTCGGGCAGCTTGATGTCGTAGAAGACGTAGAGCAGCTTCGGCTGATTCTTCGCCCACTCCATGAAGTCGACGAACGTGGGGATCTCGACCGGAACGCGCTCCTTGTTGATGAGGTTCTTCCGCGCATACCAGTAATTCGCCTTGAACTCCTCGAGCGTCAGCTCGTGCATCGGACGACGCATCTCGTCGTCGACCCCCGGAAAGCGCGGGCGGTACTTCGAGCCGAACTCGATGCCCTGCTCGCGGACGAGCGCGATCGGATCGTTCGGGTCCCAGTCGTGCCACACGACGATGTGACCATCCTTGGTCATGCAGAAGTCGAGCTCGATGGCGTTGGCGCCCTCGTTGATGGCGAGCTGGAACGAGGGAATCGTGTTCTCCACCTCGAGTCCGGCGGCACCACGATGGCCGATCACGATGAACGTGTCGACGTTGTCGAAGTGCGCCGTGCGACCGGGACAGTTGAGATCGAACAGGGCCGTGTTGATCGAATCCGGGATGAGCGGGCTGTCCTTGCAGCCCGAGATGACGAGCGCGGCGAGCGCTGCGCTCATCAGCACGCCGCCGAAGGTTCTAGAGATCATGGTCATCGAATCGGGTTTGGGTACAGGACGGGGAATCTAACTGAGTGCACCGGCACAAGAACCGTGCCGCGATTGCGAAACGCAACGCGCCCCCTGGGCGAATAGCCTGGGGGGCGCATGTGAGGAGGGCTCCGAGGAGCGGAATATACGACGAAGATCAGTCCGCGAGTGCGGCCGCGTCAACGAGGCGATCGTGATCGAGGATCGAGATGCGGCGGCCGACGAACTCGACCAGGCCCTCGCGCTTGAAGTCGGCGAGCAGGCGGATGACCGACTCGGTCGCCGCGCCGACGATCGAGCCGATCTCGGCGCGCGTGACGCGGATGTTCAGCGTCCTGCCGTCGGCGTCGACGCCGCCGCTCTGCCTCAGCAGTAGGAGCGTCTCGGCCACGCGTTCGCGGACGGGTCGCTGCATGTCGACCATGCGGTCCTCGGCGCGACGCAGCTCGGCCGAGAGCAGCGACAGGACCTTGGTCGCCATCTGCGGATTGTCCTGGATGAGCGAAAAGAAGACGGCGCGTGGAATGTAGCAGACGGACACGTCGTCGAGCGCCGTCGCGGAGTTGTTGTGCCCGCCGCCGGAGAGGATCGCGCGGTAGCCCACGATGTCTCCGGGACGGGCCAGTCGCACGATCTGCTCGCGACCGTCACGACTGCCCTTGTAGATCTTCAGCGTGCCCTGCGAGACACAGTAGATGCCGGCCGGGGTGTCGCCGTCGTAGAAGAGGGTATCCCCCCGCGAGATCGTGCGCGTCACTTTCGTCGCGGTGATCGACTCGATCTCACGCGGCAGCAGCTCGCAGAAGACCGATCGCTCGCGCGACTCGCAGGTGTCGCAGTGCGACGTTGGCGTACTGGTGTTGGACATTGGTGTGACCGGCTAGAGGTGCGCAGGTGCAGGTAACACAGGCACGCTCTCACGGGGCGGCGCGTGTTTCGTGCGCATCACGGGCATGACGGGAAGTCCAGGGATCCAGGGGGAAGGCTCCTGGTGGAACACGACCATGATACGCAGGGAAATATGACACGCCTATTACAATCGATGCTTCAGCGATTGCCGCGACACCGCTCCCCGACATGACCGAGATTCCGGCAACAGCGAGCACCTCGCGACTACACTCCCGTCGTGGCGCGCATGAGCGCTGATGCCGCGGCGTCAAGCGCGCGGCGCGCCTGCAGCGCGATGAAGTGCGCTCCCTCGATGCGTCGCTCGGGAAGCCAGGCCCCGAGCTGCTCGAGCAGCCACGCCAGGCGCAGCGCTCCCATAGAGCGCGCGTCCGCGGAGAGCTCGCAAGTCGCGCGACCGACGCCGTCGACGTCCCTATTCCGAAGTGCTTCGTCGATCGATTGCAGACCGATGCGCATCGCTGTGGTGAACGAGGCGATCTGCGCGTCGAGCGCGTGCCTGCGCGCCTCATCGAAGAGTCCGAGACGATCGAGCGCGCGCAGATCGAGCGTCGGCTCGAGGGCTCCCACATCTCTGGCCCGGAGTCCGGCGCGGCGCATCGACGCGACGCGATCGACGACGGCGGCGAGCTGCTCGGAGCTGACGGGCTTGCCGAGGTATTCGTCCATGCCGGCCGCGAGGCAGCGCTCGCGCGCGCGCTCGTCGCTTTGCGCCGTGACCGCGACGATGACGATGTGCTCGTCGGGTGACTCGAAGCGCCGAATCAGCTCGGTCGCCGCGCAGCCGTCGAGCGCGGGCATGTCGCAGTCCATGAGAATCAAGTCGTAGTCGGCGCGCGAGAGCGCGTCGAGCGCCTCCCATCCGTCGGTCGCGATGTCGGCGCCGATGCCGCTCTGGCGAAGCTGTCCGAGCGTGACCATCCGGTTGATCGGATTGTCCTCGACGACGAGCGTGCGGACCGCCTCGCGCTGGGCGAGCTCCGCCCCGCGCTCGGCGATGAGCGTCGCAGAGCCGCTCGCGGCGGCGCCGGTCGGGATCGTGAACCACACGACCGAACCTTGCGGCTCGCGGGGCTCGACGCCGATCGCGCCGCCCATGAGCTGGACGAGACGCTGGCATATCGCCAGGCCGAGCCCGGCGCCCCCATGCGCGCGGGTCGACGACTCGTCGGCTTGCGTGAACGGATCGAAGAGCCGGGGGATGTCCTCCGCGGCCATGCCGATGCCGGTGTCGGCGATCTCGAAGCGGACCTCGGCACGGCCGTACGCATCACGCGACGGCACGACGCTGACGATCACATCCCCGTCATCGGTGAACTTCAGCGCGTTGCCGACGAGGTTCTCGAGGACCTGGCGCAGCCGCACCTCGTCGCCCTCGATGCGCTCGGGCACGCTGTCGCCGACGACCGACGCCAGCCGCAGCCCGCGCTCGAGCGAGTGCGGCCGGAAGGTATCGACGACGTCGTCGACGATGGCGCGGATCGCGACGTCCGAGCTGACGAGCTCCAACCGCCCGGCCTCGAGCCGCGCGACGTCGACGACGTTGTTGAGCAGTCCGAACAACGATTCGGCCGAGCTGCGGATCAGCGTCATGTACTCGCGCTGCTCCGCGGTCAGCGTCGTGCCGAGCATCAGCCCGGCGACGCCGATGATGCCGTTCATCGGCGTGCGGATCTCGTGGCTCATCGATGCGAGGAACGCGCTCTTCATCCGCGAGGACTCCAGTGCGGCATCGCGTGCGCGCGCGAGCTCCTCGAGCATCGCGCGGCGCTCGTCGACGCTCTGGATCTGCGCGATGAAGTACTGCGGCCGCTGGTGCTCGTCGCGCACGAGCGAGACCGAGAGCTGGATCCAGATCGACCGCCCGTCGCGATGCAGGTAGCGTTTCTCGAGCTGATAGGACGCGATCTCTCCGACGATGAGCTTCCGAACGTGGCGCAGATCGAGATCGAGATCATCGGGATGGGTGATCGCTTGAAAATTGAGCGCGAGCAGCTCCGCCTCGGTGCGCCCGAGCAGCTCGCAGAGTACGGTGTTGACGCGCGTGAAGCGTCCGTCGAGCGCGACGAGGGCCATGCCGATCGGCGCGTCGTCGAAGCTGCGACGGAAGCGCTCCTCGCTCTCGCGCAGCGCGAGCTCCATCCGGCGTCGATCGCTGATGTCGCGCGCGACGGCGTAGAAGCCGAGGTGCTCGTCGTCGAGGACGAGCTGGACGTTCTGTCCGAGCCAGAGGTCAGAGCCATCGGGAGTGTAGGCGAGGAACTCGAGGTAGGTGTTGGGTATCTTCCTCGCGAACTGACGCAGGTAGAAACGGTGGACGCGCTCGCGATCGGGCGCGGCGACGAGATCGAGATAGTGGCGGCCGACGAGACTGTTCGTGCCGAAGTCGAGCACTCTGGTCGCCGCGCTGTTATGGAACGAGACGTGCCCGTTGCGGTCGATACCGTAGATGATGTCGCGCGCGCTCGCCGCCAGCTCGCGGTATCGCGCCGATGCGATCAGCTCCTCATCGGTCGGCTGGGTGCTACGCTCATCGGGGGTGTCGGCGTTAATGTTCATCAGAATCACGTGAGAGGCATGGACCCGGACACTTCAAAAGGCACCGGACGGACGCTCGCGATCCTCGTCGTCGATGACGAGCCGCTCAGCCGGATGGTCGTCTCGAGCCTTCTGCGGAGCGCCGGCCACGAGGTCGACACTGCCATCGACGGCATCGAGGCGGTCGAGGCCGCGTCGCGCCGGGCGTACGACCTCGTGCTGATGGACCTGCAAATGCCCGAGCTCGACGGCTTCGAGGCGAGCCGGCGTATTCGCGCGAACGGCCCGGGCGGTGCGAAAGCCCCAAACGGAACGAGTGTATCTCGCATCGTCGCGCTGACCGCGACGCTCGACGGCGACGTGCGTGCACGCTGCGACGACGCCGGCATTGACGACGTCGTCGAGAAACCGCTCGATGCCACCGGCATCGAGGCAATCCTCTCCGCGCTTCGCGTCGGCACGATGCCTGCCGGCGTCGAGAGCGGGCTCGAGGAGCTCTCCGTCGAGATCTTCTCCCGTCTCCGTCGCGAGACTGCCGAGCACCTGTCGCGTCCCTTCGAGGAGGTTGTCGAGGGAATTCTCGCGACGCTGCGCGAGCTCGTTGCGCTGCTGCGTCACGCGGCTGCAACCGGCGATCGGGCGACATTCGCCCGGTACGCGCACACGCTCGGCGGCTCGACCGCGACGCTCGGCGCATCGCTCCTTCGAGAGCGCCTGCGCGAGCTCGAAATCACTGCCGCAGGGCTCGCGCCCGAGCAGCTCGAGACCGCCGCGCTCGAGATCGAGTCCGACCTCGACCGCGTCGCGCATCGCGTCCGAGATGAGCTCGATCGCACAGGCTGACGCGCGAGATCTCGGCAGGTCGACAAGCTATCGGCGACAGATTACACGACTATGACAGGTTCAGAACCGGACGAATGCCGTGCTGATGGTGGCGATAGGGCGACGCGTCTGTCGCGGAGATGTATGCTCGGCACGATGGTGATGACCGCGTTCCGGATTACCGGGCACCGTCGGTGATGAATGCGCCGACGAAGCACGGCGGTGCCTCGCGTCGCGCCGCCGGGCCGGCTCTGCCGCCCTATTCCTGCCCCTCCACCTCCTCTTCCTGCAACGTGTACCCGAGACCGCGAACGGTCTGCAGTGGCGAGCTGCCGGCGCGGTCGAGTTTCTGACGCAGACGGTGCACGAGGCGATCGATCACGTTGGACTTCGGGTCGAAGTGCATGTCCCAGACATGCTCCGCGATGTTCTCGCGCGTGACGACGCGCCCGGCGTTGAGCATCAGGTACTCGAGGAGCATCAGCTCCTTTGCCGTCAGATCGAGCGAGCGTCCGTTGCGGCTGATACTGCGATTGGCGGTGTCGAGCACGAGCCCTCCGACGGTGATCTGCGTGGTCTTCTGCGCGATCGTCCGGCGCAGCAGCGCGCGGACGCGAGCCAGCAGCACGTCGAACGAAAACGGCTTCGGCAGGAAGTCGTCGGCGCCGGCGTCGAGACCGCGCACCACGTCCCCGTCGCCGTTGAGCGACGTCAGCATCAGCACCGGCACCGTCACGCCCTCCGCACGGATCTCGCGGCAGACCTGGAAGCCATCGCGCCCTGGCAGGATGATGTCGAGGATGACGAGGTCGTAGTCGTTGACGCAGGCCATCTCGCTGCCGCTCTCGCCATCGATCGCGATATCGACGACGTAACGCTGGGCCGAGAGACCTTCGGAGATGAGCGAGGCGATGTTGGGGTCGTCTTCGACAACGAGGATTCGCATTGGACGCGCCATGGGGTTTCAGTGGCGTAGCGCTCGACCTGCGTGCTCAATTTAGGCGCCTGCGGCGAAGATCAAAAGGATGGTGTGACAGAAAATCGGGACGCGAAACCGTTGCGCCCCCGCTCCGCGGCTGCGGTGCGGGGGCGCAATGGTTCGATCGATGCGGCTCGCGGACGGAAAGGTCCGCCCGGGTCAGTCGGCCAGAGCGAGCTCGGGGCTCCGCGGCGCGACAACGAGACTGCCCATCGAGCGATCGTAGCGCTCGGCGCCGATGCGCAGGTCGTTGCTGACGTAGAGGTCGACCCGGTCGCCATACGTGCGCTCGAGGGCTCCTGCCAGACGAGCCGCGTCCACCTGCTCGAGGCCGAGACGCGCGAGGGCGCCGGCGGCGCGGCCCTGCTGAAGCGGACCGCGGTAGAGCACGAAGCTCGGCGTTGCGCCTCCGCCCGTCCACCGATTGCTTTCGCCCGACGGGATCATCGACGCCAGCGCGCTCTCGAGAGCCTGCGGCATCGCGCCGCCGTCGACGAAGCGCGCGAGCTCGCTGGCGCTCATCTCGACGGTCCGCCCGCCGACGGTCACCGGCGTCATGCCGTCACGCGCGACGCCCGGGTAGATCACGACGCGACCGTTCTTCGAAGCGCGCCCGGCGAGCGACGCGGCGGCGCGGTCGATCGCCATCGCCGCTTCGGCGCCGGTGCCGACGCGCGAGCTGCGACGCCCGTTCCGGCTCCACAGCTCGACGCCCGACGGCGCCTCGGCGAGCATCAGCATCGCGCGGCCGTCGTTGAGATACGTCAGGACGCTCTCGGCGCGATCGCCACCGAGCACGTCGGCGATCTGCTGACCCCGTCCGGGGCGCACGAGCTCGAGCTGCGGCAGGATCGTCTCAGTCGAGCCGAGCGTCCCGGCGAGCTGCTCGCTCCAGCGTCCGCTCGCCGGACGGCCGAGGAACGCCTCGTAGCTGCGGATCTGCGACGCGAGCGCCTCGCGCGCGAACCGCGGCTCGCGGCTGGTGAAGCCGAGGGTGCGCAACCGGTCGCGCAGCTCGGACTCGACGACGGCGACGCGCTTGATCGTCGCCACGTCGAGCTCGCTGGTCGGCGTCATGTCGTGCTCGCGCTGGAACGCGTTGACCGCGTTGACGAAGCGATCACGATCGTAATCGTACATCGACCCGGCCAGGTAGCCGAGCGAGTGCAGACGGCGCTCGGTGTTCGTGACCTTCCAGATCGCCTTCTGGCGCGCATCGTTGCTGACGTTCGGGGCGCCGAGGGCCGCCAGGGCCAGCGGGTTGACCTGGCCGCCGCTGCGATCCCACAACACCATCGGCTGCGGCAGGCGCACCTGCATCGACTGGTCGGTGCGATTGACGAACGCGACGTCGAGCTGCCGCGCGCGGATCGCGATCTGCCCCTCGCGCACGGCCTGACGCAGGCTGCGCTCGCGGCCGTCGGCCGTGCGAACCACCGCCGACTCGCCGCCGGCCAGGATGGTGCTGAAGTTCGTCACGCGCGTCGGCGCGATCAGGTGCTCGTCGAAGCAGTAGCCGGTGATCGCTCCGCTCTCGCTCGGCTCGAGGTCGAACGATGCGGCCGGGATGCCGATGCGCTGCGGCCCGTCGGCGCTGTCGGCAAGAATGGTCGACTCGTCGTCGTCCTCGAGAAGATCGGGGAGCGTTTCCTGCGCCCGCATCATGTGCGGCAGCAGCGATGTGGCGATGAGGCCGAGGACAAGGAGCAGCAGTCGTTTCACGGTGTACCTCCTCTCAGGTGTGGCAATGCTCGTCGTGTGCGGCAGAGATGCCCTCTAGACGCCGCCCCCGGAGGTTGGTTCCCTCGCGCGGCTCGGTGGACCGTCCGCGCGCCTCGGGTGATTCGCCCTTGCACCGTTAGGCTGCTTCCCACGCCGCGTTCGGTTTGTTCGCTCGTCCGATCGGTTGATTCCCCCTCGTCTCATCACGACGCAGCGTCGCCCCAATTACCCCTTCAAACTGCCCCCATTCTCTGCCTTCGGAGCACGAAATCCACCACTGTGGAGAATCGGACTGCCGTAGTCCGGATTGCCTCATGTACCACTTGAGCGAACGTCGATTCGGGCGTTACAGCTCGTGGAGCGGTTCCACGCGCGGTTCTCCACGGCCGGCGGACCGGGCAGGTGGAAACCTTGTGGAAAACCTCCTCTTGCGAACGAGATATCCACATGGTATGTCCGCCGCGCCGGCAGGACGTCACTGACGTCGCCGCAACTCGTTCGTGACGCCGACAATGGACACCCGCCCGGAAACCGCGTGCGTGGCGGGACGGCATCCTCCGCGACAGCATGATTTCAGAAGCGAGTGTGCGATTCCGCTACGCCTTGGCCGATGATGCGGCAGGCCGCGTTCCGGCGCTCGCGTGGCACGCAAGTGGTGAGCTCCTAACGGGGCCGGGACTGCTCCGTCCATACGCCATCGGCGACGGGACGGTGCCGGCCACAGAGTACCGAGGAGTCCGGTCATGATCGTCCGACAACCAGTCTACCCCATGTTCCCGGCGAGCAGCTGGTGGCCGCTGCGACAGCAGTTCCGCCGCAAGCTGCCAGCACTCGTCGACGCCGGCTACCTCGTCACCGTGCTCGGCGTCGAGGAGAAGACCGCGCGCAACCTGCTGCCGACGCTCAAGCACTTCGGGCTCGTCGACGCCGACGGACGTCCGACCGAGCGCGCGCATCTCTGGCGTGTCGACAGCACGTATCCCGAGTTCTGCCGGATGCTCCGCGAGGAGCTCTACCCGCCGGAGCTCTTCACGGCGATCCCCGATCCCGCCGGTGACCCGTCGAGGGCGGTCGACTGGTTCATGCGCACCAGCGGCGTTGGCGAAGCTGCGGCGCGGCGCATGGCTCGGCTGTACGAGCTGCTTGTGGAGGCCGATCCGTCGCGCGAGGACGAGCACGCCGTGCGCCGGCGCTCGAAGTCGATCGCGCTGCGCCGTCCCTCCCCCGACGAGCCCCGCCGGACGTTTCCCGATCCCGAACCGGCTCCCGACGCGTCCGGCCGCGTCGAGCTGCACTTCCACTTCGACCGCGACCTGACGACCCAGCAGATCGAGACGATCTTCGCGAGCATGGGCCAGTACCTCTCGCGCCGCTGAGCACGAAACCGCGTCGGGACGGCGGCAGTTTCTCCTACGGACGGCACGATAGGCGCCGTCCGGCCTCGCCCTCCTCTCACTCGCGCTCGCCGGCGTCGCGGAGTGCAATCCCCACCCTTCCAATTCTCTCGAATTCGATCCTCGACGCTCCGTCGCCCAACGGTGCGCCCTTTGAACTCATGATCGTCGGAAGGCGCCCGGACGGCGCCATCATGGACGCAGCGAGGAGACCATGGGCAGAGCGGTGATGAAGAAGGCACGAAGCGGGGAGATGATTCGAGGGATCCGTCCGATGCTGGCGAAGCTGTCGGAGCTCCCGTCGAACGAGGCCGACTACGGCTTCGAGTACAAGTGGGATGGCGTGCGCTGCCTGGCGTACTGCGACGAGCGGGGCGTGCGGCTCGAGAGCCGAAACGGCATCGACATCACGGCGCGCTATCCCGAGCTGCACGACGAGGGGCTGCGCCTGGCGAAGCGTCGCGTCGTGCTCGACGGCGAGATCGTCGCGCTCGACGACGACTCGCGCCCGAGCTTCTCGCTCCTGCAGGGTCGCATGGGTCTGGGCGACAGCATGCTGATCCGCCGCGCCGTTCAGGAGATCCCGATCGCCTACCTCGTCTTCGACATCATGGCGATCGACGGCCGCTCGGTGATGGCCATGCCGTATGCGGATCGACGCGCGCTGCTGTCCGAGCTCGCCATGAACGATCCGCGGTGGTACGCTCCGGGCTGGGTCGCCGGCGGCGGAAAGAAGCTGCTCGCCACGGCGCGCGATGCCGGGTACGAAGGGATCGTCGCCAAGCGACTCGACAGTCCCTACATCCCCGGCGACCGCAGCGGCCGGTGGCTCAAGATCAAGGTGCGGCGACGCCAGGAGTTCGTCGTTGCCGGCTATCTGCCCGGCAACGGTCGCAACGCCGATCGCGTGGGCTCTCTGCTGCTCGGCTACTACACCGCCCGGCGCGGACGCAGCGCGCGCGTGCTTCAGTACGCCGGCAACGTCGGTACGGGCATGTCAGAGATCGAGCGCGCGGTGCTCAAGCGCGAGCTCGACGCGCTGCGTCGCACGACCAGCCCGTTCGCGGGGCCGGTCCCGGCGGGCAACGTCGCCGGCGCCGTCGTCTTCTCCGAGCCGGAGCTCGTCGCCGAGATCTCGTACGCCGAGCTGACCCACGGTGGGATGCTGCGGCATGCGGTCTACCACGGGCTGAGAATCGACAAGAAGGCGACCGAGGTGGTGCTCGAGGAGTGAGCGAAACAACCAGTGGGTAACGAGGGGGAGAACGATAGATGGGACGTGCAATCTGGAGCGGCTCGATCAGTTTCGGGCTCGTCAACATACCGGTGAAGCTGTACACGGCGGTGCGTGATCGCGACGTGCACTTCCACATGCTCAGCAGCGACGGCAAGTGCCGTCTGCGCAGGAAGCTCGTCTGTCCGGAGTCGGGCCGCGAGTACGACTTCGACAAGACCGCCAAGGGTTACGAAGTCGCGCCCGACCAGTACGTGATCATCACGCAGGAGGAGCTCGAGCAGCTCCGGCCGGAGTCCGGCCGCGCGATCGAGATCGAGAGCTTCGTCGCGCTCGACGACATCGACCCGATGCTCTTCGACCGCCCCTACTACCTGGTGCCCGACAAGAACGGGTCGAAGCCATACCGCCTGCTGCTCGAGGCGCTCTCCGCATCGCGCAAGGTCGCGGTCGCGCGCATCGTCATGCGCACCAAGGAGTACCTCGCGGTCGTGCGGCCGATCGGCGACGCGCTCTGCCTGGAGACGCTCCGGTACGCCGACGAGGTCGTCGCCGTCGGCGACGTCGAGGGAATCCCTGAGGAGTTCGAGGTCGGCGAGCGCGAGCTGGCGATGGCCGATCAGCTCATCGAGCACCTGACGACAGAGTTCAATCCGGCGGACTACCGCGACGAGTTCCGTGAGCGCGTCGAGAAGCTCATCGAGGCCAAGGCCGCCGGCGAGGACCTCGTCGTCCAGGAGCCGAGCGACAGCGGCTCGAAGGGCAACGTGATCAATCTGATGGAGGCGTTGAAGAAGTCGCTCGAAGGCGTTGCGGAGTCGTCGGGTGCGGCGACGACGACGAAGCGCGCCGCGGCGAAGAACGCGGGCGTGACGACGCGGTCGACGACGGCCGCGAAGAAGTCCGCTCGCGCGAAGAGCCCGGCGAAGAAGCCGGTGTCCGACAGGTCGGCGGCAACCGCTTCCGCGGCCTCAAGGTCGACCGCGGGTCGGTCGGCTGCCGGCAGGTCGGCTCCGGCGAAAAAACGCTCCGCCTCGAAGTCGGGCGGCACCAGACGGAGGGCCGCATGATGCTCGCGATCGACGAGAAGCTGCTGCGGCAGTCGAAGCTCGCGCTGTCGAATCTCGACAAGGTGCTGTTCCCGGAGACCGGCACGACGAAGCGGGAGCTGCTTGAGTACTACTACGCGATCGCGCCGACGATCCTCGCGCACGTGCGCGAGCATCCCATGACGATGAAGCGCTATCCCGACGGCGTCGAGGGGACGTTCTTCTACGAGAAGCGCTGTCCCTCCTGGCGGCCCGGATGGACGAAGACCTGCGCGGTCAGGCGCGACGGCAGCGCCGCGGACATCGAGTACTGCATCGTCGCCGACGTGCCGTCGCTGTTGTGGATGGCCAACCTCGGCTCGATCGAGCTTCACCCGCTGCTCGGCACGTGCCGGCGGCCGGAGCGGCCGCAGGCGCTGGTCTTCGACCTGGATCCGGGCGCGCCGGCGGGCATGTTCGACTGCGTGCACGTTGCGCGAGAGCTTCGCGCGATGCTGCGCGCGCTCGGCCTCGAGGCGGTGCCCAAGACATCCGGCGGCAAGGGGATTCACCTCTGGGTGCCGCTGAACACGGCGGTCACGTTCGAGGCGACCAAGGAGTTCGCGCACGCGGTGGCGCTGCTGTTCGAGCGCGAGCATCCGACGCTCGTGACCTCGACGATGCGCCGCAGCGAGCGCGCCGGCAAGGTGTTCATCGACTGGAGCCAGAACGACCGGTCCAAGACGACGGTCGCCCCGTACTCGGTCCGCGCGATGTCGTCGCCGACGGTCTCGACGCCGCTGTCCTGGGACGAGATCGACGCGGTACGCACGCGGCGCGATGCCGCCCGTTTGAGCTTCACCATTGCCGAGGTGCCGCGCCGCGTCCGCGAGTACGGCGATCTGTTCGCCGACGTGCGGACGCTCCGACAGCGCCTCACACCGGCGGGAAACCGTCGGAGGGCTGCATGAACGATCCGAGACTTCCCGACGATGCCGCGAGCGCGACGCCGCGCCGCGTTCGCGAGCTCATCGTCGAGCTGGCCGGCGGCTCGGCGGCCGAGCTCGCCGAACTGCTCGCCCGGCTTCGCGACGAGCGTCCCGATCTCTATCGTGCCTTCGTCGCCGCCGGCTGCCCGACGTCGACGTCGCGCGCCGGCGATGCCGTGACCGTTACCACCCCCCAGGCAAC
>DATLHO010000093.1:0-35571 GCA_035539855.1 Kapaibacterium sp. (SeqCode) | reverse complement strand
GATGCCGCCGGAGAGATCGAACTGGAGATTGGGCATCGGCTTGAGCGTGAAACCACCATCGAGCATGTGCATCGGGGTCGCTCCCGTGCTCATTTCCCCGAACGCCTCGACGTACGCGCCGATCGCTTCGCTCAACGCCGCGGCGAGCGTGACGGTGTAGATGCCGACACCGTTCGGATCAGCTCCATCCCACTCCGCGCCGAGGTTGTAGCCGAACGACAGCCAGTCGGCGAGCGTGCTGGCCATCGTGAAGCGGAACGCGGGCGCGATGAACTCGGACCGCAGCTCGGATGATCCCACCGGCAACGTCAGGTCGCCGATGAACGCTGTCTGCGGGATGATTCCGCTCTCCTCGAGCAGCTCGACCTTGAAGCCGATCGACAGCGGCGTCATGCCGTCTGACAGGGTAGTCTGCTCGACCGGCAACGGGCTGCCGACAACGCGTGTCTCGATCCGCTGCACCCCGCTCTCGAGGCGCAGCTCCAGGCCCTCGGCAACACCGAGGCGCGCGAGCACGGTCGGCATCTGCATCGCCGTCGTCTCGAGCCCGGTGGTTCCACCGAACGTCCCGTCGTACTCCGTCTCGTCGTGCTCATAGACGAAGCCCGCCTCGATCTGAAGCTGGCCGGCCGGGACGGTTGTCGCCGTCTCGGTCTGGTCGGGTCGATCGGTCTCGATTGCGGTAGTGGGACGATTCCTGGCGACGGGATCCTGCGCCATCGCGGAGGTCGTTGCTGCGATCCCCAGCGCAAGTGCGAGAGCGAGTCGGTTGTTCATACAGATATGGGCGTTATACGATTCAGTAACTCTGACGGTGTCTGCCTACTCCACCGCTCGGTAGTGCTTGTCTTGTGACATCTGACATCTGACATCTGACATTTGACATCCGACCGCTACCGCCGCGGGATCGCGCGCGCGTGGGGATCGGCCAGCGGCCGCTCGAGCAATCGGTCGAGCTCCTCCTCGAGCTCGGGCGTGAGCACGTGCTCGATCGACTCGGCGTCCTCGTGCACGTGGTCGGGAGCGATCTGCAGGTACTGCGTCAGGTAGACCTCCCACAGCCGGTGCAGGCGCGTGACGCGGGCTCCCTGTCGGGCTCCCTCCTGCGTCAGCCGCCAGTGCCGCTCCTTCGATTCGACGGCATATCCGTCGCGCTGCAGCCGGCGCAGGCCGAGGTGCAGGCGCACGGTCGGGATGCGGCGGCGCGCCTGGATGTCGCTCTCGCTGCGCGGCGCGAAAACATCGCCGTCATCCTCGCCCAGCATGTGCATGGTCTTGAGGATGTTCTCGGCGAGCGTGCGCCGGCGATTGAGCTGGTGCCGAACGACGCGCGCGACGACGCCGCGCTTCGGCGCGAACAGCAGCGACGCGACGAAGAAGAACGTGGCGAACATCACGATCCACGGACCGGTCGGCATCCGCGGCGCGACGTAGCTGACGAACGCGCCGCCGACGCCGCTGAGCGCGCCGAAGGCCGATGCGAGCACGAGCATGATGCCGAGCCGGTCGGTCCAGTAGCGCGCCGACGCAGCCGGCGTGATCAGCATCGCCGCCATGAGCACCACCCCGACCGCCTGGATTCCGACGACCACCGCGAGCACCAGCAGCGTCGTCATCACGAGCGACAGTCCGCGCGCCGGAAGCCCGATCGTCTGCGTGAACTCCGGGTCGAACGAGAGGATCTTGAAGTCCTTGAACAGCAGCATGATCGCCACGACCAGCAGCACGCTGACCGCGCCGAAGACGACGACGTCGTTGAGCACGAGCGACGCGGCCTGGCCGAAGAGGAACTTGTCGAGTCCGGACTGCGACGACGAGCCGGTCGCCTGGATGTGCGTGACCAGCAGGATGCCGAGTCCGAAGAAGACGCTCAGGACGATGCCGATCGCCGCGTCCTCTCGGATGCGGCTGCGGCGGCTGATGAAATCCATCACGACCATGCTGATCCAGCCCGCGATCGTCGCGCCGATCAGCAGCGCGAACGTGTTCTTGGTTCCGGTGACCATGTAGGCGATCGCGACGCCGGGCAGCACCGCGTGCGCGACGCCGTCGCCGACGAGCGCGCGCTTGCGCAGCAGCGCGAAGCAGCCGATCGCCGCCGAGCCGACGCCGAGCAGGATCGATCCGATGACCACGACGCGAACGTTGAGGTCGCGTAACAGGAGGAAGTCGAGAAAGGGCGAGTCGTTCATAACGGATCGCGTCCCTTGCGCTCCTGCTGCTTCATGAGCTCCGCGACCTCGCTGAGCACGTTGAGGCGACCGCCGTAGGTGTGCTGCAGCAGCGCGTCGGTGAAGACTTCCTGCAGCGGGCCGAAGGCGACCAGCCGCAGGTTCAGGAGCAGGATCCAGTCGAAATACTCGGGCGCGGTCTGCAGGTCGTGGTGGACGACGAGGACGGTCTTGCCCTCTCGCCGCAGCTCCCGCAGCAGCTCCACGATCGCCGTCTCGGTCGCCGCGTCGACGCCGACGAACGGCTCGTCCATCAGGTAGAGGTCCGCGTCCTGCGCCAGGGCGCGCGCCAGGAAGACGCGCTGCTGCTGGCCTCCGGAGAGCTGCGAGATCTGGCGGCGGGCGAACTCGTGCATGCCGACCTTGCGCAGGGACTCGTAGGCGACCTCGATGTCGGAGGCGCGCGGACGCTTGAAGAGTCCGAGCCGTCCGTAGCGGCCCATCAGCACGACATCGAGCACGTTCGTCGGGAAGTCCCAGTCGACCGAGCTTCGCTGCGGCACGTAGCCGACGCGATTGCGGTTGTCCGCGAGCGTGCCGCCGAAGACGTTGACGTGGCCGCTGGCCAGCGGCACCAGTCCCATCGCGGCCTTGATCAGCGTCGACTTCCCCGCGCCGTTCGGACCGACGATGCCGATGAGCTTCCCGGTCGGCACGGCGAAGTCGATGTCCCAGAGCACCGGTCGGCGCGAGTAGCTCACCGTGAGGTCGTGGACCTCGAGGGGAGGACTCTCGATCACCGCGCCGGGCCGTCCGTTCCTGTCGTCGTTCATCTGCATCATTGCTCTTAATGCGCTAGCGCAGCGCGGAAACGATCGTGTTGACGTTGGCCGAGACCATGCCGATGTAGGTGCCCTCCGGCGTGCCGGCGTCGCCCATCGCGTCGCTGTACAGCTGACCGCCGATCGTCACGTCGTGCCCTCGCGAGCGCACGCCCTCGACGACTGCTTCGATCGATCGCTTCGGCACGCTCGACTCGACGAAGACGGCCTTGATCTTCCGCTCGACGATGAGTCCGACGAGCGCGTTGACGTCGGCAAGGCCGAATTCGGAGACCGTGCTGATGCCCTGCAGCCCTCGCACCTCGATGTCGTAGGCGCGCCCGAAGTAGCCGAAGGCGTCGTGCGCGGTGACGAGCACGCGACGCTCGGCGGGGATCGTCGCGATCTGCTCGCGCACCCAGGCGTCGAGCGAGTCGAGCCGCGCGATGTACGCGGTCGCATTCCGCTCGTAGTCGGCCGCGTGCTCCTCGTCGGCCTTCTTGAGCTCGTCGGCGACGCGTCGCACGGCCAGGCCCCAGATCTTCACGTCGAACCACAGATGCGGGTCGTGATTGCCGGCGAACTCCGGCGGCGAGCGAAGCTGCGACTCGGGCACGCCGTCGGCGACCGCGATGACGCGGCGCGAGCCGGCGAGCTTCTCGAGCACCTCGACCATCTTGCCCTCGAGGTGCAGTCCATTGTAGAAGACGACGTCGGCCGTCGTCAGCCGCGCCAGGTCGCCCTGCGTCGCCTTGTACAGGTGCGGGTCGACGCCGGGTCCCATCAGCGCCTCGACCGTGCCGTGCTCGCCGGCGACGTTGCGCGCGATGTCGGCGATCATGCCGGTCGTTGCGGTGATCGAGAGCTTTCCGTCATCGGCTTCGGATTCGCCCGCACAGGCGCCGGCGCCGATGGCGGTGAACGTGAACAGAAGCCACAGGAGTAGTCGTTGCATACGTCGAATCAGTCTGCTTCGGTGAAGGCCGCCTCAGCGGCCGAGTCTCAGCGATCGGAAATAGTCGCGCACGCGCTCGGAGAGCGTCCTGCGGCGACGTCGTTCGGTGCGTCGGATGCCGAGATGCGACGCGAGCGCGCGGTGGAACGCGCTGGAGCCGAACATCCCCTGCGTCACCGGATAGCCCATGCCCTCCAGCGCGAGGTACATGGCGGCTCCGGCGATCTCGTTGTGCGTGTGCACGATGAATCCGCCATGGTCGCCGCCGTGCTCGGAGAGCCAGCGAACGACCTCCATTCCGCAGTCCTCGCGCGCGCTGTCGCAGTAGATCTCACCGCCGAGATCGTGATCGAGCAGCACGAGATCCCACGCGCCATCGGCCAGTCGCGCGATGCACTCGTCGGCGGTCTCGACGACCGCGAGCTCGCACTCGACCTCCGTGACGATCGCGCGGAACGCGGCGATGCGTCGATGGTCGTCGTCGAGAAAGAGAATCCGCTTCGGTGCCCCGCTCATCGTCCCTCCCTGCGCGTGCGTCGACGCGGCGTTTCGGCCGGCGCGGCATGGCGCTCGACGAACACGCTGCTGGCGAGCTTTGAAGAGATCACCGCGGGCACCTCGTTCGTCGCCACGCGGATCGAGCCGTCGAAGGCGATCCGCTCGAGCACGCGAACGCTCGCCTTGATCGACAGTCCGAGCGACGAGGCGTAGCGCAGTAACTCCGGGAATTCGTCGCTGACGCGCTCGACCGTCCCGCACTCCCCCACGTCGAGCTCCGCCAGCGCCACGAGCGCGCGCCGCGGAACGACGCCCTCGCGTGTCGGGATCGGGTCTCCGTGCGGATCGTGTGTCGGGTGGCCCAGGTACTCGTCGAGCCGGTCGACGAGATCCTCGCTCGCGACGTGCTCGAGCGCGTCGGCGATCTCGTGCACCTGGTCCCAGCCGAACCCGAGACGCTCGATCAGGAACACCTCCCACAGCCGGTGCCGGCGCGTCACCGTCACGGCGTGCTCCATCCCCAGCGGCGTGAGCACGGCGCCCTGGTAGCGCTGATATTCGAGCAGCCCGAGATCGGCCAGACGCCGGACCATCTCGGTCACGGCGGCGGAGGAGATCTCGAGCTCGCGCGCGAGCGCCGTCGTCGAGGCCCGTCCGTCGCGCTCCTGAACGCGATAGATCGAGCGGAGATAGTCCTCGACGGTGTGGTTAATATCGAACTTAGGCATACCTAACTATGAAGATAGGCTCTCCGCGATTCGGATGCAACAAGGGAGCCATTTCTCAATCGGTATCATGGGGATACCCAGACCCGTTCTTCAGTAAGTTGGCAGGATACAAAGGGTACGTAGCCTTTATGACACCGCAGTCAGATCACCTCGCACAGCCTTCGGCAAACAATCATCCGGTCGCGAAACCGGCTCCCGCAGCCGCGCCAACGGCCTCGATACCCGCATCGACGTCCGCTGCCCCGGCGGCGGCGCCGTCGCCTGCGGCCGCTCCGCCGGCCGTCAACGGTGCCGCCCACCGCGACGCGAGCACGCCGCTCGAGCGCCTCGAGAACCTGCGCCGTGCCTCGCTGCTCGGCGGTGGCGAGAAGCGCATCGACGACCAGCACCGCAAGGGCAAGCTCACCGCGCGCGAGCGCCTCGAGGTGCTGCTCGACGAGGGCAGCTTCGTCGAGATCGACGCGTTCGTACGCCATCGCTCGCGCGATTTCGGGCTGGAGAAGCAGCGCTATCTCGGCGACGGCGTCGTCACCGGCACCGGCACGATCAACGGCCGTCCGGTCGCGGTCTTCTCGCAGGACTTCACGGTCTTCGGCGGCTCGCTTTCGGAGACGCACGCCGAGAAGATCTGCAAGATCATGGACCTCGCGATGAAGGTCGGCATCCCGGTCATCGGGCTGAACGATTCCGGCGGCGCGCGCATCCAGGAGGGCGTCGTCTCGCTCGGCGGATACGCCGACATCTTCCTGCGCAACACGCTCGCCTCCGGCGTCATCCCGCAGATCTCCGCCATCCTCGGACCCTGCGCCGGCGGCGCCGTGTACTCCCCCGCGATCACCGACTTCATCGTCATGGCGCAGGGCTCGAGCTACATGTTCGTCACCGGACCCAACGTCGTCAAGACGGTCACGCACGAGGAGGTCACGCAGGAGGAGCTCGGCGGCGCGATGACGCACGCGTCGAAGTCGGGTGTCGCGCACGTGGCATCGGCGAACGAAGTCGAGGCGCTGCTGGCGGTGCGACGCATGCTCGAGTACATGCCGCAGAACAACCGCGAGCATCCGCCGACGATCGATCTCGACGATCCGGCGGAGCGGCTCGATCACACGCTCAACGCGATCGTTCCGGAGAATCCCAACAAGCCGTACGACATCAAGGAGGTGATCCGCCGCATCGTCGACGAGCGCTCGTTCATGGAGATCCACGAGGACTACGCGGCGAACATCGTCGTCGGCTTCGCGCGTCTCGGCGGGCAGTCGATCGGCATCGTCGCCAACCAGCCGAACGTCCTCGCCGGCGTTCTCGACATCGACGCGTCGCTCAAGGGCGCGCGCTTCGTGCGCTTCTGCGACTGCTTCAACATTCCGCTCGTCGTCTTCGAGGACGTGCCGGGGTTCCTGCCGGGCACCGACCAGGAATGGCGCGGCATCATCAAGCACGGCGCGAAGCTGCTGTACGCCTTCTGCGAGGCGACCGTCCCGAAGATCACCGTCATCACGCGCAAGGCCTACGGCGGCGCGTACGACGTCATGAACTCGAAGCACGTCCGCGGTGACTTCAACTTCGCGTGGCCGACGGCCGAGATCGCGGTGATGGGCGCCAAGGGCGCGGTGGAGATTCTCTTCCGCGGAGAGATCGCGGCATCGGACGATCCGGAGCGCGCGCTCACCGAGAAGGAGACCGAGTATCGCGAGAAGTTCGCCAACCCCTACCTCGCCGCCGAACGCGGGTTCATCGACGACGTGATCGAGCCGGCGTCGACGCGGCCGCGGCTGATCCACACGCTCGAGCTGCTGCGCAACAAGAAGGACGCGAACCCCTGGAAGAAGCACGGGAACATCCCGCTGTAATTCCTGCGCGCGTCCATGACGAGAAAAAGGCCCCGGCGAATACTCGCCGGGGCCTTTCCATGTAGACGTGCGAAACTTACGAGCCGAAGGCTCCGGCGGCGCCGGCAAAGCCGAGGCCCATCGTGATCATCAGCGCCCCGAAGATCATCGCGAGGATCATGCCGACCAGGAAGAGCGCGACGAAGGCGATGATCATGTAGACGATGCGCTTGTCGTCCGGCGTCTTCATGACCACGGGCAGGCCGAGGTACATGAGGTAGATGCCGTAGAGTCCGACAAGGAACGCGAGAATCGACCCGGCGACCGGGATGATCTGAAGGATGCCGCCGACCAGACCGGCGGTGTACGAATAAGCGACGAGCTGCACCGCCCGACCGAAGTTCTGCTCCGAGTTGAACGTCGGCGCCAGAGCATTGACGACCGCGGAGGCGACGAGCACCGAGATGACCGCCGAGATCAGGCCGAAGACCGCGGTGGCGATCGCCATTCCCGCGCTCGACATCAGCAGGAACGAGCCGATGGCGCCGGCGACGGCGGAGAGGATCGCGAGGGGAATCACGTAGCCGGTGATGATCGCGCCGGCATTCGGCTCCTCAGCAGCGATGACCTGCCATTCCTCGTTCGGCTTCAGAAGGATATTCTTCGCTCGATCGACGAGACCCATAGTCTCTCCTCCGCATTGATGTAGGGATTGTCAAGCCGGTAGGAAGCCTCGGCCTGGTGCGCGGACACGCGCTCTGGATGTGGCGGCCAAAGATACGAGTGTTTTCGAACCGTCAAAGCTGTTGCCCGTCAGGTCTCTCGCCCAGAAAAACGATCGTTGCCGCGGCCACGCATACCGGCAGCACGGCCAGGTTCGCGAACGGAATCAACGCCATCGCCACCGACGCCCCGCCGAAGCCCAGGTACAGCAGCGGACGCGACGTGACGTGACGCAGACGCCGGCGGAAGCCCGGCAGATGGCGCTCGAAGATCGGCTCGCTGAAGTCGAGCGAAAGCACGAGCGCGCCGTACAGCACCGTCGCCAGCGGAGCAAGGATCGGGCCGACGGCCGGGATCAGTCCCGTCACGAGAATCAGCGGATACAGCACCAGGAACAGCAGCAGCCGGCCGAGCGCGAACATCGCGCCTCGCCCGACGTCCGCGACGTCGTCGCGCAGCGTCGTCTGCCGCGGCACGTAGCGATCACCGAGCACCGCCTGCTCGACCGCCTCCGAGAGCCGGCTCATCAGCGGCGCGGCCGCGATGCGCGCCAGCACCAGGAGCGCGAGGAGTCCGACGATCGACACGACGATGGCGACGACTGCCCCCACCACGAGACGCAGCGGACCCGCCCAGGCCTCGTCTCCGGTGAACAGGCTCCCTCCGATCGACACGCCCCACCAGATGAGCAGCGGCAGGCCGACGAGCACGAGCACGATGTTGATCGCCAGCGGAGCGATCGCCAGACGGCGCACGCGCGGCTCGCGCACGATCATGCCGATCGCGGTACCGATCGATCGCAGGCCGCGGAAGAGGTCTCGCATGCTACAGGTTCTCCAACTCCTCTTCGAGCAGTTGTCGCTCGTAGAGCTGCGCGTAGGTGCCGCGCAACGCGAGCAGCTCGGCGTGCGTGCCGCGCTCGATGATCGCGCCGTCGTCGAGGACGATGATCTGGTCGGCGTCCTTGACCGTCGAGATGCGATGCGCGATCAGGATCGTCGTGCGCGCGCGCATCACCGTCCGCAGGCCGCGCAGGATCAGCTCCTCGGTCTCGGTGTCGACCGCCGAGAGAGCATCGTCGAGCATGAGCACCGTCGGGTCGCGCAGCACCGCGCGCGCGATCGACGTGCGCTGCTTCTGTCCGCCGGAGAGCGTGATGCCGCGCTCGCCGACGACGGTGTCGAAGCCCTTCGGGAAACGATCGATGCTTTCGAGAAGCTGCGCGACCTCGGCGGCGTGGCGGATCTCCTCGAGCGTCGCGTCGGGTCGACCGAAGCGGATGTTTCCCGCGATCGTGTCGGAGAAGAGGAACGTCTCCTGCGAGACGACGCCGATGCTCGTGCGGAGCACGCCCAGTGGGATCTCCGCGATCGGCCGGTCGTCGATGAGCACCGACCCGCGCGTCGCGTCGTAGGTGTGTGCCAGCAGGTGCGTGATCGTCGACTTACCGGAGCCCGTCGTGCCGATGACCGCGAGCGTGCGCCCCGGCTCGACCGAGAACGAGATGCCCTTGAGCACGTACGGCAGCTCGGGCCGGTAGCGGAACCAGACGTCGCGAAACTCGAGCCGGCCCGTGATGGTCGCCGGCGCATCGGGCTCGATCGCCGCGGGATCGGCCTCGCCGGCGAGCGAGAAGACCGCGTCGAGTCGCTCGGCCGACGCCGCGGCGCGCTGCACCAGGTTGGTCACCCACCCCACCGCGATCACCGGCCAGATCAACTGCGAGATGTAGGCGAAGAACTGCACGATGTCGCCGATCGTCTGACGGCCCGCCATCACGTCACGTCCGCCGACGAGCAGCACGATGATCATCGACAGTCCGATGAGCACGGTCATCGCGGGGATCATCGCCGCCTGCACCTTCGTCAGCTCGAGATTGCGCACGCGGTAGAGATCACTGAGCTTCGCGAACGAGCTCGTCTGGTACGCCTCGCGCACGTACGCGCGCACGACGCGCACGCCCGAGAAATTCTCCTGCGCCTGCGAGGTCATGTCGGCGTACTGTGTCTGGACGGTGCCGAAGAGCGTGTGGATCCGCGCGCCGAGACGGTAGACGCTGTAGCTGACGATCGGCAGCGGAAGCAGCGCCAGCAGCGTCGTCTCGACCGAGAGCGTGAGCATCATCACCAGCGAGAACGAAAACGTCGTGAGGGTGTTCGTCGCGTACATCAGGGCCGGTCCCGCGAACTCGCGCACGGCCGAGATGTCGTTCGTCGCCAGCGCCATGATGTCGCCGGTCGGCGTCGAGGTGAAGTACCCCATCGGCAGCGATTGCACGTGACGCATGAACGCATTGCGCAGATCGTACTCGACGAGACGCGACATCACGATGATCATCTGCCGCGTCAGGTACAGGAACAGGCCGCTGCCGATCGACAGACCGAGAATGATCAACGCTTCGCGCAGGAGCTCGCCGCTCGAGATCTTTCCGCTGGCAAGCCCGTCGATGATCGAACCCACGTAGCGCGGGATGAGCACCGAGAAGACGTTCGACAGCGTGATGAACAGCAGTCCGAGCACGAGCCGGCCCCGGTAGCGGCGGAGATACGGAAAGACCTTGCGGAGTGATTTCACGCGCCCTGGGCGATGCGATTGTTCAGTGTGATGAGAGGATCGAGTCGGCGCAAGCTAGCAGTTTGCGCGCGTGTCGCCCCAATGAAAAATGGGCGTCGCGCGGTGCGCGACGCCCATCGAATTCGTTCGTGCGGACGGCCTCAGAGAAACGAGAACACCGCCTTCATCTTCTCGAAGAACCCGCTTCGCTCCCCCGCTCCCGTCGGCGACGACGACCCGACGTTCGGCATCGTCGAGAGACGCTCGAGCGCCTCGCGCTCCTCCGGCGACAGGCGCGTGGGCACCTGCAGGTTGACGCGCACGATCTGGTCGCCGCGCCGCTCGCTGTGCAGGTGCGGGATTCCCTTCTGCCGCATGCGCAGCAGCGTGCCCGGCTGCGTGCCCGGCTCGATCGTGATCATCGCGTTGCCGTGCAGCGTCGGCACCTCGATCTCCGCGCCCAGCGCCGCCTGCGGATAGCTCACGACCAGGTCGTAGACGACGTCGTTGCCGTTGCGGACGAAGTGCTCGTGCTCCTTCTCCTCGATCAGGACGATCAGATCGCCCGCCGGTCCGCCGTTCGGACCCGCATGGCCCTTGCCGCGCAGCGGGATGTAGTTGCCGTCGCTGACGCCGGCGGGCACCTCGAGAACCTCGCGGCTCTCGCCCTGGACGCGGCCCTCGCCACGGCAGTTCGAGCACGGCTTGGCGATCGTGCGGCCGGAGCCGTTGCAGTTGTTGCAGGCCTGGACGTTGATGAACTGGCCGAAGACCGAGCGGCTGACGTGGCGGACCTCGCCGGTTCCGTTGCACTGGCCGCACTCCTTGATGTCGCCGCGCGAGCTCGCGCCGAGTCCGTGACACGTCTCGCACGGCACCATGCGGCGGATCGCGATCGTCTTCTCGACGCCGGTCGCGATCTCCTCGAGCGTCAGAGGCAGGCGGATCTTCATGTCGCTACCGGGCTGCAGTCCGAACGACGGACCGCTGGAGCGCTGCTGGCCAAAGATGTCGCCGAAGATCGAGCTGCCGAAGGCCGAGAAGATGTCGTTGATGTTGCCGAAGCCGTGGAAGTCCTGTCCGGCACGCATCCCGTCGTGGCCGAAGCGATCGTAGCGGGCGCGCTTGTCCGGATCCGACAGGACCTCGTAGGCCTCGGTCGCCTCTTTGAAGTGCTCCTCGGTCTCCGGGTTGTCCGGGTTCTTATCCGGATGGTACTTGATCGCAAGCTTGCGATAGGCGGTCTTGATCTCCGCCTCGCCGGCCGAGCGATCGACGCCAAGGATCTCGTAGTAGTCGCGCTTCTGCATATCGGAATTCAGAGTATCGAGTCGTTCGGTTTGGTGCGGCCTTACCCGCCCGCCGAGATAATCACCTTCGCGTGCCGCAGCACGCGGTCGTGGTAGGTGTAGCCGGGCTCGACGTCGGTGATGACGGTGTCCTCGGGCGCCTCGCTCGGCTGGCGCATGATCGCCTCGTGCAGGTGCACGTCAAAGGGCTCGCCGACGACCGACATGCGCTTGACGCCGATGCGGTCGAGGGTCTTCATGAGGTTCGCGCGCACGAGCTCGACTCCCTTGCGGTAGGCCTCGATGTCAGCCGTCTGTCCGCCGGACTCGACGGTACGCTCGAAGTCGTCGACGATCGGAAGGATCTGCTTCAGGAGCTGCTCGTTGGCGTACTCGAGCGTCTGGCGACGCTCGGCATCGGCCCGACGACGGATATTCTCCACTTCGGCGACCGAGCGCAAGGCCTTGTCGCGGAGCTGCTGGTTCTCCTGCTCGAGCTCCGCGATCCGCGCCTCGAGCGCCTCGGCGCCCTCGACAGCCGGTCGCGGGGAGTCGCCCGCCGTCCTCTCCTCGCGGTGCTCCCGTGCCTCTTCGGTTGGTGTCGACTCTCGTTTCATTGCGATAACTCCACGGTCATTATGTGGCTAGTGGTCGCCGAAGCGGTTCGTCATGGTCATGGCCACGAACTCGACGACGGCAATCAGTCGCGAATAGTTCATGCGCTTGGGCCCGATAAGCCCGATGGTTCCCGACGTATCGCCGATGCGATAGCGCGTCGTGATCATGCTGAAGTCCGCGAGCCTCTCGTCGGAGTGCTCGCTGCCGATCGAGATCTCGACCGAGCGATCGTCGCACAGGATCAGCTCGCCGGCGGCGCGTCCGTCGAGCAGGTGCACGATCACCTCCTGGTTCTCGATGAGCTCTACGATGCCGCGCACCTGCTCGGGCGAGGCGAACTCCGGTTGACGGAGCATCCCCTGTGCCGGCGTGATGTGGATGCGGTTGTCGTCGTGCTGCGTGAAGATGCGGTCGGCCGCGTCGAAGAAGATCCGCACGACAGGGTTCGTGCGCTCGTCGACGACGTCGCGCAGCCGCTCGCGAACCGTTCCCCGAACATCCCGCAGGCGCAGGCCCGCAAGGCGCTCGTTGAGCAGACCAACCAGCGGCGCGAGCTGTGCGCGCTCGATGTTCTCGTTGAGCTCGAGCGTGACCGTGCGCACGATCCGCGAGTGCAGCGACAGCACAACGAGCAATCGCGTGCTCGACAGCGGCACGAGCTCGATGCGCTCCAGGACGCTGTCGAGCACTTCCGGCGCAGTGACGATGCCGAGCTGCTCGGTGATCGTCGCCAGGAGGCGCGAAGTTTCACGGACGAAGGTCGACGGCGGCGTGCCCGGGTCGATGGTGCTCTCGATCGCCGCGCGCTCGGCCATCGACAGGTGCTCGCCGCGGACGAGCGCATCGACGTAGCGACGGTAGCCCAGATCGGTCGGCACCCGGCCGGCCGACGTGTGCGGGTGCGTGATGTAGCCCTTCTCCTCGAGGTCCGCCATGACGTTGCGGATCGTCGCGGCGGAGATCGACTCCTCCTCGAAGCGCTTCGACAGGAACCGCGAGCCGACGGGATTGGCCGTGAGGATGAAGTTCTGCACGATGTAGCGCAGAACGAGCTCCTCCCGCTCGGTCAGCTCGGGACCGGCCTGTCCGATATGTCGCACCGTAGCCATCCTGGTACCTGACGTCGTGACGAGACCCGGATTATACGCACGAATGGGTCGTTACACACCCCTGCCCCATGCGTGGGTCGTGACCGTCGCATGGGGCAGGAACTGGAGTGCGACCGGCCAATCAGCGCGCGGCGCGGATGATCAGCTCGGGGATCAGCCCGACGATCAGCGTACCGGCGATCGTCAGCGCAAGCGCCATGCGCGAGGTCGTGCCGACGGCCGGCATCGCCGCGTCGGTCTCCGGCTCGCGGAAGTACATCGTGACGATCAGTCCGAGATAGAACCAGGCCGAGATCACCGACGAGATCACGCCGACGATCGTCAGCCACAGCATGTCCGCGCGGATGGCGGCCATGAACAGATAGTACTTGCCGAAGAAGCCCGCGAACGGCGGCAGGCCGACCAGCGAGAACATGAACAGCGCCATGATGATCGCCATGCCGGGACGCCGGCGGCCGAGTCCGCGATAGTCGTCGATCGACAGGTTTCCGCCGTGCTCGCGCTCGAGCATTCCGACGACGGCGAAGGCGCCGAGCTGCATGAACAGGTACGCGCCGAGATAGTAGAGAATCCCCGTCGCTCCCGTCTGATTGCCCGCGGCCAGTCCGATCATCAGGTAGCCGGCGTGCGCGATCGACGAGTACGCGAGCATCCGCTTGACGTTCGTCTGCGCGATCGCGGTCAGGTTGCCGATGAGCATCGAGCCGGCGGCGATCAGTGCGAGCACCGTCCGGGCCTGCTCGACGCCCGGGGCGCCGCTGGTGAGCATCGGGAGCATGAAGCCGACGAACCCGGCGAACGCGCCGGCCTTGCCCGCGGTGCTCATGAAGCTGGTGACCACCGTCGGTGCGCCGGTGTAGACGTCCGGTGCCCACTGGTGGAACGGGAACGCCGCGACCTTGAATGCGAGGCCGACGATCAGCAGCGCCACGCCCGCCCACAGCAGGGTCGGGAACTGGCTGCGGACGATGTTCGTCGGCATGTCGGCGTACGCGGTCGTGCCGAGCGCGCCGTAGACGAGCGCGATGCCGTAGAGCAGGAAGCCCGAGGCGAACGCGCCGAGCAGGAAGTACTTCAGCGACGCCTCGTTCGACGGAAGCTCCCCGCGCGTCAGGCCGGCCATGACGTAGAAGCAGATCGACATGATCTCCAGGCCGACGAACAGCACCATGAAGTCGCTCGCGTGGGCCATGAGCATCATGCCCACGATCGACATCATCATGAGCGTGTAGAACTCGTCGAACATCCCTCCCACCCGCGTCAGGTAGTCGCGCGCCAGCAGCACGGTCATGATCCCGGCGCCGCAGAAGATCAGGTCGAAGACGTTGGCGGCTCCGCCGGTGCGGATCATGCCGTTGAAGCCGGAGACCGGATCGCCGAGCATCGTCCAGACCGCGGCGCCGATGCCGGCGAGCAGTCCGACGATCGAGAGCGTCGCGCACAGGCGCGTGCTGCGCACGACGAACGCGTCGGCGAGCATGACGAGAAGGGCGAAGATCGAGACGATCTCGATCGGCAGCGCTGCAAAGAAGTCGGTGTAGCTCATACTTCGTCGACGCGACCAGCGCATCGATCAGGTTGTTCGAATGTTCGTGACGACCGTGCGGAGCGAGTCTCTAGCGTCCCGGCGGCGGGCTCGGCAGTACCTGTCCCGGCGCGCCGACCGAGGGGGCCATCGGGCGCCCGTCCGGACCGACCGCGCCCGGCGGAAGTCCGCCCTGGGGCATGGCGCCCTGCGGCATGGCGCCCGGCGGGAGCATGCCCGCGGGCACGACCGTCGCCGTGTCGCCGCTGCGCAGACGTGCCTCGTTCGCATATCGGTCGACGCCGCGCAATCCCTCGATGACGCCGACGACCGCGCGCGAGCCCGACTCGCTGACGTGAAGGAACGTGTTCGGCTGGAAGCCGATCCACACGAAGAGTGCGACGAGCGGCACGACGAGCGCGACCTCGAGCTTCGACAGATCGGCGAGCTTCGCGTTCTCGGACTTGGTAAGCGGACCGAAGAAGATCCGCTGGTAGAGGATCAGCAGGTACACCGCCGCGAGGATCACGCCCGAGGCGCCGATGATCGCGTACCACGTCGTCGACAGGTGCCGCGAGGTATAGGCGCCGAGCAGCGTCAGGTATTCCCCGACGAAGCCGTTGAGTCCGGGCAGGCCGACCGACGCGAGCATCGCGAACGCGAAGAACACGGCGTAGACGGGCATCGACTTCGCGATGCCGCCGAACTCCGACATCTCGCGGGTGTGACGGCGCTCGTAGATGAAGCCGACGAGAAGGAACAGCATGCCGGTCGACAGGCCGTGGTTGACCATCTGCAGGACCGCGCCCTGCAGTCCCTCGGCGGTCATCGAGAAGATGCCGAGCGTCACGAAGCCAAGGTGGGCGACCGACGAGTACGCGACGAGCTTCTTGATGTCGGTCTGCACCATCGCGACCAGCGCGCCATAGATGATGCCGATGACCGAGAGGATGGCGATGAGATCGGCGTAGTGCAGCGAGGCATGCGGGAACAACTGCAGGTTGAAGCGCACCAGTCCGTAGGTGCCCATCTTCAGCATGACCGCGGCAAGGATGACCGAGCCGGCGGTCGGCGCCTGCGTGTGGGCGTCGGGCAGCCACGTGTGCAGCGGGAACAGCGGCACCTTGATGCAGAACGAGAGCGCGAACGCCAGGAACAGCCACTGCTGCGCCTCGAGTCCGACCGTCGGCGCGATCGCCATGAGCTTGCGCACGTCGGCGGTGAACATCCCGGCGCCGTGCGTCTCGGCGTAGAAGCCGAGCCAGATGATCGCCACGAGCATCAGCAGCGAGCCGGCCATCGTGTAGATGAAGAACTTCATCGACGCGTAGATCCGGTCCTTGCCTCCCCAGATCCCGATCAGGAAGTACATCGGGATCAGCACCACCTCCCAGAAGACATAGAACAGGAAGGTGTCGAGCGCGGTGAACACGCCGATGACGCCGAACTCCAGGAGCAGCAGCATCACGTAGTAGAGCTTCTCCCGGTCGCGGATCGACTCCCAGCTCGAGGCGATCGCGATCGGCATGATCAGCGTCGTCAGCGCGACGAGCAGCAGCGACATGCCGTCGATGCCGAGGCGGAAGCCGACGTCGATCGAGCTGATCCACGGCACGTCGGTGAGGAACTGGAACGCCGGCGACGCCGGGTCGAAGCCGACCCAGACGACCATCGACGCGACGAACGCCGCGAGCGAGCCGGCGAAGGCGACGAGCCGGTGCGTCCGCGGAGAGGTCCCGGGAAGCGCCGCGAGCACGAGTGCCGAGGCCAGCGGGATGAGGAGCGTCAGCAGCAGAGCCATCCGATCAGATGCGAATTGTGTTGAGGTACCGGTTCACCGTCGAGCGACGCGCGATCAGCGCAGCAGAAACCAACCGACGATGGCGAGAATGCCGACGAGGAACATGGTGACGTAGTTCTGGACCACGCCCGTCTGCAGTCGCCGCACGCCACGGCTGACGTCGGCGGTGAGCCGGCCCGTGCCGTTGATGATGCCGTCGATGACGCGCACGTCGACGACGCGGTACAGGAACGAGCGCGACAGGAGCGTCAGCGGGCGGACGATGAGCGTCTGATAGAACTCGTCGAGATACCACTTGTTCATCAGGAACGCGTGCAGTCCCTTCATGCTCGCCGCCAGTCTCTCCGGCAGCTCCGGTCGCGTGATGTAGAAGTGCCGCGCCAGCCAGATGCCGCTCAACGCGATAGCGCTGGAGACCGCCATCAGGATCCACTCGGTGCTGTGCGTCAGGTGATGCGCGACGATGTTGCGCTGCGCCGGAGCGAAGACCGGCTCGAGCCAGGAGCCGAGCGCGTGCACGTTCTCGCCCAGCACCGGCGGCAGGCCGACGTAGCCTCCGACGATCGAGAGCACCGCGAGGATCCACAGCGGGATCGTCATCGTCGCCGGCGACTCGTGCGGGTGGACGTGATGATGATCGAAGCGCTCCTCGCCGCGGAACGTCAGGTACACCGAGCGGAACATGTAGAACGCGGTGAAGAACGCGGTGACCACGCCGATCCCCCAGAGGATCGGGCTGAAGCCGAAGGCGTTGGCGAGGATCTCGTCCTTCGAGAAGAAGCCGCTCAGCAGCGGCACGCCGCTGATCGCGAGCGCGCCGATGAAGTACGTGCGGTACGTCTGCGGCATGTACTTGCGCAGGCCTCCCATGTGGCGGACGTCCTGCTCGTGGTGCATCCCGTGGATGACCGAGCCGGAGCCGAGGAACAGGAGCGCCTTGAAGAACGCGTGCGTCATCACGTGGAAGACCGCGGCGGTGAAGGCGCCGACGCCGAGGGCGACGAACATGAAACCGAGCTGCGAGACGGTCGAGTAGGCGAGAATCTTCTTGATGTCGTTCTGCACCAGGCCGATGGTCGCCGCCATGAAGGCGGTGAAGATCGCCACGACGGTGATGACCATCATGGTCGTCGGAGCCAGCGAGAACAGCGCGGCGTTGCGCGCGAGCAGGAAGATGCCCGAGGTCACCATCGTCGCCGCGTGGATCAGCGCCGAGACCGGCGTGGGGCCGGCCATTGCGTCCGGCAGCCAGACGGCGAGCGGGATCTGCGCCGACTTTCCGCAGGCGCCGAGGAACAGGAACATCGTCGCGGTCGTGATCGCGGTGCTCGAGTCACGGAAGAACCCGGCGGCCGGCGAGGAGACGATGCCCGTGATCTCGTGGTAGCGCAGCGTGCCGAACTCGTTGAAGAGAATGAACATGCCGATGAGCATGCCGAGGTCGCCGATGCGGTTGACGACGAAGGCCTTCTTGGCGGCATCTCCCGTCCAGGTAATCGCGACGCCCTTGAACTCGCGCTCGTACCAGAAGCCGATCAGCAGGTACGAGCACAATCCCACTCCCTCCCAGCCGAGAAACGTCAGCAGGAAGTTGTCGGCCAGCACCAGGTTGAGCATCATGAAGATGAACAGGTTCAGGTACGCGAAGAAGCGACCGAACCCCGGGTCCCCATGCATGTAGCCGGCGGAGTACAAATGGATCAGCGAGCCGACGCCGGTGATCACCAGCAGGAAGATCATCGAGAGCTGGTCGACCTGGTAGTAGAACCCGGCCGAGAACGTTCCGGTGGTGATCCACTCGGCGATCTCGACGATGTGCCGGCGCGCGGTCTCCGGCTCGCCGAGCATCTGAAGGAACATCACGACGGCCATCGCGAACGGGATCGCAACCGCAGCGGTGCCGATCGTTGCGATGAGCGCCTCGGACTTGATTCGCTTGCCGAATGCGCCGTTGATCACGAAGCCGATCAGCGGCAGCAGCAGCACGAACGGGAGAAGCGTTTCAATCATTGCGTGTGAATCAGTCTTCGTATACGAACGCGGCCTTCTCGAAGGGGAGCTCGATCTCCTCGAAGCGGATCGTCAGATCCTCCTCGACGATGAGCATCGAGTTTCGTGTGACCTTCACCCAGTCGGACTTGTGCGACGTGAACGGCTCGCTCGCGATGACGACCGCCTGGCTGTGTCCCTCGTCGGGCGCCATGAACGTGCGGTCACCGTCGGCCACGAACTCGCGGCCGAACATGTAGTAGAGCGAGGCGGGCTGGACGCGCGGGTTGGTCGTGTAGCGCGTCGCGACGATCGAGCGACCGTTCGAGACGCAGAAGTTGAGATAGGAGTGCTCGCGCACGTTGTGCTCGAGCAGCAGTCGGTTGAAGTCCCCGAACATCCCGAACATCGCGCGGACCATCTCATCGGTCGTCACGGCGCCGGAGGGATTCTCGAGGTTGTTGAGGAACAGCGCGAACATGTGCTCCGAATCGGTCGAGCCCATGACCGCGTCGTAGGCCTCGTCGCCGAGACCTCGCAGCAGCGTCCGGCGGATCTGGCGGAAGCCCTGGACCATGCCGTTGTGCATCCACGTGAGCTTGCCGTGCACGAACGGGTGGCAGTTGACCTCCTCGACGAGCGACCCCGGCGTCGCCGCGCGGATGTGCGCGAAGAGCATCGGCGACTTGATCTTCCGGGCGAGGAACCGAAGGTTCAGATCGCTCCATGCGGGGTGGATCGAGCGGAACTGGCACGGCTCGTCGTCGAGCTCGAAGTCATACCAGCTCAGACCGAACCCGTCGCCGTTGATCGGGATCGACATCTCCTGCGCCCCGAGCGACTGCCGCTCGATGAGCGAGTGCTGCGGACGATACAGGAGGTCGTTGGCGAGGACCGGCCGACCGACGTATGCGAGGAAACGGCACATGCTGCTATCGTGGGGGGCTGTGAGCGACAAGAAACCGTCAAGATAAGAATCCGTGGACATGCCACCCTACGCCGTGAGCCTCACGGCGCGGAGAAGACACCGTCCCATTCGGCGGCGACACGCCCGGCGATCGCCCGCAGGTCGTGTCGCACTCCGGTCTCCCGCTCGATCGACGTGACCGCATAGTCGGTGATCCCGCACGGAACGATCGCGCCGAAGCGCTCGAGATCGGTCGTGACGTTGAGCGCAAAGCCGTGCATCGTCACCCACCGCGACGCCCGCACGCCGATCGCGCAGACCTTGCGGTCGTCGCACCAGACGCCGCTCATCCCCTCCTTGCGTCCGGCATCGAGCCCGACGCCCGCGATCGCCCGGATGATCATCTCCTCGACCGAGCGCATGTACCAGCCGAGGTCCTCGCGGAAGTCGGCCAGGCGCACGATCGGATAGCCGACGAGCTGTCCGGGACCATGATAGGTGACATCACCTCCACGGTCGACCTCGTAGATCTCATAACCCTCGGACTCGAGCACCTCGCGTGACGCTCGAAGGTTCTCGTCGCCCCTGCAGTTGCGTCCGAGCGTGATCACGTCGGGATGCTCGCACAACAGGAACGTGTTGGCGCGCGCTCCCAGACGAACCTCCTCGAAGACCTCCCGCTGCAGCGCCCACGCCTCGCCGTAGCCGATGCGACCGAGCCACACGGGGACGACCGATCCGGCGGCCTGCGCCAGATCGGTCCCGTTGACGAGCGTCGAATCGAGATCCATCAGCGTCACGGCGCAGACCTCAGTGAGTTCGCGGGGTCACCGACTACACGTTGAGCGCCATGCCGTAGGCGTCGAGCGCCGCCTCCATCACGCCCTCCGACAGCGTCGGGTGCGCGTGGATCGCGTGCATGAGCGTCTCGGCGGTGGCATCGGCGGCGCGCGCGGTGCAGATCTCGGCGATCATCTCGGTCGCCTCGACGCCGACGATGTGTCCTCCGAGGATCTCACCGTACTTCGCGTCGATGACGAGCTTGACGAAGCCGTCGGTCTCGCCGATCGCGCGGGCCTTGCCGCTGGCCTTGAACGGGAAGCGCCCGATCTTGACGTCGTGTCCTTTCTCGCGCGCGGCCTTCTCGGTCAGTCCGACCGAGGCGACCTGCGGCTGGCAGTAGGTGCAGCCCGGGACGTTGTCGTAGGCCATGCCGTGGTTCGGATGTCCGGCGATGGTCTCGGCCGCGACGACGCCCTCGTGCGAGGCGACGTGCGCCAGCCACGGCGCGCCGACGACGTCGCCGATCGCGTAGATGCCCGGCACGTTCGTGCGCATGTGGTTGTCGACCTTGATGTGCCCGCGCTCGACGGCGACCCCGACGGTCTCCAATCCGATGCCCTCGATGTTGCCGGTCACGCCGACGGCGTTGAGAGCGTAGTCGGCCTTGAGCGTCTTGCGCTCGCCCTTCTTGTCCTCGATCACCACCTCCACTCCGTTGCCGGCCGCCTTCGCGCTGATGACCTTCGTCTCGTTGAGGATCTCGACCTTCTTCTTCTTGAACGCGCGGGCGACCTCCTTCGAGGCATCCTCGTCCTCGACCGGGAGGATGTGCGGCTGCATCTCGACGACGGTGACCTTCGTGCCGAAGGCGTTGTAGAAGTAGGCGAACTCGATGCCGATGGCGCCGGCGCCCATGATGATCATGGTCTTGGGAGCCTCCTGCAGCAGCAGGGCCTCGGTCGAGGTGATGACGCGCTTGTAGTCGACCTCGATGCCCGGGAAGACGCGCGCGCGGGCTCCGGTGGCGACGATCATCGACTTCGTCTCGACGCGCTGCGTGACCTTGCCGTCGGGATCGCGGATCTCGATCGCCTTCGGGCCGGCGATGACGCCGAAGCCCTTGATGATCTCGACCTTGTTCTTCTTCATCAGGAAGTTGACGCCGCTGGAGTTCGCGTCGGCAACCTCGCGGCTGCGCTGGACGACCTTCGGGAAATCGACGCTGACATCGCCGATGGTGAATCCGAAGTCGCCGGCATGGTTGAGGAAGTGCATGTACTCGGCGTTCTTCAGGAGCGCCTTTGTGGGAATGCACCCCCAGTTGAGACAGACGCCGCCGAGGCGGTCGCGCTCGATGATGGCGGTCTTCAGACCGAGCTGCGACGCCCGGATCGCGGCGATGTAGCCGCCGGGTCCGCTGCCGATGACGACGAGATCGAAGTTGCTGTCAGCCATTTCGTAGAGAGATAGTGCGTGAGAAGCGACAAACTTAGCACGAACGCGAGGGATTTGCGGCGGTCGTTACAAACGGGGACACGGCCCGGCGGAGCCGGGCCGAAGGGACAGCTGCGCAGGGGACAGGCCGTTGGCCAGGGGACAGCTTCGCAAGGGACGGCTTCGCCCTGGGCGTACCTCTCCCCTGCGCAGCTGTCCCCTGCGCAGCTGTCCCCTGCGAAGCTGTCCCCTGCGCAGCTGTCCCCTGCGAAGCTGTCCCTAGCGCAGCGAGCGCTTTGCGCGAGCGAGCGCTAAAAGCTCTCGGCCGGTAGCGAGGTCGCTTTGCCAGTAGCCGTCGCGCTCGTGATCGTTTGGTTTGCGGACTCGTTCGCGGGATTCCAGGCGCGCCAGGGCTTCGTGGCGGAGTGCTTCGTCGTAGACGAGGGCGGTGACGAGCGCCACGGCGACCCGGCGGGTTGCCGGTGGTTGTGCGTCGATCGAGCGGAGCTCCATGAAGCCGCGGGCGCGGACGTCGGGGAAGAGCGTCGTCAGGTGGAGCTCCCAGTCGGCGAGGTCGGGTGCGTGCGCCGGTAGGCCGGGACCGCTGCGGTCGATCCACTGTCGGAACGTCAGCGGCTGCTCCGGACGCCGCATGTCGCTGTTGCTGCCAGTGTTGCTGCCGCCGTTGCTGTCGCTGCTGCTGCCGCTGCTGCTGTTGCCGCTGCTGTCGCTGCTGCTGTCGCCGTCGCCGTTTCGGACGCGGTACATCATCACTCTTGCGTCGAGTGCGAAGCGCAGGTAGTCGGCGACCGGATCGAGGTCGGGTTTGTCGAATAGTCTTCCGGTGCGGGTCGGGTCGACGTGACGCCAGATCTCGTGCCGGTAGCTGCGGTATCGACGGCCGTCGCGTTCGTGCGGCGAGTTCGCGAAGAGCGCGTTCATGGCCGGCGCGATCATGTTCGCCAGGCGCCAGCGCTCGGCGGCGACGGCGCCGGTGCCGAAGTCGAGACTGATCTGCAGCGCGCAGGTCGCCCGCATCATCGCGCGGCCGTACGGTGAGATCGCCGCGAAGTACGCGTCCATCTCTCGATACCGAGGCGCGTCGAGCTGCAGCGGGATCTCCTCGACCGGGCACGCGTCGTTGAACCCGATGTGGCGCAGCTCGATCCCAGCGTCCGCGGCATGCGCATCGAGCAGATCGAAAAATCCCTCGACCTCGTCGAGCACCGTCTCGGCGTCGTCTCGAACCGCGCTGCTGTACTCGATCTGTCCGCCGGGCTCGAGCGTGATGATGCCACCGCCGGCCACGCCGATGAGCGGCGCACGATCACGGGCGCGCGAGAAATCCCAGTCGCGGCTCCTCCCTATCGACTCGATCCAGTCGAGCACGTGCGCGATCTCCGCGACACGCTCGCGCCCGTCGCGCACGACGATCGGTGTGGCCTCGACCTCGAGTCCCACCCCGTCGCGATGCGCGCGCCGCGCACCACCGAAGGCGTGCAGGTGCGTGTGCTCGTACAGCAGATCGTAGGTCAGTATCGTCGCGTGGCGTGACAGGTCGACTGCGGTAGTTCGTTATCGGTAGTCTGTTTCGGTGCCGGTGTCGGCTGCTTACGCGGCTGGCCGCGCGAGCGCGAGGCCGAAGAGTTCGTCCGGGTCGGAGAACCAGTCCAGCAGCTCGAAGCCCGATCCCTCCAGCATCGCCGTCGCCGAGCCGCGCGTGAACTTGCGGCTGATCTCGGTGCGCACGCTCTCGCCGCGTTCGAACGCAACCGGCACGCCAAGGTCAGGAATGGTGACAACCTGGTCGCGCGTGCTTACGAGGTGCATCTCGATCTGCTCGTCGCGTGGATCGTAGAACGCGTAGTGCTCGAACGCATCGAGATCGAAGTCGGCGCCGAGACGCTCGTTGATGACGCGCAGAACGTTTCGGTTGAACTCCGCGGTCACTCCCGCAGCGTCGTCGTAGGCCGGGTTGAGAATCGATGGCGACTTGACCTGGTCGACGCCGAGTAAAAACAGGTCACCCGGACGCATTCCGCTGCGCAGCCGAGCGAGCAGCTGCCGCGATGCGTCGGGTCCGAAGTTGCCGATCGTTCCGCCGAGGAAGATCAGCAGCTCCGGCGCGGGCGAGGCCATCGCCGGCAGTTCGTGCTCGAAGTCGGCGACGACCGCGCGCACGCGCAGTCCGGGGTATTCCTCGGTGAGCGTGCGCGCCGACTCGAGGAGGATCTCCCTGCTGAGGTCGATCGGCGCGTACTCGAGCAGCGTTCCGGCGCGGCGCATCGCGTCGAGGATGACCCGCGTCTTCGTCGAGCTGCCGGAGCCGAGCTCGGCAAGCGAACGCGGCGCGTAGCGCGCGACGACCTCGTCGATCATCGCCTCGAGGATCGCGCTCTCGGTCCGCGTCTGATAGTACTCCGGCAGGTCGCAGATGCGCTCGAACAGTTGCGAGCCGCGCTCGTCGTAGAAATACTTCGGCGGCAGCTCCTTCGGCCGCGAGAGCAGTCCGCGCCGCACGTCATCGAGCATCGCCGCGCGCACGTCGACGGTGCCGAGCAGATCGATCACCGTGATCGCGCCGGATTCGGTCGCCGCCCTCATCGCATGCCACCGCTGTCGCGTCGGAGGCTCGCCGTGTCGCGTGCGACGCGGAAGCCCGAGAAGATCTGCCGGCGGATAGGGTAGTCCCAGTTCCTGAACGTGGTGCGAATCGCTCCGGGCCGTGTCGCCCAGCTTCCGCCGCGCAGGACCTTGTAGTCGCTTCCGAAGAAGACCTTCGAGTATTCGTCGTAGGGGAATGCCTCGAAGCCGGGATAGCCCATGAAGTCGCTCGAGGTCCACTCCCACACGTCGCCGATCATCTGATGGCAGCCGACCGCGCTGACGCCGTCGGGATACGCGCCGATCTCCGCCGCCATGAACCCGAGCTGATCGACGTTCGCACGCGGCGGTGCCGACGCGTCTGCTCCCCACGGATTCGGCGCGTCTTCTCCCCACGGATACGTACGAGGCAGCGCGCTCGACGGATCCCACGACGCCGCCACCTCCCACTCGATCTCGCTGGGCAGCCTGACGTCGGCCCATCGGCAGTACGCCTCGGCCTCGTGCCAGCTGACGTGCACGACCGGCCGGCGCGGATTGACGTTCTCGACGATGTCCATCGAGCGCGTGCGCCAGTGTCCGTCGTCATCACGCTCCCAGTGCTTCGGTGCGATGATCTCGTGCTCGGTGATGAAGCTCCATCCCTCGTCCGTCCAGAGCTCGCGCATGCGATAGCCCCCAGCCTCGACGAACTCCATGAACTCGCCATTGGAGACCGGAGCGACGCCGATCTCGAACGCGCCGAGCGCGACGCGATGGCGCGGCCGCTCGTTGTCGTAGGCGACCGACCGGTCGTCGGTGCCAATGAAGTACTCGCCCGCGGGAATCGCTACGAAGCCGCCGACGCTCGCGTCACCCGCCGGCAGTGTCCGGCGCTTGGTCGGACGATACGGCTCGCCGGTCTTGAGCTGCAGCGTCGCGAGGATCGTCTCGTCGTGCTGATACTCGTGCTGCAGCAGCATCTGGTAGAGGTACCCATCGCGCAACAGCGGGCTCCCGTTCTCGAGATCCGCGCCGTCGAGCCGCTCGAGCAGGCGCGCGCGGACGCTTCCGAGATATCCCCGCATCTCCTCGAGCGCGGGCAGCGGGAGCGTGTCGCGGACCGACCGCGGGTTGATCATCGGATCGTACATCGGATCGAGTCCTTCGACATCGGCCTCGGAGCCCGCGAAGGTGCGCACGCCCCAGAGGTCCTCGAAGTTGCCGATGTGCCCGATGTCCCAGAGGATCGGACTCATGAGCCGGTCGTGCTGGCGACGCAGGTCGTCGCTCGACAGCGGCGCGACGAGCGCGAGCGTGCGCTCGCGACACTCCTCGAGGAGCGCGGCAAGGTGGCGGTGCTGGTGTCGTGACGTCATCCGGTGCGCGATGGGTTGCGGGACTCGATGTGTGGATCGCCGCGGAAGATACGCCCCGGATGGTATCGCTCATAGTCCGGTCAGAGCGTCATCGAGGGACGAAAAACAACCAGGGCCGACACCCGTGGCGCCGGCCCTGATCACGTTCTCGTGCGCTTCGACTTCTACTCGAGGTTCAGCTCGCGCATGCCTTCGATGTCGCCGTTCTGGAGCATCTGCTCGAACTGGCGGGTGAAGTCCTCGCCGTCCCAGAGCATGAAGCGCGCCGCGGCGGCCTTCGTCCGCAGCTTCGGCTCGATCATCGCGAAGAGATCCTGGCGATGCTTCATCAACCGGCCGATCGCGCCGGCCGCCATCGGACTGATGGATCCCTTGTTCTGCTCGTACCACGCCTCACCGATTGCACGCGCCTCGGTAGCCCACTGGCGCACGCTCGGCATGGCGGTCTCGCCGATCGCCATCAGCGTCTCGCGACTGGCCTCGGCGATCGGTCGCAGGCTCTGGAGAATCTCCTCCCGCTCGGCGCCGAGCGCCTTCATGTCGTCGCGCGCCTGTTTGAGCGCGGCATAGTCCTCGCTCTTCCACGCGGCGCGCATCGCGGCCGCGAGGGCGGTGCGGCGATCGCGGAGCTCCGCGGAGCGGCGACGCAGGTCGTTGAGCGCCGCGAGATCCGCCGGCGACAGCGAGTTGTCGAGGCGCGTCTTCCATGCCTGCACTTCGGGGATGACCTCCGCGCGGGCCCACGTCGTCAGCGAGCGGCCGAGCTCCTTCGCCGCGGCGAGTGTCTTCTCGTCGAGCCACTTCATTCCGTGGCCTCCGCCCTGCGCCGCGGCGGTCGCCGTCATCGACAGGGCGAGTGCGAGCGCCAGTGCCAGTCGTCTCATGAGTCTCTCCTCCTGTGTCGTTCGAGTCGGTGCTATTCTCTCTCGTGCTTGTCTCGTCGTCCGTTCGCTCGATCAGCGAAGTCCGCCGTCGCCCGATGCGCCGCCGGTGTTCTTCCGACGTGCGGGACGCTTCTTCCATTGCTTGAGGATCTTCTCGCGGATCCGGCGCGACATCTCCTCGCGGATCGGCGCGTAGGCGGCGCGCTGCGACTCGTCGAGAAGCTCGACGATGCGGCGGTCCATGTCACGCAGGTGCCGCCCGGCGACCTCGAGCTGCAGGCGCGGATACCCCTGTCGGGCCTCGACGTCGGTTCTGATCTGCCGCCGCGTCGCAACGATGATCTCGCGCAGTCGCGCCGATTGCTCATCGCTGAGGCCGAGCCGCTGCTTCAGGCGATCGCGCAGGCCGGTCATCGCCTCGGCTGGATCGCTCGCCACGCTCGTGTCCGCGACCGTCGCGGAGTCACCGGCACTCGGCGCCGGAGTCGCCGGCGACTTCGGCGCGGCTGCCATCGCCGGCTTCTTCTGCGTGGTGTCCGCACGCGACGACGGCGCCTTCACGGTCGCCGAAGGCTCTTCGACATCCGATACCTCCAGAGGCGCCGGGCGTCCGGCGGGAAGGTTGCGCCGCAGTCGCGACTCGGTCGCGCGGAGCCGTGCGACCTGCGACGGCGACAGGCGCGTGACCAGCCGTCGATCGAGGCTGTCGATGAGATCGTGCAGATCACCCGCGGCCGCGGCGCGCAGTCCGGCGAGCTCACCGTAGAACCAGTCGAGCTCGCCCTGCAGCGAGTCGCGCTGCGCCGTGGTCAGCTCGAGCTGCTCCGCAAAATACTCCCGAAAGCCTCCCCGATCACGCAGCCGCTCGCTCGAGCGAACCTCGCCACGCACGAACGCGCCGATCGCGAGCGCGCCGCAGAGCGCACCGACGAGAAAGACGCCGCCGAGGGTGAGGATCGCTTTGGTTCGCTTGCTTGCCATGGCTGGTGCTTTAGGGAAGACTCAGAATGGACCCGACCGCCGCATACTGATCGATCGCCTCGATCACGCCTGGTCCCGTGCCGACGAAGCCGGCCACGACCAGCGCCGTTGCGAGCGCGCCGATGGCGATCCCCGCGCGCGGACTCAACGACAGCAGCATCTCCCAGAACGCTCCCTCCGCCGGCTGCATCGCCGCGCGCGCGGTGCGCTCGGCGAAACCGAGCGGAAGCTCGGGAGGATAGACCTCGCGGAGAAGCTTGTCGAGATTGCCCATGATGTTCAGTCGTGCGTCTGTCCTACGAGTGCGATTGTCCGACGAGATCGAGTGTTGCGTGCCGGTGTCCTACGCGGTGCTCAATCCTGGGGGCCGAGCTCGAACTCCAGCTCGGAGCCTGCGAGCAGCTCGCGCATTTTTTCCTTCGCGCGGAAGAGCCTGCTCTTCACCGTTCCGGTCGAGATGCCGAGCGCGGCGGCGACGTCTTCGACGGGCATCTCCTCGACCAACCGCAGCACGAGCACCGTGCGGAACTCCTCCGGCAGCACGGCCATTGCTTCGACGACCGCCGCGTGGCGCTCGGTCGCGATCATGGCGCGATCTGTCCGGGCGTCGCCGGGGATGCGCTCCTCGGCGGGCTCGCGCTCGGAATCGCGCCGCGCGAACGGGCCGAACAGCGTTCGGCGCCGGCGCTGACGCTTCGCCTCGCGGTAGCAGTGCCGCAGCGCGATGCGCGTCAGCCAGGTCGCGAACTGCGCGTCGCCGCGGAACGACGAGAGTCCCCGGAACGCCAGCAGGAAGATCTCCTGCGCGGTGTCGGCGAGGTCCTCGGCGTCGATCCCTCCGATGACGCTCCGCACGATGACCGCCACGCGCCGCTGATAACGCCGGACGAGCTCCGCGAACGCGCTCTCCTCGCCGGCGAGCGTCCTGCGTATGAGTTCGTCATCGGCGAGCTGTCGCATTCACGGATCGTTGGGCCTCGGAGGCGGTCAGGCATTGTGCGGGGTTGGAGACAGCGGCGCGCGATCGGTTCCCGGGAGGCGGCAAATGGTGCGGGGCATTCACGCGCGCCGGGCATCGACGGCGCGCAGTGCGGGCTCGGCGGTGGGCTCGGCGTGGATCGCCGGATCGAGAGCGACACCGAGCAGCGTGTTCTCGAGCAGCGCGCGCAGGAAGCGCTCGCGGTCGATGCGCACGTCGAGCCGGCGAGCAAGAACGATCGCGGTGCCCCCGTGCAGCGACGCCCAGACGACGTTGACGAACCCGCGCGGATCGACCGCGCGCAGGCGTCCGGCGGCGATGCCGGCGCGGAGCTCGTCGGCAAACGGCTCCATGCTGCGCGCGGCGCGACGGTACTTCTCGGTCGGGAAGCGGGCCATCTCGCGCGGGTTCAGAAGGAACATGATCTCGTAGTACTCGGGATTTTCCAGACCGAAGGCGATATATTCCCACGCGATTCTACGAAGTCCGTCCAGTGCGTCGTGGGGATCGCGCGGGCTCGCCGCGGCGGAGGCGACCCGATCGTACAGCAGGTCGAAGCCCTCGTCGATGAGCGAGTGCACGAGCGCGTCGCGGTTGTCGAAGTACAGGTAGATCGCCGTGGCGGAGCAACCGATCATCGACGCGATGCGTCGCAGCGACAGCGCGCCGTAGCCCTGCTCGATGAGGATCTGTCGGGAAGCATCGAGAATCTGGCGGCGAAGATCCATCAGGGATGAAGAGTAGCGTAGTGTCGACCCGTGCGGTCGCCTTCGAAGGACTGGTTTGTCGAAGTTAGTACAATGATCCCTCCCACCACGAGCCTCCTCGGTCTCCTCATCGCAACGTTCCTGCTGCTGCTCGCGCCGCCCTCGAGCGCGCAGCCGCGGAGGCCGTTCTCGTTCATCGCGATCGGCGACGCGGGGCAGCCCGGCGAGATCCACACCTCGACCGCGGCGGCCGTCAATGCGACCGCCGCATCGATGACATCCTCCGGCACGCCGCCCTCGATGATGCTCTTCCTCGGCGACAACTTCTATCCGAGCGGACTCAACACGGGCGACGAGAGCTGGCGGACGCTGCGCGACGCGGTGATCGATCCGTACCGCGCGCTGATGCGGCGGATAGGGCGCGAGAACGTCCACGCGATCACCGGCAACCACGATTACTACTGCCGCTCGGTCAATACGATCCCCTACGGATTCTGCGTCACCGGCAACGAGCGCGAGCGGGCGATCGAGGAATGGACGTTCAGCTACTACCGTCCCCTGAGCGTCCGCCGCGCGGTCGCCGAAGGGAGCGCCGACTCCGTCGAGTTCATTCTCTTCGACAGCTCCTACCTCCTCACACGGCCGACGATCTTCTGGGGACGCCCTCTCGAGCTGCTCGAGAGCATGCTCCGCGCCTCGGCCATGGCGCCGGGCGTGCGCTGGAGGATCCTCGCGGCGCATCACTCGACGCGCACGATCGGCGAGCACGCCGGCTGGCGTCGCTGGATGCCCTCGCTCAATCGCGTCGGCTACATCGGCAACTGCCTCGGCGACGGACAGGATCCGTTTCGCTATGTCTACGAGTTCTTCTCGACGCAGGACAACTGCTCCGAGCGCTACGGCCGCTACATCGATTCGCTCAATACGCGCATCGACCGCGCCGGCGCGCGCATCCAGATGCTGATCGCAGGACACGAGCACAGCATGCAGTTGATGCATTATCCGGACGACGGCTGCGCGGTGTGTCCGAAGGTCTTCGTCATCAGCGGCGCCGGATCGAAGGCCGACCGCGTGAAGTCTCCGGCCCCGCCACGCGAGTTCAGCCATCCGCGCAACGACCCCGACTGGCAGGGACGCAGCGCGCCGGGGTTCGTGACCGCGACGTTCGTCGATGGAGGATTGAGGGTGGATTTCGTCGACGGCCGCGACGGCGCGGCGCTCGACATGGGCGGCGGCCGCAGCTCGTTCGTGATCGACGAGAGTGGCGCGCTACGCGATTCGCGATAGCTCGTAGCAGAGAATCGAAGCGGCGACGGCGGCGTTGAGCGACTCAACGTGTCCGGCGCCTGCGATCGACACGCCCGCGCCGCGCAACGCGACCTCGGCCGAGACGCCGTGCGCCTCGCTGCCGATTGCATACGCGCCCCGGCGCGGCAACGGATCGCGGCCCAGTGTGAGGCCTCCGCCGGCATCGAGCACGAAGAGCGGTCGATCGAGCGCCGCCAGCTCTGTTGCCGCGACCTCGACGATCGGCACGCGCACGAGCGATCCCATCGAGGCGCGCACCGATTTTGGATTGAAGGGATCGGCACATCCCGACAGCAGCACCACCCCACCCATGCCGAACCACTCCGCGCTCCGGACGATCGTTCCGACGTTGCCGGGATCGGCGACGCCATCGAGCACCAGCAGCGGTGGGTCGAGCTCATCGAGCTCTTCGAGCGACGCGGGCTCGGGCATCTCGACGACGACCGCAAGTCCCTGTGGGCTCTCGGTCGCGAAGAGTCCGTCGAGCCGCTCGTCGACACCGAAGATCGGCAGACCGGGGAAGATCGCTCCGAGCAGCTCGAGCCGCTCGGACCTCGCGAAGCCGAAGCGCAGCGACGCGTCGCTGCGGGCGAGCTCGTCGAGCGTGCGCTCCCCTTCGGCGAGGAATGCGCCGTGCTCGCGGCGCCCCTTCCGTCGGTGCAGCGCGCGAACGAGCGTCGCGCGCGATTTCGAGATCGCCTCGACGATCACATCGCCTTTTCGATGAGCGCGCGGAAGCCGGCCTCGTCGCGCGAGCCCTCGATGCGCTCGACGATCCTGCCCGTGCCGTCGACGACGAACGTCGTGGGAACGACCTGGATGCCGCCGTAGGCGTTGACGAGCGCTTCGTCGCCGATGACCAGCGGGTACATGATCTTGTTCGCGGTCGCGAACTTCGCGACGTGAGCCTCGACGCTCGAGCCGTCGCGCGGCTGCTCGCCGACGTTGATGCCGATGATCTCGAACTTCTCCTGACCGAGCTCCTCGCGCAGCTTGATGAGCGACGGAAGCTCGCGCCGGCACGGCGGGCACCAGGTTCCCCAGAAGTTGATGAACACCACCTTGCCGCGATAATCGCTGAGCTTGTGATCGCCGCTGACGTCGGTCCAGCCGAAGTCGGCGGCCATGGCCTTGTCGGATGTCTCGCTGACGGAGCCGAACGATCCGACGCGAGGCGCCGCCTGCGGTGCTCCGCCACCGAGTGCGCCGCCGGTCGAGCCGGACGGCGTCGTCCCGGCCGTGCTGCCGCTGTCGGCGCGCTGGTCGGTCTTCGTCGTGTTGCAGCCGGCGACGGCGAGCGTGGCGATCGCGAGCGGGAGTATGAGGCGAAGCTTCATTGTGCGTCCGAAATCTGTTGGAAGCGGTAAGAACTCAATGGGTGCGGATCACGGTACTGGTGCGATCACCGAATGCATGGGCCGGGCGTCCTGTGATGCGACGGTGCGTGCCGATCGTCATGCACCGCGGACGAACCGCGAGAGCTCCTCGGGCTCCATGTTGCCGACCGCGGTGATCACGAGGTCGCCATCACGGAACATCACGAGGCTCTCCCCTTCGGAGGTCAGTTCCCGGATTCTCTCGCCGCGCTCGAGGCGCTCGAGGATGTCCTGGGTGACGTAGAGCCGCTTGCCTTCGCGGAGCTCGGTCGTCGGCACTTCGAAGACGTAGACGGCGCGATCCTTCGACGAGTACACGAGCTGTGCGAACGCGCGATCGCCGTAGCGGCTGACGATGCCTCCGGTCAGCGGCAGCGCGATGTTGGGGAAGCGAGCCGAGTAGCCGACGCCGTTGGCCGCGAAATATTCTTCGACCGCGAGCCGCTTCTCCCCCGGCACCTGCACCTCCATCTCCCCACGGCGCAGCAGCGCAAACACCCGGACGGCCTCGTTGAAGAGGTTCTGCGGCTGCGACGCGGTGACCTCCACCGGGACCGCCTCGTCGGCGGTGCGCAGCGTGAGTCCTCCGACGGTCTCCTCCGGACGCACCATCCACCCTGCCGCGAGCACGAGTGCCAGCGCCGCCAGGACGATGCCAGCAGGCGAGACCAGGTCGCCGAGCACGCGCTCGAGCGCTCCGGGCTGCTGCGTCGGCGCGTGCTCGCGCAGCGCAGTACGCTCCGCAGCCTCGTCGCGGTCCTCGACGCCGTTTTCGAGCAGCCCTCCGCGCTCATCGGGCGGGGGCTCCTGTCGACCGGAGCCGGAGAGCGCGAGGCGCGCGGCGAGATCGCGCGTGAACGTGCGACCGCAATCTTCGCACGGTCGCACCGCCGTGCGTGCGCGGCTGCGGTACTCCTGTTCGTCGAGCCCGTCGGCGACGAACGCGGCAATCTGCTGGTGAAGCTCCTTCGAAGTCACGGATCGATGTCGCAACAGTTCGGTTGGCGAAAGCGGCGCGCGCGCCGCGGCGATCGTTCGGGCGAGGAAGTTACGAGCGCGGCGGCAACGATGAAACGACCGCCGGGACTGCGGTCCGGGATTTGTATCTTCGCCCCCGCTCAGGAGGCGCCGTCCCGCGCGGTCGCCGCGAGCCACAACCCATCCTTACGTATGCGCCCGATCGTCACCTTTACCGTCGCCGGGAAGTTCCCAGAGGGACTTGCCCGGCTGACCGAGCTCTGTGTCAATCTGTACTGGACGTGGAACGGGACGATCCGTGAATTCCTTCGTTCGATCGACCCGGAGCTCTGGCACCAGACGAATCATCAACCGCTGAAGGTGCTCCAGCGTCTTGCGCCGGAGCGCCTCGAGCAGCTCGCGTCCGACGCCGACTTCCTCGTGCGCTACGGCGGCGCGCTGGCCGAGCTCGATCGCTACCTCGAGGGTCGCAACTGGTACGGCGACCGCAGCCTGCAGTCCGACAACGTCATCGCGTACTTCTCGGCGGAGTTCGGCCTGCACGAATCGGTGCCGCTGTATTCCGGCGGCCTCGGCGTGCTCTCGGGCGATCACACGAAGGCCGCGAGCGATCTCGGCCTGCCGTTCGTGTGTGTCGGGTTGATGTACCAGATGGGCTACTTCCAGCAGCGGCTCACCCTCGACGGTACGCAGATCGAGAGCTACGACTTCAACGACCCATCGGTGCTTCCGCTCGAAGAGGTCCGCGACGCCGAGGGCCGGCCGCTGCGCATCGGCGTCGAGTTCCCGGAGGCCGTCGTCTACGCCGGCGTCTGGAAGCTGCAGGTCGGACGCGTGCCGGTCTACCTGCTCGACACGAACATCCGCGAGAACCCGCTGAGCAAGTACCGCGACATCGCCGACTACCTCTACGGCGGCGATCAGGAGACGCGGATCATGCAGGAGATGATCCTCGGCATCGGCGGCATGCGCGCGCTGCTGGCGCTCGGGATCAGGCCGACGGTCACGCACTCGAACGAGGGCCACAGCGCGTTCCTGATGCTCGAGCGGGCGCGGCTGCTGATGGAGGAGCACGGCCTGTCGTTCGCCGAGGCCGCCGAGATCTCCGCGGCCGGCGCGATCTTCACGACCCACACGCCGGTGCCGGCAGGACACGACGCGTTTCCTCCGGAGCTCATCGACCGCTACTTCACGCACTACTGGCCGCGGCTGGGCATGGGACGCGATCAGTTCATGTCGCTTGGCCGCGTCAACGCGCACGACCACGCCGAGCCGTTCTCGATGACGGTGCTCGCGCTGAAGCTCTCGACGAAGCACAACGGCGTCAGCCAGCTTCACGGTGAGGTCTCGCGCGACATGTGGCAGAAGCTCTGGCCGGGCTTCACGCCGGACGAGATTCCGATCGCCGGGATCACCAACGGCGTGCACACGATGACGTGGATCTCCGACCCGGTGACCGCGATGCTCGACCGGCACCTGCCGGCGGACTGGCGCGAGCACCTGGCCGACCCCGCGTTCTGGTCGGCGGTCGAGTCGATCCCCGACGACGACGTGTGGGCGACGATGGCGTCGCTGCGCACGCAGCTCGTCGACTACGTGCACCGGCGCGTCGTCGAGCGTCAGGCCGAGATGTACACGCGGTCGGAGCGCGGGCGCGATCTCTCGAAGATCCTCGATCCAGATGCGCTGACGATCGGCTTCGCGCGCCGCTTTGCGACGTACAAGCGCGCGACGCTGCTGTTCCGTGACCAGGAGCGCGCCTACCGGCTGTTCACCAGCACCGAGCGACCGGTGCAGATGATCTTCGCCGGCAAGGCGCATCCGAAGGACCAGCCGGGCAAGGAGTTCGTGCGCGGCGTCAGCACGTTCATCCGCGAGAGCGGGCTCGAGGGCAAGATTGTGTTCCTCGAGGATTACGACATGGCGGTCGCGCGGCACATGGTGCAGGGATGCGACGTCTGGCTGAACACGCCCCGCCGTCCGCTCGAAGCCTCGGGCACCAGCGGCATGAAGGCCGCCATCAACGGCACGCTCAACCTCTCGGTGCTCGACGGGTGGTGGCCGGAGGGATATGACGGCACCAACGGATTCGCCCTCGGCGGCGAGCGCCAGTTCGCCGACCACGAGCACCAGGACGAATTCGAATCGCGACAACTCTACCGCACGCTCGAGGAGAGCGTCGTCGGCGCGTTCTACGACCGCGGTGGCGACGGCGTGCCGCACGAGTGGGTGCGCATGCAGAAGCGATCGATCGCAACGCTGCTGGCGCGCTTCAGCGCGGAGCGGATGGTGCGCGAGTATGCGGAGCGTTTCTACTTCCCGTGCTCGATCCGCTACATCCAGCTCCGCGAAGGCAGCGGCCACGCCGCGCGCGGGCTGATCGCGTGGAAGCGGCGCGTGCGCGAGATCTGGCCCGGCGTCAGGATCGCCCGCGTCTCGACGGCCAAGGCCGACGTCTATCGCATCGGACAGCAGGTGCAGATCACCGCACAGGTCGCGGTCGGTTCGCTTTCGGCGGGCGAGCTGCGCATCGAGGCCTACTCCGGCGCCGTCGATGCCGACGGCATGATCGTCGACGGCGTCGCGACGCCGCTGAAGTTCACGGGTCAGGAAGGCGAGCTGGCCACGTTCACGGGCAGTGTTCCGTTCGAGCACGCGCGACG
>DATLHO010000092.1:0-19644 GCA_035539855.1 Kapaibacterium sp. (SeqCode) | reverse complement strand
CCCCGTCGTGCTCGTCGGCGGCGCGCTGTCGTTCCATCAGAACATCACGCTGCTCGCCGGCGTCGCGGCGCATCGCGTGCCGGGGCTCGATCCGGAGTTCGCGGTCGGCGACATCCTCGACGAGCGCTTCGCATCGGAGGATCTCGTCGCTTCGCGCTATGCCGTCGATCCTTTCATCGGTGTCGGGTTCCGCCTGCTCGGGCCGTCGCTGCTCAAGTGACCGTCGCATCATGTGTGCGGGTGCCACTCGTCGACATCTGGTAGCCGTCGGATCAATCCTCGGCGAACGCGTGCGCCACGGTTACCGGCGGCGCGACCGCACCGGCCACCGGCACGCCCTCGTCGTCGAATGCCGGAGCGTGCGCTCGTGAGAGATACGAGTAGATCGCGGGGATCACGTACAGCGTCAGCACGGTCGACAGAGCGAGTCCGCCGACGACGGCGATGCCCATCGACATGCGGCTCTCGGCTCCGGCGCCGAGTGCCAGCGCGATCGGCAGCGCGCCGAGGATCGTCGCCAGCGACGTCATCAGGATCGGACGGAAGCGCGATGCGGCAGCGTCGACGATCGCCTCGCGCACCGACAGTCCCTGCTCCTTGCGCTGGTTGGCGAACTCTACGATGAGGATGCCGTTCTTCGTCACCAGTCCGATCAGCATGATGATGCCGATCTGGCTGAAGATGTTGAGCGTCTGGTCGAAGTACCACAGCGACAGAAGCGCGCCGAGAAGCGCCAGGGGCACCGTGAACAGGATGATGAACGGATCGCGGAAGCTCTCGAACTGCGCCGCCAGCACGAGGTAGATCAGGATGATCGCGAAGAGAAACGCAAACACGAGGCTCGACGAGCTCTCGGCGTAGTCGCGCGCGCTGCCGGCGAGCGCGGTCGAGAACGACTCGTCGAGCACGCTGTCGGCGATCGCCTCCATCGCGGCGATCCCGTCACCGATCGTGCGGCCCGGCGCCAGGCCGGCCGAGACCGTCGCGGAGACGAAGCGGTTGTAGCGGAACAACTGCGGCGGCGACGTCTCGTCGCTGATGCGCACGACGTTGTCGAGCTGCACGAGCGAGCCGTCGCGCGCGCGGACGTAGGTCGACAGCAGGTCGCGCGGATCGTTGCGGTTCGGACGGTCGAATCCCGCGATCACCTGGTACTGCTTGCCCTCGTGGACGAAGTACCCGAGGCGCTGCTCGCTGAAGCTCAGCTGTAAGGTCTGTGCGATGTCGGCCACCGACACGCCCAGCGAGCGGGCGCGGTCGCGATCGATCTCGACGTTGATGCCGGGCTTGTTGAACTTCAGGTTCGCGTCGACGGTCGTGAAGGTCTCGTCGGCGCCCGCGGCCTCGACGAAGCGCGGAAGCGCCTCGGTGAGCTTCTCGAAGGTCGACGTCTGCAGCACGAACTGCACCGGCAGGCCGCCGCGGCGATCGCCGATCGTCGGCTCCTGCGTAACGATCGCGCGCGCGCCACTATGGCGTCGCAACTGCGCGGTGAGCGCGTCGGCGATCTCCGACTGCGAGCGCTCGCGCTCGCCCGGCTTGCTGAGGATCACCTGCGCGTTGCCGTTGTTCGGCGAGTTGTTGCCGCCACCGCCGCCGGCGATCACGATGACCCCGACGTTCTCGCGCACCGAGTCGCGGATGCTCGCGCCGAGCGCGTCCATGTAGGTGCTCATGTAGTCGAATGTCGCACCCTCGGCAGCGGTCGCGACGACGCGGAGGCGGCTGCGATCCTCCATCGGAGCGAGCTCCGACTGCAGCGACGCGCCGATGACATAGATCGCCGCGAAGGACGCGGCCATGATCACCGGCGCGAGCCAGCGCCGGCGCATGAAGCTCTCGAGCGAGTCGCGATAGCCAGTGCCGAGTCGCTCGAAGAAGCGCTCCGTCATGCGGTAGAAGCGGCCGTGCTCCTCGTGCTTGAGCATCCGCGTCGCGAGCATCGGTGTCAGAGTCAGCGCGACGAACGCAGAGATGGCGACCGAGCCCGCGATGACGATGCCGAACTCGCGGAACAACCGACCGGTCAATCCCTCGAGAAACACCACCGGCAGAAACACCGCCACCAGCGCAATCGTGGTCGCGACGACGGCGAAGAAGATCTCCTTCGACCCCTCGATGCCCGCCTTCATCGGCGGCATCCCGTGCTCGATCTTCGTGTAGATGTTCTCGAGCACGACGATCGCGTCGTCGACCACGAGACCGATTGCCAGCACGATGCCGAGGAGCGTGAGGATGTTGATGGAGAAATCCATCAAGTACATCACGAAGAACACGCCGATGAGCGAGACGGGGATCGCGAGCGCGGGGATGAGCGTCGAGCGCCAGTTGCGCAGGAACAGGAAGATGATGAGCACGACGAGCGCGAACGCGATGCCGATCGTCTCGACGACCTCGATGATCGAGTTGCGGATGCCCGTCGTCGTGTCGAAGCCGATGTTGACCGAGATGTCCTTCGGCAGGTCGGGCCTGATCTGCTCGACGCGCTCGAGGATCTCGTCAACGATTGCGATCGCGTTCGCGCCGGGCTGCGGGAGCACCGGCAGCGCCACCATCGGCTGGCCGTTGTACTTGAGGATGTTGTTGCGGTTCTCCGGCTCGAGCGACGCATAGCCGACATCGCGCAGGCGGACGATCCTGTCGCCGCTCGTCTTGATGATCGTCTCGTCGAACTCCTCCGGCGTCGATAGCCGGCCTTCGGTCTTGACCGTGAGCTCGGTCGCGCTGCCCTCGATCTTCCCGGCCGGCAGCTCGACGTTCTCGCGCTGCACCGCCTGGCGGATGTCGAGAGCGGTCAGGCCGTACGCCGACATCCGCGCCGGGTCGAGCCACAGGCGCATCGAGTACTTCTTCTCGCCCCAGATGTTGATCTGGCTGACCCCAGGCACGTTCTGCAGTCGCTCGCGAAGCATGTCGTTGGCGATGCGGTTGACCTCGAGCAGGTCGCGTGACGGACTCGAGACCGTGAGCATGAGAATGGGATTCGCGTCGGCGTCGGACTTGGTGACGACCGGCGGATCGGCATCCTCGGGGAGTGTGCGCATCGCGCGCGCGACGCGGTCGCGCACGTCGTTGGCGGCGGCCTCGATGTCGGTCTCCAGGTCGAACTCGACGGTGAGCTGGCTGCGCCCCTCCCGACTGGTCGACGTCAGCGAGCGCAGTCCCGCGATGCCGTTGATCGACGACTCGAGCGGCTCGGTGATCTGCGACTCGACGACGTCGGCATTCGCGCCGGCGTACGTCGCGCTCACCGTCACGATCGGCGCGTCGACCGCGGGGTACTCGCGCACGCCGAGCGAGGAGAAGCCGAAGGCGCCGAAGAGGACGATCGCGATCGACATGACGATCGAGAGGACCGGCCGGCGGATGCTCAGGGTTGACAGACTCATGGGCGATGGGGCGGAGCGATGCCGGCGCGGCCGGTCCGCTCGGGTTGAGTTCTGGTGATGCGTTCGAGAACGGGAGTCGCTATCGGCGCGAAGCGTTTTCGTCGATGCCCGCGATGCGGATCTCGCCGCCGGGCTTGAGCATCTGAACGCCGCTGGAGATCACGGTGTCGCCGCTCGAGAGTCCCGAGAGGATCTGCACGCTGCTGGCGCTGCGCACTCCGACGCCGACCTCGCGCTGCTCGGCCTTGCCGCCGGAGGCGACGAAGACCGCAGACTTGCCGCCGGCCTGCGGCACGATCGCCTCGCTCGGAATCGTGATCGCCTGCTCGCTGCGCGCAAGCCGCAGCGACACTTCGGCGAACGAGCCCGGCATCAGTCGCCCGCCGCGATTCGGAGCCGTCGCGCGCACCTGCAGCGTGCGCGTCGACTGCTCGATGCGCGGCTCGATTGCGTAGACGGTGCCGGCAATGCTCTCGCCGCCGCCGTCGACGCTGAAGCTGATCGCGCTGCCGCGACGCACGATCGCGCCGTACCGCTCGGGCACGTAGAACTCGATCTTCACCGGATCGGTACTGCTGAGCGTCGCGATCCGCGTCGCCGGCGAGATGTAGCTGCCGACGCTCACCTGACGGAAGCCGATGACCCCCGAGAACGGCGCGCGCACTTCGGTCTTGTCGAGCTGTGCGCGGATCAGCTCGATCTCGGCGTTGGCCGTGTTGAGCTCGCTGATCGCGACGTCGTAGTCGGCGGGACTCACCGCGTTCTTCTCCAGGAGCTGCTTCGTCCGCGCCTCCTTCGCTGCGGCGAGCGTGCGCCGATGCTGCGCCCGCTTGAGCTGCGCGCGGAGCTCGGCGTCATTGATCCTGACGAGGAGCCGGCCCTTCGGCACGACCTCGCCCTCGCGGAAGTAGATGCCGACGATCTTGCCGCTCGACTCGCTCTGCAGCTCGACCTGCTCGTTGGGAAGCAGCGTGCCGGAGACGCGCAGGTCCTCGTCGAGCGCGCTGCCGGCAACGACGACCGCACGCACCGCCGTCGGTCCGCGGCCACCGGCGCCGCCGCGAGCCGCTCCCGGGCCCGCGCCACGTCCGCCACCGGCGCCGGTCGCGCCTCCGGGTCCGCCGGCCGGCGTCACGCGGGCGCCGCCGCGATCACCGGAGGGTCCGCTCGGCCCGACCGATCCATCGCTGCTGAGGATCTTCGGCAGCGCCAGCGCGACGAGCGCGACGGCGAGCATCGACCAGATCACGATTCGTTTTGTTCGCTTCGACATGGAATCTGAGAGTGAGAGCCGCTGGGGCGATGAGAGCTCGTTCGAATTCGTTGGTCGGCGCCGGGTTACTCCGGCAAGCCGGGTACCGGCGCCACGCCGGTGGTGTACTCGAGCAGCGCGCGCCGCTCAACCAGCTCGTAGCCGGCTTGCACGCGCTGGCTCGCGGCCGAGACGTAGCGGGCGCGTACCTGCGCGAGCTCCGCAAGCGTCGACGCTCCGCTTCCGTAGCGCGCCTCCTCGGCCTCCAGGGCCCGGCGCGCCGCTTCGAGCTGTCGCTCGGTCACGCCGAGCCGCGTCGACGCGGTTCGCAGGTCAAGCCGTGCGAGCTCGATCTGTGCGGCGATCTGGCGCTCGAGCTCGTCGAGCTGCTGCTCGGCGCGCTGCTGTTCGATGCGGGCGATCTCGGCGCTGATCGCGCTGCGACCCCGATCGAGGATCGGCAGCGTCACGCTCACGCCGACGGTGGCCGCCGGGTTGTTGCGCGCGAACTGGTCGCCGAAGGCGCCGCTCGCCGTTCCTGAATAGTTCGTGCCGACGCCGCCGGTCAGTCCGAGCGAGAGCGCCGAGCCGGCCTCCGCGCCGCGGATGTCCTCGCCTGCCGCGGCGATTCGCGCGCGCTGGGCGCGCAGGTCGGCGCGCGCTGCGACGGTCGCCGACGCGGGCGCGCTCGCGAGGTCCGACGGATCGACGGTCGCCGGAGCGGGCGCCAGCAGTGCGATCGGCCGCGACGGATCGACGCCGAGCTCGAGCGCCAGCGCGATGCGCGACGCGGCGAGATTCCGCTCGGCCGTCAGCAGCCGCAGCTCGGCGGCGGCGACCGCGGCGTCCTGCACATAGCGCTCGGCGACCGGTCGGGCGCCGGCCGAGACGAAGGCGTCGACGCGCTCGAGCTGACGGCGCTCGGCCGCGAGGTTCTCACGCTCGACGCCGATCAGCTCGGCGCTCACCGCAACGTCGATCGCGGCGGTCGTGACCCGGAAGATGACGTCCTGTGCGATGCGACGGCGCGCCAGTCGCGCGGCCTCGAGCTCGAGCTCGGCGCCGGCGCGCTCGGCGTTGCGGGCGGATCCGTCGAGGAGCAGGAGGGTGGAGCTCGCGCCGAGCGACAGCGAGGTCGTCAGCGGATCGTCGGAGCCCGCGCGCGATTCGCCCGCGGCGATCGTGCCCGCGCCCGGCGCGTATCGCATTCCCGGCGTCGCGCTCAGTCGCAAATCGGGTCCGAACGCCGCGTCCGCCAGCCGCACGCGCGCCTCGGCGGCGCGCTCGCTCTGCTCGGCGCGCACCGACGAGGGGCTGCGCTCGAGCGCCACGCGCACCGCCTCGTCGAGGGACAGACGGAGCGTGTCCTGCGCGAGCGCCGTGCTCGGGCCGGCACAGACGATGGATGTCGCGACGAATATTCCCAGCGATCGCGCGCTGCCGCGCGGGCGCCAGGAGGCGGCGGAAGCCAGAAGACTCATGAGCTCCGGACGGTACGGGAGGCCGAGGCATCCCAGGGTGAGGTCGACCGGATGGGTGAGATGCCGGCGACGCGGTCGGGTCGAAGCGCGGGCGCTTCGGCCATCGCATGGACGATCGGGATCGTCCGAGAATTTACACCGGGGGAAAATGCGATGTGGCGTCGGAGAAAAATCCCCATCCGACCCGAAACCGGGCAACCTCTATGCCGCGGGCAGCCTTCCGACCAGGCGGAACATCTGGATCAGCCTCTCCTCGTCGCGCTCCATCTCCTTCATGATCTCGAGCTCGCTCGCCTCCTCGATGCCATCGTACATCTTCCTGAGCTCCCGGAGCAGGAACTCGCTCTGCGGCGCGATCTCGCACGTCGTCACCTCGACCAGTCCGGTCTTTTCCCAGTGCGTGCGCCACCACTCGACGGTGTGCACATAGTACCAGTAGTCGGCATAGTGGTCGCGGAGATACTCGGGCGCCTCGTCGACGCCGTTGATCTCGCGGGTGAAGCAGACGTCGACGACGCCGATCGATCCGCCGGGGCGAAGGAACCGGACGATCTGCGCGAGGTAGCGCTCGTCGGTGCCGAAGTAGAGGTACGAGGTCGCGGCGATGATCGCGTCGAAGAAGCCGTGCGCGAACGGCAGTTCCCGCGCGTCGGCGGAGAACGGGAAGACCACGTCGTCGCAGCCTGCCTCGACGATCCTCGCGTGGTTCTTCGTGGGTGAGACGGAGCGGTCGACGGCCCAGACCTGCACGCCGAACTCGCGCGCCAGGAAGATCGAGCTGATCGCCTTGCCGCAGCCGAGGTCGAGCACCCGCATCCCCGGGCGAAACTCCATCACCTCGGAGAGACTTTCGACGTAGTATAGAGGGTTGTCGCTCAGGGAATTGCGCGCGATCCATTCGCGGTCGTAGGCCGCGGTGCGCGGGAAGATCTCGCTGCTGGTGCTCGGCGTGGTGCTCATGCCTCCCAGGAAGTCAAAACGCGCGCCAGCCGCCCTCCGATCCTGACAATCGTCAGGCATGAGCCCGCGGCCGACCCGTAACGTTGTACCGACCGGGCCCCCCGGTCGCGATCACCCGTATTAACGCGGACGTGCCTCGACGATGGATTCGCGGCCGTCCGGAGGAGAGTCTCGGATGCCCACCCAGTCGAATTCGAAGGCGACTCGAAACACGGCGCCGAAGAACGGCGCGAAGACCAACGGTACCCCGAAGAAGGCAACGAACGGCAACGGAGCCCACGGCAACGGAGCGCGCAGCAGCGTGAAGGTCGTGCCGGCGAAGCCGGTCGCGGCCAGTGGCGCGCCCAAGGGGCGCGTCCCGACGCTGCGCCTGCCGACGACCGCGAAGAAGACCCGTCCGAAGTGGGTCTATCTTTTCAGCGAGGGCGACCGCACGATGCGCGACCTGCTCGGTGGCAAGGGCGCGAACCTCGCGGAGATGACCCGCATCGGACTGCCGGTGCCGCCCGGCTTCATCGTCACGACCGCGGCCTGCAACGCGTTCCTCGCCGCCGGTGGGGAGCATCCCGAAGGTGAGTGGGACCAGGTGCTCGCCGCGCTGCGCGCGATCGAGCGCGAGAGCGGCAAGACCTTCGGCGGCGCGACCAACCCGCTGCTCGTCTCGGTGCGATCGGGCGCGCGCTTCTCGATGCCGGGCATGATGGACACCGTCCTGAACCTCGGCATCAACGACACGGTCGCGCGCGCGATGGTCGCGCTGACCGGCGACGCGCGCTTCGTCTATGACGCCTACCGGCGCTTCGTTCAGATGTTCGGCTCGGTCGTGCTCGGCGTCGAGGACGATCGCTTCGAGCTCGTGCTCGCGCAGCATCGCGCGCTGCACGGCATCACCAACGACGCCGAGCTGCCTCCGGCGGATCTCATGGCGATCACGACGACGTTCAAGCAGATCGTCCGCGAGGCGGCCGGCCGCGACGTCCCCGACGATCCCATCGAGCAGCTTCGCCTTGCGATCGAGTCGGTCTTCCGCAGTTGGAACGGACGCCGCGCGATCGACTACCGCAACGCCTCGGGCATCGCACACGATCTCGGCACCGCCGTCAACATCGTCGCGATGGTCTTCGGGAACATGGGCTCCGACTCCGGCACCGGCGTCATCACGACGCGCAACGTGTCGACCGGAGAGCGCGAGATCGAGGGAGACTACCTCACGAACGTGCAGGGCGAGGATGTCGTCGCCGGCACGCGCGCGACGCGACGCATCGCCGCGCTGCGCGAGGAGATGCCCGCGATCTACGCGAAGCTCGACCGCTACTGCCGCAAGCTCGAGCGCCACTACCGCGACACGCAGGACGTGGAGTTCACGATCGAGCGGGGACGTCTCTGGATGCTGCAGACGCGCGACGCCAAGCGCACCGCCGCGGCCGCCGTTCGCATCGCCGTGGAGATGGCGCACGAGCGACTGATCACGAAGGCCGAGGCCGTGCTTCGGGTGCGTCCGGAGCACGTCGATCACTTCCTGCATCCGCAGTTCGACGTCGCCGCCAAGAAGGCGGCACGCGACCGCGGCGACCTTCTGGCGACCGGCCTCAACGTCTCGCCCGGCGCGGCGACCGGACAGCTCGCGTTCGACGCGGACGTCGCGGTGCAGTGGGCGAAGCAGGAGCATCGCCGCGTCGTAATGGTGCGACCGGAGACGAAGCCGGACGACGTGCACGGACTGCTCGCTGCCGACGGCGTGCTGACGAGCCGCGGCGGGCGCACCAGCCACGCGGCGCTGGTTGCGAGACAGTTCGGCAAACCGGCGGTCGTCGGCGTGGCGGTCATGGAGATCGACATGGAGCGGCGGACGTTCACGATCGGCGAGCGCGTCTTCAACGAGGGCGACTTCGTCTCGATCGACGGCACGACCGGCGAGGTCTTCGCCGGCGAGGTGCCGACGGCGATTCCCGCGTTCGACGACCCGTACCTGCTCGAGCTCCTGGGCTGGGCGGACCGGCTGCGCCGGCTCGAGATCTGGGCCAACGCCGACTACCCGCGCGACGCCGAGCGTGCGCGGCTCTACGGCGCCGAGGGCATCGGCCTGTGCCGCACCGAGCACATGTTCTTCGAGACCGAGCGCCTGCCGATCGTTCAGCAGATGATTCTGGCGGAGAACGACGAGAAGCGCAGCGAGGCGCTCACGCGGCTGCTGCCGTTCCAGCGCTCGGACTTCGAGGGACTCTTCCGCGCGATGGACGGGCTGCCGGTGACGATCCGTCTGCTCGATCCGCCGCTGCACGAGTTCCTGCCGAGCCACGACGAGCTGCTGCACGACGTCACCGAGCTCGAGACGAGGCTGGAGGATTTCCGCAACGAGGCGGCGATCCATGCCGGAGAGCACGCGGCCGAGATCGCGACGATCCGTCTGGCGCTGGTCGCGAAGCGGAAACTGATGTCGGCGGTGGAGCTCCTGCGCGAGTCGAATCCGATGCTCGGACTGCGCGGTGTGCGCCTGGGACTTCAGCTCCCGGATCTGATCCGGATGCAGGTGCGTGCGATCTTCGAGGCCGCCTGCGCCTGTCGTCGTGACGGCGTCGACGTGCACCCGAAGATCATGATCCCGCTGACGTCGCATCACAACGAGCTGCGGGACGAGGAGACGGTGGTGCGAGAGGAGGCCGACCGCGTCATGCGCGAGCAGGGCGTGCGCGTGCCGTATCGCTACGGCACGATGATCGAGACGCCGCGCGCGGCGATCGCCGCGGCAAGCATCGCACGCTACGCCGAGTTCTTCTCCTTCGGCACGAACGACCTGACGCAGACGACCTTCGGCATCTCACGCGACGATGCCGAGCGCGGATTCCTCGTACAGTACCTGGAGACAGGAGTGCTCGAGGAGAATCCCTTCGCGACGCTCGACGAGAACGGCGTCGGTGAGCTCCTGCGGATGGCCGTCGAGCGCGGCCGCGAGGCGCGGCCCGGACTCGACGTCGGCATCTGCGGCGAGCACGGAGGCGATCCGGCGACGATCGACTTCTGTCATCGCATCGGTCTGGATTACGTAAGTTGCTCGCCGTTCCGCGTCCCGGTCGCACGACTGGCCGCGGCGCACGCAGCACTGACGAACGACTGACCGGGCTCTTCGCGCACGCCTGGTTGATGAACGGGGTGGGTTGATTTCGATCAGCCTGCCCTGTTCTTTTTGTTAGAGGTCAGATGGTAGAGGTCAGATGTCACGAGGCATTGAGACCGTGGCTTGCGGCGCCCACGTCATCCTTGACGAGCGTAGCGAGTCGGGGATCTGTCTTCGGCGGTAGCCGTGCCGGACGGTATCGCTACCGCGGAGGACAGATCTCCGCTGCGCTTCGCTTGCGAAGATGACGGAGGCGTCGTCTCTTGGGGGGAGGAGGGCCGAGTCTCACTTCACAACGAATCGGCACGCCGCTCCGCGGTCGCCTACGGCGACTCGTCCGAAGTACGCTCCTGTCGTTAGCTCGGCACCCGGAATCGTCACGACGCTGCGGCCCGCGCGCACGTGCGTGCTCCACCGTCGCACCACTCGCCCAAGTGCATCGACGATCTGTATGTCGGCGGTCTCGTCGCGGGCGCTCGTGATGTCGAGCTCGACGTGATCGCCGGCGCGCGCGGTCATGGTCAGGAGTGCGGTCGCGTCGGATTCGAGCGAGGCCGTGGCGTCGGTCGTGAAATTCCAGCGCGACGATTCGGTCGTGTCGCCGACCGCGTCGCTCGAGCGTACGCGCCAGAAGACACGCGTGCTCGGAGGCAGGCCGGCGATGGTGACGCTCGGAGTTGTGAGGCCAGCCGTGTCGACGATCAGCGTCGTGAACCCGATCGTCGTCGCGAGCTGCACGCGGTAGCTCGTCGCGCCGTCGACGGCGCCCCATGTCAGCGTCACCGGCTTGACGACGCCGGTCGCGCTGTTCGTCGGCGAGACGAGTACCGCCTTTGCCAGACCGGTCGTGAAGCTGCGTACCTCGGAGAACGCTCCGCGACGTCCGCCGTTCGAGGCGCGCACGCGCCAGTAGTATGTCTGGTGTCCGGCTTCGAGCGGTGAGATCGTCGCGCTCGTCGTGACAACGGAATCCTTGAGCGCGATGACCGCGAAGTCCTCGGTCTTCGAGAGCTGCACTTCGTAGAGGATCGCGTCCGGCACCGCCGTCCAGCGCAGGTCCTGGCTGGCTCGCACGCGCGTCGTGTCGTCGCCCGGAGCGATGAGCGTCACCGCACCAGGTACCGTCGTGTCGAGTCCGATGCGCGTCACGCGCATGATGATCTTCGTGATCGGTCTCGACTTCTCGGCGAACTGGTTGAGCTCGGTCGGCGCGTTGACGATCGAGTCGACGATGTTCATGCCCGAGGTGACACGACCGTAGACGGTGTAGCGGCGATCGAGGGTCGTCGCCGCCGCGACGCAGACGAAGAACTGCGACGTCGCGCTGTTCGGATCCTCCGAGCGCGCTGCCGAGAGAATTCCCCGTCTGTGCGAGATCGGATTGAACTCCGCCGGCACCTCCGTCTGCGACGTATCGCCAATGCCCCACGTCGATTGGTCGAGGTGCTTCGTGTTCGGATCGCCGCCCTGGATCACGAAGCCCGGGATCACTCGGTGGAATGCCGTGCTGTCGAAGAACCCGATCGACACGAGGCTGTCGAAGTTCCTGACATGCAGCGGGGCGATGTCCGCAAACAGCTCGACCGTGAACCGGCCCAGCGTCGTATCGGCGCGGTAGACGTCGATGGCGTACAGCGGCTTGCCCTCCTGGGCGGCAAGCTGGAGCGTGGACGCAAGAAGGAGCAGCGTAGAGAGTATGAGTCGTTTCATGGGCGGAGCCGCGGGGGCCGTTCGATGGTGTGCGATCGGCGCAAGGTAGCGAGCCCGCCGGTCGATTCCTCACGAGCAATCCACCCGACCGCAGCACACCCGGCCGCATCGACCCTACCGCCGCACGACGAGTCGCTTGGTCGCGCGCGCGAGGGACGCGCTCTCGACGCTCAGCAGATAGACGCCGGATGCGACGCTCGAGAGATCGAGCAGAGCGTCCCCGCGAAGGTCGTCTCCGGAGGCGACCGTGCGCCCCAGCAGGTCGCGCACCGCGTACGACCACGCACCGGTGATCCCGGAGACGAGCGCGCGATCGGTGGCCGGGTTGGGCGCGAGGCCGAGCTCGAGCGTTGGTGCCGCCGCGATCGAGGCGGGAGCATACGTCACGACCGCCTCGGTCGGTGTGTTGTGTCCGGACTGGGGTCCGGTGTTGCCCGGCGGCACCGTGCCGTAGTACGTCGGGCCGAGCGTGTACGGGTAGGCGGCCGAGCCGTCTTCATCGAGCGTGACGAAGTACGCATAGGTGCCGTCGGGATACTCCGGCGTGATGCAGACGCGGCCGTTGTGCTCGTCGAGATCGCCTGAACCGGGGACGACCTCGTAGTCCTCGATGTAGTATCCGAGCGGGTAGCGTGCGGAGATCGCCGGACCCTGCTGCGCGACCGGCAGCGTCTGTCCGCCGGCGAGCGACGTGCGGTCGGTGATCGATCGCAGTCGGTAGGTCGAGCGCATGCGCGTGATGCCGCCGGTTCCGTCGGCGTTCGCGAAGCCGTAGGCGCCATAGATCGGAAAACCGTCGAAGGCATAGCCGATGATCGGCGAGTGCCGGCTGCTGTCGCGGTCGTCGTAGAGACAGCGCGGGTTCAAGTGATGATGGTACTCGCCGTTCGGCGCGGGATGGCCAAGGCAGGTGTCGAACGAAGGACCCTCGACGACGATCGCGTTCTGATTCCAGACGCCCGCGTTGTTGTAGCTGCGCGCGTCCTTCGCGTTGAAGACGCTGACGCCGTTCGACCACACGCCGATGTGCCCGAGCGGCGTCGCGACCGGCGTGCCCGTGTTGCGCTGTGGCGTGCGCGTAATCTTGAACGTGAAGTCCTGGTTCGCGGCCTCGTTCGGATTGCCCACCCACGGACCGATGTCGTAGCCCGGTATGCAGGTACAGCTCACGTAGACGTTCGCGCTCGAGTACTGCACCCGCTGCACGTTCGAGGGGATGCCGTTGTGACCGCTCTGGCCTCCGGGATTGATCAGCCATGACGTGACCTCCGGTCCGCTGCGCTGAGCGTACGCGGTGGAGGTCAGAAGCAGAATCGCCGTCGCAAGGATTGGAAGTCGCATGATGTGGAATCGTGTCCATGTACGACGCTCCGGCGCGCCAAACCTGACATGCCGCTTGCTTCGATCGCCCGCGCGGTGCACATTTGTCGCGCACTGTCCCTGCCCCGCACCCACCGACACACCCGACACGACTCTTCCCGGAATCGGTTGCCGAGCTAACCGCATGCGCCGCCGTGGGGTTATCCACGGCCAGGCCCGAACTCTCCATCCCCAGAAGGTTCCCGCGTGCCCCTGCTGCGTTACTGTACTCCGGTCGTCGTCCTCCTGCTGCTCTGCGCTCCGCCGGCGAGCGCGCAACTGCAGTGGAGCAAGTGGTTCTTCGGCTATCGCGCCTCACTCGACTTTGCCGGCGGCGTCCTGCGCCTGGTGCCCGGGAGCGTGCTGAACACGCTCGAGGGATCCGCGGCGATCGCCGATCCGGTGACCGGCGAGCTCTACTTCTACACCGACGGCCGCAGCGTCTGGAACGCGAGCCATCGCCTGATGCCGAGCGGCGGCGGACTCGGCGGGCACTCCAGCAGCACGCAGTCGGCGCTGATCGTGCCCGATCCCGGAGATGCCCCGCGGTTCTACGTGTTCACCGCCGACGCCTTCGAGGATCTCACGAGCACGACCGCCACGTACGAGGGCATCAGCGTCTCGATCGTCGACATGACCCTCGACAGCGGCCGCGGCGACGTCGTCGTCAAGAGCCGGCGACTCGCGCCGTTGTCGGCGACCGAGAAGCTCTGCGCGATCCGGCGCTGTACCGACGGCACGTACTGGGTGATCGCCCACGAGGCCAACCAGCCGAACTTCTACGCCTATCACGTCACGGCGCAGGGCATCTCCGAGCCCGTCGTCTCGCGCGTCGGCCTCGTCCACCGCATCTATTCTCCACTGGCGCGCCGCGTCTCGGATCTGCCGGGTCAGATGAAGAGCTCTCCCGACGGATCGCGCATCGCGGTCGTGCAGGGAAGCGCCCCTCCGGAGATCTTCGACTTCAACCAGCAGACCGGTGAGCTCACGCTCGCGATGCGACTGCTCGGCAGCGATGATCATCTCTACGGCGTGAGCTTCTCGCCCGACGGCACGAGACTCTATGCGCTGCAGAACATCGCGGGAGGCTCGCTGCTGCAGTGGGATCTGACCGCGGGGAGCGCCGCGCAGGTCTCGGCCAGTCGCGTCGTGCTCGCGCAGTACTCGACGCCCGGCGGCGCACTGCAGCTCGGCATCGACGGACGGCTCTACGTCGCGATCGAGTCGCGCGACGCGCTCGACGTCGTCGCCGAGCCAAACCGGCTCGGCGCCGCGGCCCGACTGCTGCGCGGCGAGGTCGGCCTCGGGGGCGCGATCGTAGGGTGGGGACTTCCGAACGTCATCGAGACGGAGCTCGGCCTGGCGACGCGTCCATTCGCGAGCGCGGACACGGCGATCTGTCCGGGGGAATCGGTGCAGCTCTCGGTGAGCGGCACTGGCCGGCATCGATGGTCGCCCGCGTCGTCGCTGAGCTGCAGCGAGTGCGCCTCGCCGATCGCGACTCCGGATGCGACAACGCGCTACATCGTCGAGACCGAAACCGCGACGGGCTGCGTGACGCGCGACACCGTCGTCGTCACCGTGCACGACGCGGCGAGCGTCGATGCGGGCGGGCCGCGAGCGCTCTGCCTCGGCGACACGGCGACGCTGCAGGTGCGCGGCGGCGTGCGTTGGGAGTGGTCGCCGGCGGCCGGACTGAGCTGCACAGACTGCGCGGCTCCGCGCGCGGCGCCGAGTCGCACGACCACGTACGTCGTGCGCGCGTTCAGCGCCGGGGGATGCCTCGCCGTCGACTCGGTGCTCGTCGCCGTCAACGCCGTGCCGCGCGTCGTCGCGCGGGGCGACACGACCGTCTGCGTCGGCGTGCCCGTTGCCCTTGCCGCGGGCGGAGCCGCACGCTATCGGTGGGAGCCGTCGACCGGCCTCAGTTGCAGCGACTGTCCGGAGCCCGTCGCGACCATCGATCGCACGACCGTCTATCGCGTCATCGGAACGACGGCCGAGGGATGCAGCGCTGTCGACTCCGTCCGCGTCACGATCGCGCCGACCTCGACGGTGCGTGTGTGGATCGACCCGTCGACGCGGGCACAGGTGAGCGGACGACTCGTCGTGCCCGTGCTCGTCGACGACGCCGATGCGATCGTGGGCGAGACCTCGATCGAGCTCGACGTCAGCTACGACGATTCGATTCTGCTGCTGGCGGGCACCGTGAGCACGGGCACGATCGCGGCCGGTGGGGAGGTGTTGCTCGTCAGCAGCAACGGCGGGCGCCAGACCTATCGCATTCGTCCCGGTCCCGTGCGCAGCGACACCCTCGTGAAGCTCAACTTCCGCACGTACCTCGCCGACACGCTCGTGACCGACATCGGCATCGCGCTGCGTCCGAACAGCGAGTGCCTGACGATCGACCCAAGCGGCGGAAGCGTGCGTCTCGACTCGCTCTGCGGGATCGGGTTCCGATTGATCGATGTCGGCGATGGGTTCGCGATGCGCGGCGTCCGACCGAATCCGTTCGAGACGTCGGCCCGCATCGACTTTACGACGGTCACGCCGTCGCACGTGCGGCTGCGCGTCGTCGATGCGGCCGGACGCGAGGTGCTCAGACCGATCGACGGCATGCTCGCGTCGGGCGAACACACCGCCGAGATCGACGGCGCATTGCTGCCCACGGGCCTGTACGTCGTGCGCCTGGAGTCCGATGGATCGGTGGCGAGCGGGTGGATCGTGCGACGGTGAGGACGGTCGGGACTCGATACGTTCCGTTTCGCCGCTGCGCGGGCGGCTCCGTTAGATTTCGGCGTCGATCCCCCATCACTCGCTCGAGGTCGTCATGATCTGGTTCGCCGCCATATTTTTCGCGCTCGCCGGCATCCTGATGGTGATCCGCCGCCAGGAGATCGCGCGCGGTCAGTCGATGATGTGGGGAGGCACGACGATGCCCGGCTGTGTCGTGGTGCAGGGGGTACTGCTGGTGCTCGCCGGGGCGTTGTTTCTGGTTGCGAGGGAGATGGGGTGGATTGGGGGGTAGAGAATAACCCTCCCACTCCAGGGGCATCATCGTCATCCTCACGGAGCGGAGCACGTCATATTCACGTATGCGTCTGCGGATCTGTCTTCCGCGGTAGCGTTCCGTTCGGCACGGCTACCGCCGAAGATAGATCCCCGTTCCGCTTCGCTCCACGAGGATGACGTGGTCGGCGCCTCGTGAGGGAGAGAAGACTCGACAACGCACCACAAAACCGCACGACCATCATGCTTCCCGAATCCACTGCACCGACATCCCTCGACATCGTCATCGCGCCGCGTACGAGCGAGATCGCCGCGGGCTTTTCGGTGCGTCGTGCGCTGCCGTCGTCGCGGCGGCGGATGGTCGGGCCGTTCATCTTCCTCGATCAGATGGGACCGGAGGTGCTCAGCAGCGAGCGCGCGCTCGACATCGCGCCGCATCCGCACATCGGCCTGGCGACGGTGACGTATCTGTTCGAGGGCGAGATCCTGCATCGCGACAGTCTCGGCGTCGTGCAGCCGATCGTACCGGGCGACGTCAACTGGATGAGCGCCGGCCGCGGCATCGCGCACTCCGAGCGTACGCCCGCGGAGTCACGCGCGCGCGGCATCCGGATGTTCGGCCTGCAGTCGTGGGTCGCGCTGCCGAAGAGCGACGAGGAGGGCGAGCCCGGCTTCGCGCACCACGCGTCCGATGAGCTGCCGGTGATCGAGGCCGAGGGAAAGCGCGTGCGGCTCGTGGCGGGATCCCTCTACGGCCAGCGCTCGCCGGTCGCGACGAAGAGCGAGATGTTCTATGCCGACGCACTGCTCGCTCCCGGCGCGCGCCTGGAGATGACGCTCGAGCACGAGGAGCGCGCGGCGTATGTCATCGAGGGCGTCGCGGAGATCGAGGGAGAGGAGGGACGCTACGGCGACGGACAGCTCCTCGTCTTCCGTCCCGGCGCCGCGGCCACGCTGCGCTCGGCCGACGGCGCGCCGCTGCGCGTGATGCTCCTCGGCGGCGAGGCGATGGACGGGCCGCGGCACATCTGGTGGAACTTCGTCTCGAGCTCGCGCGAGCGCATCGAGCAGGCGAAGGCCGATTGGAGAGCGGGGAGATTTGCGGCCGTGCCGGGCGAGACCGAGATGATCCCCCTGCCGGGTGAGGGACCGATCGTCGCGAAGTATCCGTAGCCGCTCGCACGTCGTCGTGTGACCGGCGACCGCATGGCGACTGTGCGAAAAAAACAAGGGCCCGTGCGCGTCTCAGGATGAGGGCGCGCACGGGCCTTGTTGCGCGGATTGCCGAGGTCTACCCACCGCAGCGCTCCGGCGATAACGGACGGGGGGGAATGCCCGCATCGCCCGCGCAATATGCGGGAGCGTTGCTGACGCCTGGATTACACGGCGACGGCGGATGCGACGGCGGTGCTTTTTCCTATCTTCGCGACACCTCCCCGGCCGGCCTCCTTCGTTCGATCCTCAACGGCCATCCTTCGGCCCTTCCTGTTTCTCCCGATCCCAACCAACCAATCGAGGCATGTCCATGCTCAACGCACACCGCACACTGCTCGTCCTCGCCGCATCGGCCGCGCTCGCGGCAGGATGCTCGAAGGCCGGCGACGACGCCGCCGTCATCGACACGACCGCCGGGGGCGACGCCGGCGCGGTGACCACCGGCGCCGCGTCGACCCCGACGGAGGCCGAGCTCCGGAACTTCATGGAGGAGGTCTTCAACAAGGGCAACGCCGCCGCCGCCGACCAGTGGGTCGCCGAGAACTTCGTCGATCGTACGCCGAGTCCGGGTCAGGAGCCGGGACTCGCAGGCTTCAAGAAGATGGTGACGGCGATGAAGGAAGGCATGGGCGACATGCGCATCGAGGTGCAGCGCGTGATCCTCTCCGGCGACATGGCGGTGATGCACGTCCGCCAGACCGGAACGCACACCGTGTCGATGATGGGCGAGAAGCCGACGGGCAACAAGATCGACGCCGAGGGTATCGACCTGATCCGCTTCGAGAACGGCAAGGCCGTGGAGCACTGGGGCTACTACCAGGAGATGAAGTTCATGCAGCAGATCGGCATGATGCCCGAGATGCCCGGCGCCCCGACGACGCAGCCGCCGGCGGATACCGCGGCGAAGCAGTAGGGGATGTGAGCTTCACCTCCCCCCCTTCTTACAGGCCCTCAACGTCATCCTCACGGAGCGTAGCGGAGTGGGGATCGATCTTCCGCGGTAGCGGCGCTGTCCGGCTCGGCTACCGCCGAAGAAAGATCCCCGCTTCGCTTCGCTTGCGAGGATGAACTGTGATTAGATGCAAGGACTTTTCGAATCCTACTGCCTTTGGCTTGGGCTGTACACGGCACCGGACTTTGCGACGGCGTAGGCGATGCGCAGCATCTTGTTGACGACGGCGATCAGAGCGACCTTCCGCGGTTTGCCGGCGGCAGTCATGCGCTTGTATAGACTAGCGAACTCATTCGTGCCTCGGACTGCTGCCATGGCACCCATATACAACTTGGTGCGCACAACGGCGTTGCCGAGCTGGGTGATCGATGTCACGCCTTTGACGCTCGTGCCGGATTGGTACGGATTCGGACACACGCCAACGAAGCTGGCGGCATGGCGGGCCGTCGGGAAGTTGTTGAAGCCGTCGGTCGTGCTCACCAACAGGATCGAGTTGACCCGGCCGAAACCAGGAATCGTTCTGATACGCCCGACCATCCCCGGGTGTGCCTTCTCGATTCGAGCCAGCATCGACGTGCGCAGCCGCTCGATCGTGTCCTTAACCTGCTTCAGTAGTGCCTCCAGCGCTTCGACGACCTCTGGCGCCGGCGTGGGCCATTGCAGGATCGCTTCGAGCTGATTGCGCAATGCCGTCTCCTGCTTGATTAGCTGGTCAATCGCGGTCTGGTGCTGTCGCGATGCGGTTGTGTCAGCAGCCGCGGGAACGAACGGTCGCTCCTTCGAGATCGCTCCGTACTCGCTCAGCAATCGTGCATCGACTTGATCGGTCTTGACGCGCTTGAGCTGCAGCTGAGCAAATCGACGCGAGCTCAGCGGGTTGATCAGTCGTACTTCCCGATCTGCCGCATGGATCGCTTCGGCAAGCCGACGACTGTAGCTGCCGGTTGCCTCGAGGATGAAGATGCTCTGCGGCGACGTTTGCGCCAGCAGGGCCGCTGCGCCCTCGGAGGAGTTGCGGAACTCCCTGACGGTACCGCCGAGATCGGCATGAAAGACCTTCTTCGAGATGTCGACTCCAACGAACTGCTGCATAGCTGGCTCCACGATGGTGTAAAGCCGACATGGCGAGCTCCCGCTGACGTAGCATCGTAATACAGGCTCGCGGCCTAATGAACTGTCCAGACTAGCGAAAGCGAAACGAC
>DATLHO010000091.1:0-3067 GCA_035539855.1 Kapaibacterium sp. (SeqCode) | reverse complement strand
TCGAGTAGTGGTGATCCTACTTTTTCAGGCGAGGGCCGCAACTCGTGCAGCGCGCCTATGCACCCTGGGTCGGTCTTCCGCGACCACATCCGTTCGGAGATGCACGAGGCATTCCGACGACTCGGCAATCCGACAGTCAGCCTCGGCTCTTCGTAGAGCGTTCACGGCTTCCGATGTCTCCACGGCACGCGGGGGCGGTACTTCAGCGGAGGCTGGGCGTGCAGTGCGTCGTCCCGGGCTATTCGAGGTATTCTATGTGCTGTCGTAAGTCATCGCCCCTCATCGTTCTCAAGGGATCGCTAACGGTGTTCGCGATCGTTCTGCTCCTACCGATGTCGCGGCCGCAAGCGCAGGCATCGGCGGGCCTTTCAGAATGGTCAACCGTGGATTCTGTAGCCGATGTTTCCTGGAAGGGCATCGCATGTTCCGACGACACGGTTGTTCTGGCCGTTGGCGTGGAGCGCGGAAGTCACTCCATTGCACGCATCTCGTCTGACGCGGGAAGGACGTGGCGGACGGCATATTACGCTCGTGTTTTTGATTCCGAGCATGGGACGATCTTCCCGGCCAAATTGACTGGCGTGGCCTCGGGTGCGGTCGGGGAGTTCTTCGTTGCCACAGATGCGGGTGCCCTTCTCATCACCCGAGATCAAGGCGCCACCTGGGACTCGCTGGTTGTATCAACTGAGTCGTACGAGCTTGCGAAGGTCGTCATGGCGTCCGAGACAGACGGTGCGCTGAGTATCGACGCTCATCGAATTGCTCTCACAGATGACGGTTGGCGTACGTTCCGATTCTCCGATATTCCGCGAGGCGACAGTCAGTATGTGATCGGCTTGGCCATGCCGTCAGCGAACGTTGTTTATGTCACGCAGGGAGCATACCCTAACAGCTCGCTCTGTCGATCGGCCGATGGGGGGCGCACGTGGTCAATGTTGGCCTTGCCCGCCCTTCATATTCATCTCGGATTTGTGAACGCAGAGTATGGATGGGCTGCGGGAGGATTTCCGACCGGGGCCGGCGATCGGGCTAGGGACCTGATCGCACACACGGACGATGGAGGTTCGACGTGGACGGTGGACGTCGACGAGGAGATCCCTCCAGCATTCGGCCTTCTCTCGGTCACAGCACGGGATCGCCTAACAGCAATTGCGACCGGCTCAGTGGGGAAGATTCTAATTACGCGGAACGGAGGGCAGTCGTGGAGGCCCGATGACACTGGTCTGGATCCGAATGCTCTACCGCACCTGACGGGAGCCGTGTTCGTCGGAGAAGATCGAGTCTATGCAGCGAGTCGGACTGGTGCAATTATCGGGCGATCCCTCGGAGCGTCTGATATCACCGTTCCGATCGAGAGGCCGACATCGTTGTCGCTATGGCCTCAACCCGCGGACGAAAATGTGACGCTTGGCGGCCTCTCTCAATATGCGGACGCAGTGGTCACCATGCGGAATCTCGTAGGACAGGAAGTCGGAAGTGTCGTCGTTCGGGGCCGCGAGAGTCTGGTTATTCCTACATCTCATCTTGCGAGTGGTGTCTACGTGCTTCAAGTAGGTGGAAGCGTTGCATCCCTGCGCATCAAGCATTAGGTCCAGCGATCTCGCGCGAGTATCGACAATCGAGCATGGGAACTGCGCGGTGATCGCCGCCATCCTGATGTTCGTGCCGCACGTCGCATTCGTGGTCTTCGAACCTCGACATCCGTCATGGCGCGCGGCGCGGAAGGGCCGCCAACGCAGCGAGGCGCCCCGAAAACCGGGACGCCTCGCTGCGTTTCGATGCGACGCGCGCTCAGTCGCCGAAGAACCGGCAGCGCTTGCGGCACTCGCGCTTCGACTCGCTCTTCTTCTCCGTCTCGCTTGCGACCGCGCTTGTCCGCTCGGTCGTCGCCGTGACGCGCGCCTCGGCACGGCGCCCCGGCGTCGGCTCTGCCGACGGGGTCGTCGTCATGACGGCCGCGGTGGCGATGCTGGCGGCGCCGAGCGTCACCAGCGATAGGTAGACAGTTCTTCGCACGATGTGGTTCCTCCTGCGGGGTTCGTGAATGCGTGGCGTGCCCCAACCGGTGGCCGACGAAGGTACGTCCTGGCGGCGACGAATGCATCGACCAAATGAGCCTCGCGAGCGGCCCCGGTGTGGAGGACGTCGGTGCGGCTATTCGTCGGTGACGCCTTCCTCGAGGATCCGGCGCTTCATCTCGGCGATGCGCTCCTCGTAGTACTTCAGCTGCGCCGGACGCATGCGCGCGAGCGTCATGTACGCCTTCATCGCCTCGCCATACGCGCCCTGCGCGACCAGGATGTCGGCGAGCGTGTCGCTGACGATTGACGGCTCGAACACGTGCCGCTTCGACGCCACCGTCTCGCCGACCGGAGCGATGCGTGCGCCCTCGAGTCGTCGGGCGAGCTCGTCGATCGCCGAGGTGTCCGGCGCCGGCACGTCGACCGGCACATGCACGGCTGCGATCGGCGTCTCCTCGACACTCATCGGCTCGAGAACGGGAGATACGACGTCAGCGGAGACAATGGCGGCACGACCCGATGCGGTCGCGGGATACTCCGGTAGCGGAGGTGCGTTCTCGACGCTGGTCGTCCTGCGTCGTGGCTCCCACTCCGGAAGAGGATCCTCCATGATCGGGGCGATCATCATCCGTCGTCCCTGATCCTCGGCTCGCAGCGGAGCGAACTCGAGACCCGGGATGAGCCTCAGGTTGGCGCTCGTCAGCCGGTGAGCGCTCTTGCCCGAATGCAGAGCGAGGCTCGAGCCCTGGGTGCGCTCGCCGGTTCGCTGGCGCTGCCGCTGCAGCCACGGCATCCGGTCGACCGGTCGATCGACGCGACGCTCGATGACGCTGAGCCCGTCGGGCGCAGGCGTCGCTGGCTGTTCGGGAGCGTGCGACGGCTCGGGGGCCGGCTGCTCGGGAGCATGCGACGGCTCACTGGACGGCTGTTCGGGAGCGTGGGACGGCTCGCTTGACGGCTGTTCGGGGGCATGCGACGGTTCAATTGCCGGCTGTTCGGGAGCATGCGACGGCTCATTCGCCGGCTGCTCCGGTACGTGCGACGGC
>DATLHO010000090.1:0-10123 GCA_035539855.1 Kapaibacterium sp. (SeqCode) | reverse complement strand
ATCATGATGCTCGTGCGATGCTGTCCCGACGTGCTGTGCCACGCGATGGACGCCGAGATGATCAGCAGGATGTAGAGCGTCGTCCACACCGGACCAAACAGGTAGCCCGGCGGCTGCCACTCGGGCTTGCGCAGCGTCTCGTACCACGTGCTCTGCACATCGGTCGCGAGTCCGCCCAGCACGGCGATCGCGATGACGACGCCGGCAATGACGAGGACAGGAACCAGCTCGAATCGTTCGCCGAAGAGTGACATGAAGCTCATGGATTGATAACGGGCGAACAACTTCCGCCGATAGAGATCGCGGCCGGCGCCGACACGTCAAGGTACGCGCAGGGGATAGACCGGCAACGCGTCGCTCCGGCGATGGAACCCAACGGCGATGCACCAGGCTGTCGCGCGACCCTGGGGCGGTGCGGCTCGGCCGCCCTTACCATGACGTGCCTCTAGAAGAACGCGCGAAGCTCCGCCTGCCCCGTATGGATGACGCGATCGCTCGGCGGCTGGGCGCGGCCGCTGTAGGTGACCGAGGCCTGGATGTTCGAGCCGAAGCGATACTCGAACGTGAGGCGGCCGATCCACGTGTCGCCGATCGCGTAGCCCTCGGTGAGCTGGTAGGGCAGCGCGAGCTCGTTCGTGCCGAGGCCATCGCCGGAGACGTTCGTGCGCTCGAGCTCGGCGCGGAGTCGTCCGCGCGTCTCGAGCGCGAGCACCGCGCGCAGTGCGTTGGTCGTGATCAGTGCCGTGCGCGGCACGAGCGGCAGCACGTCCTCGGCGTCGGCGACACGGAACTTCCAGCCGAGCTCGAGCGATTGCTCGGGCCGATAGCTGAAGTCGCTCGCCGCCGAGAGCGTCGTCAGGTCGAACGTGCGGATCGAGCTCGAGTCGGTGCTCGCCAGCAGGCCGTTGCCGGCCGCGAGATCGAGCTGCAGTCCGATCTCGACGACCGGCTGCCATCGCGCGCGCAACGACCGCTCGAGGTCGCGCCGACGCTCGACGAGCTCGCCGATCGCACCCGCGAGCCGCGTCAGTCCGCGACGGTCGAGATACCGCAGGCGGAACGAGTACTCCGGCGACCCCTCGAAGAGGTTGACGTCCTGCTGCAGGATCGAGCTGCCGTCGAGCGTCGTGGCGTCGTTCTGGAACGCGCCGAGGCGAAGCAGGTAGATGTCGCTCTCCTGCGGCGTCTGGCTCTTCTCCTCCACTCTGAGATACGTCTCGGTGGTCACGGGTCCGAGCAGCCTGTCGCCGCCGCTGCCCGCGGCGAAGAAGCGTCGCGGAGCCAGACGCAGACGCAGCGAGCCCCGCAGGTCGATGACGGGGAAGAGCTCGTCGGTCGGGACCTCGAACCGCACGTACTCGCCCTCTCCCTCGAACGCGAACCGGTACTCGTCCTCGCTGGCAACGCCGTTGCTATCGACGTCGTTCCAGGCGTACTGTCCCTGGCCGAACGGCACGCGCACGAAGACGCGCTGCAAACGCGCGCGCTGCTCGGTCTGCACGTCGTAGAGCGCGTCGAGGTCGACGGCGCGGTCGAAGCCCGACCAGCGCGTCTGCGAGCGCGCAAGGACGGTGCCGGCGTCGAGCCGCAGTCGCGGATCGAGCCCGGCGACGCTGTCGTAGCGCTTGCGACGGACGGTGAAGTCGAGCGTCGAGGTGACGTCGCGCACGCCGCGCAGCTCGCCGCGCAGGGTGAAGGTCTCCGACGATCCGTCGCGAAGGTAGCCCGCGCTGCTCCCGGCGCCGTAATGCACCGAGTCGTCGACACGCCAGCGCGCGCGCAGCGTCGCGGCAACGAACGGGAGCTCGACGCGCAGGTCGGGTCCGAGCTCGACGAACCGGAACGATCCCGGCGCGAGGGTGTCGGTGAGCGTCGCTCCCGCACGATCCTCGCGATCCTCGGCCTCGACCCGGAAGCCTGGCATCAACGCCCCGAGCCGATAACTCGTGCCGCCGCGCTGTTTCAGCCACCGTGAACGAACGCGGCTCGCGATCGTGTCGCTCGTCGTGATCAGCTCGAGCGTGTAGTCGGCGCTCGGAAGCGAGGTGTCACCGAAGAGCTGCGCGGCGTACTGCTGTCGCAGCGACGAGAAGATCGAGCCGCGCGCGAGGTAGCCTCCGCTTCCGGTGATCTCCAGACGACGGATCGGCGCCCACGTCAGCGCTCCCTCGCCGACGAAATCATCGAAGCGCGACTCGCCGATGCGCGCGCTGGTGTTCCATCGCGAGTTGAACTCGACGTCGCCGAGGCGCTCGATCGGCTGGAATCCCGCGTCGAGAAAGCGCGCGGAGCCTGTGAAGCGGAGCGATCCGAGCGAGAGTCCGCCGACGCCGAACGAGTCGACCTGTCCGACGGCCGATCCGCTGAACGCGAGACCGCGAAGCTGCGCGCCCGCGTCGGTGCTGAAGCGATTGAGCGACGCGTCGCTGAGCGCGAGCTGGCCGTTGAGCTGCAGCGCCGTGCCGAGCCGCGCGGTCGTTCCGAGGGAAAACACCTGGCGCAACTGCGGCATCGGCAGGAAGACGATCGGCAGGTACGAGCCGAGCCCGGGTCCGACGTACTCGTACTGTCCGAACGCCACGTTGCGGTAGTCGCCGCGTCCGTCCGGAGCCAGTGAGAAGCTCACGAAGTACTCCGACCGCGGGTCCTCCGGAGCGTACCGGTAGATCGTCGCGGCCTGGCCTCCGACGGTCGTGTCGATCTGGTAGTAGGTACCGCGCGTCGTGTCGCTGCGTCCAACGCGGACCGCGCCGCTACGCACCGCGCGTAGCCGGTCGCCGCCCGCCGCGGCGAGCATCGCGCGGTCCTCCGGCTGCAGCGTGATGTCGATCGTCGCGTCGGGGTCGTCGGCTTCGCGCACGTAGTTGGCGCTCAGCGTGACCGTGCTGTCGAACAGCCATCCCGTATTCGCGATCGACAGGAACGACCTCGAGTACTGCCGGTCGGTGTACTCGAAGTCGATCGCGATGCGGCTCGCGCTCGTGATCACGCGGCGCGTCTGGAAGAAGATCTCACCAGTGCTGTAGTCGATGACGTAGTCGTTGCTCTCGCCGCGGATCATCGCCACACCGTCGACGAAGACGCGCTCGGTGCCGGCGAGCACGAGAATCGAGCGCTCGCCGGACGGTCCCGTCAGACGGTACGGACCCTGGTCGCGCTCGCGGCCGGCAATCTGCATGGTCTGGAACTTCCCCGGGCTCACGGCCGCGACGATCTCGGTGGTGCCGTAGCGACCGTAGCGTCCGATCGCCTTGATGCCCTGCAGCTTCCGCGAGAACGCGGTCCATTCGCTGCCCGCGCTGGCCGCGGTGAACTTGCCGATGGTGCCGCCGACGTAGGGAGAGCGGAACTCGATGAAGATGTTGTCGACCTCGCGGAGCGTCTGCGTGTTTCCCTCCGGCTGGATCGGCGTCTGCTCGTCGGTGACCGCGCCGAGCACCTCCACGTCCTCGGTGATGTTGCCGCTGAACTGCAGCCACAACCGGCTCTGCAGCGAGAGATCGCGGTTCGAGCCGACGGTGAATCCGCGGACGATGCTGCCGGTCTGCCGGAAGTTCCCCCCGAACAGATTCGTCGACGTCCCCGGCCGCGGCTCGGCGACGCGGCGCGTGCCGCCGGCGGAGTCGACGAGGGTCACGAGACGGCGGCGGTAGACCTCCTTCGGCAGGCGGATCGCGCGGTAGCGATAGCTCGCGACGATCGAGTGTCCACGGGTCGTGTCGGCGAGGAGGCGGCGGAAGAACGGGGTGAAGACGACGATGCCGAAGCGCTCGTCGACGTCGAAGTCGAGTCCGGGCTGAAGCTGGTAGACGCTGTCGAAGACGATGGCGAGCGACCCGGGCACGACGAGCTCCTGCGCCAGCACGACCGACGAATCGGCCGGGCCGAGCTCGCGGGTCTCGCTCGTGGCGATCCCCTGCGCGCGCAGCGCCGCCGATGCGACGAGAAGGAGCGCCGACGTGAGGAGGCAGTTCCGGATCATTCGGACACAAGATGACGAGGCGGGCTCGCGTTGGAAAGTGGGAAACCACCTCCCCCTGGAAACAGCCCCCTCGAAACCCGCGCCCCATGCCGTTGTTGCGAGGGAGCCAGTCATCCATCGTCTCAACAGTCGACCGGGAACATCGTACTTTCGCAGACGTTTCAGTCCACATCCACCGATCAACACTTCATGACCACCATTACAGTCGGCCGCAACGGCAATCTTCGCGTCGATGGCGAATTCAGGATCGTCGACCCGGAGGGCAACGAATACGGCCTGCAGGGGCGTACCGTCGTCTCGCTCTGTCGCTGCGGCTTCAGCCAGAACAAGCCGTTCTGCGACGGCAGTCACAAGCGCGAGGGGTTCCAGGAGGAGGCGAAGGCCTTCGATCTGCCACCGAAACCGACCGCGTAACGACCGCAGGCGTGCGGGGCGCGGCCTGCCGCGCCCCCGCTACGCCGTCTGCCCTCCTTCGAGCCGCGCGAGCGCCTCGCGCGCATCCTTCAGGCGCGAGCTGCCGAGCTCGCCGAGGATCGCCACCCCTTCCTTCAGATACCCGATCGCGCGCGTACGTGCCTCGGCCGCGGCGTCTGCGTCGAGCGTCCGCGCTTCGTCCTCGGCCAGCAGGCCCATCTCGGTGACGACGTTGCCCATGAGATCGCGCTGCGCGGTCACCTCGGCGTACTCGCGCGCGCGCTCGAGGTACTCGTGCGCGATGGCGTACTCGCCGTTGTGCCGGTGCAGCCACGCGAGGTTGTGGCTGGTGATCACCATCCCCGCGTAGTTGTCGATCGCCTCGTGCAGCGCGAGCGCCTGCAGCATCGTCTCTCGCGCCTGCTCGCGCGCGCCTTCCTTCTCCTCGATGAGCCCGATGTTGTCGAGCGCCGAAGCCTCCGATCGGAGATCGCCGATGATCCTGCTGATCTCGAGCGCGCGACGCAGCGAGCGCAGCGCGGGCTCGAGCCGCTCGAGATGAAAGTCGACCGAGCCGAGGTTGTTGAGCACCATCCCTTCGCTCTGCAGATCGCCGACCGCGCGATAGGTCGCCAGGCAGCTTTCGAAGCACTCGGCGGCGCCCTCGAGATCCCCGGTCTCGAACTTCAGCACGCCGATGTTGAGCAGCACGTCGGCGCGGCCCTTTCGGTCGCCGACGCGCTCGAGGATCTCCATGCTGCGGCGATAGTATTCCTGCGCGATTGCCGGATCGCCGAGGCCGCTGTGCATGCTCCCGAGGTTGTCGAGCGCCGTGGCCATGTGCGCGCTGCCCGGGGCTACCCGCTCGGTCAGCTCCAGGCTCTGCTGGTACCACTCGATCGCGCGCGTGACCGCTCCGTGATTGGCCTGCACGTGGCCGAGCGTCGTGAGCGCGCGGGCCTCCCCTTCCCAGTACCCCGCAGCGCGCGAGCCTTCGAGCGCCTCGGTCGCGACGTCGGTCGCGGCGTCGTGTTCGTGGCGCATGCGGTGAATCGCGGCGATGTCGTTGATCGCGTCGATGCGAAGCTCGTCGTGGGCGGTGCCCTCGAGGATCGAGCGCGCGACGACGGAATCCGCGAGCGACTCGTCGAGGCGTCCACGCAGTCGATGGACGCTCGCGCGAAGGCTCAGCGCCTGCGCGCGAATCTTCGTGCGGTCTCGTCCGCCGGACGGGCCCGTCGCGGTCCCGGTGGCGGCGGACGCGCCGCTTGCGGTCGCGCCGGCCCCGGTCGTGCTGCCCGCGGTCGACTCGTCGATCCTGTCGAGAATCTCGAGCGCGCTGCCGACGAGCCGCATCGTCTCGTCCTCGGCGTACTCCTTCCACGTTGCCGAGGCGCCCTCGACGAGCACCGCGGCGGCAAGCGCGAGATCGCCGAGCACTTCGGCGTGCAGCGCGACGCGCGCGGCGACGCCGGGGATGTTCAGTCCGTCCTCGCGCGCGGCGTCGAGCTCTTCCTTGAGCACCTCGAGCACGGCCGCGTGCAGAAGCTCGCGCTCCTCCTCGAGCAGATCGTCGTAGACCGACTTGTGCAAGAGCGCGTGCGTGAACTGCCACGCCGAGGTCTCACGGCGGTAGACGCGCTGCTTGCCGAGCGAGCGGACGAACCCGTTGCGCTCCTCGGCCAGGCGCAGCCGCTGCAGCAGCTTCAGCGCGGGCATCTCGGTGATGCGCGCGAGCACCAGCGACGTGAACGTGTCGCCCTCGACGCTGGCGTAGCGCAGGAGCTCGCGCGTATCCTCGTCGAGCCGCCGGATGCGCTCCTGCACCACCGCCTGCGCGCTCGCCGGAACGCGGATCGTCTCGAAGCCCGCGAGGACCTCGCCGCGCTCGCGATCGATCTTCCCGTCATCCTCGAGCGTCGCCAGGAACTGCGTGATGAACAGGGCGTTGCCGCCGGAGACGTGCGCGATCCACTCCTCGAACCGGTCGTCGTTGTGATAGGTCGGATAGCGCTGGCGCAGCAGCGCATCGAGATCCTGAGCGGTCATGCGCGGCACGCCGATCTCCGCGGCCAGACCGTAGCGCTCGAGCTCGTTGCGGATGTGCAGCAGCGGATGTCCCTCGCCCGCGCGAGCGCTCGCCGCGTCGTCGGGGCGGTAGGCGACGATGCAGCAGACGGGTCGCCCGCGCAACTGCCGCGCGACGGCGAAGAGCAGGTTCGTCGAGGAGGTGTCGGCCCAGTGCGCGTCGTCGAGCATGAGCACGAGTGGCGTGCGCGTCGAGAGCTCGGCGAGGACGTTGATGTACTGCTGGAAGAGCTGCTGCTGGCTGGCGGCGGTCGGCGCGGCGGCGTGCTCGCGCGCCGCGTCGGAATGGCGGCGAACGATCCTCGCGGTGTCGGCCATCGACTCGAGAACGTCGCCGACGACCGGGATCACCCGCACCCACGCCATCGCGAGCTCCGCGACGATCGTCTTCGCGCCCGCCGCGCGGCCGCCGTCGGTCGCGATCTGCGCGAGGAGCTGCGCCCACGGCTCGAGCGCTTCGACCGCGCCGATGTCCTGACCGGCAAGCGGCGTCGAACACGCGGTGAGCGCCACGACCGGCGCGGGGATCATTCTCTCGCACGCGTCGCGGATCATCCCGAGCAGCGTCGACTTGCCGATGCCCGCCTCGCCGGTGACGAAGAGCACGTTCGCCTCGCCCCGACCCTCGACGGCCGCCTCGATGAAGCGAGTCGCCTCGGCGATCTGCTCGTCACGTCCGATCATCGTTCCGCTCTCCGACGGCTGGGGTGGGCTCGCGTTCGAGCGAGTCGCGCTCGATCGCGATGCCGGCGCGCCGTCCGCGCCAGCGGCCGAGCTCGTGGTGCTCCAGAGGCTCGAGTGAGGCAATGCACCGATCGAGCGCATCGGATGCTTCTCGCATGAGCGCAAGGCGTAGGCCCGGATCCGCGGCGCGAGCCTCTGCGGCGATGAGCATCCCGCGCCAGCCTTCGACCGCGGCCGCGAGCTCGACGTCGGCGATCGATCCCGCGAGCCGCGCGCACTCGGCGAATGCGGCGCGCGCGCCGGCGAGGTCGCCGACGGCCAGCGCGATGCGCACGGCAAGCAGATTCCACTCGGCGAGCGACGGAGGATCCGACGCGCCGTCGAGCTCGTCGCGAGCTTCGTCGAGATACGCGCGGGCTTCGGTCGGACGATCGAGCTCACAGAGCACATGGCCGAAGTCGCGCAGCGTCGCGGACATCAGTGACCGATCGTCGATGCTGCGCGCCGACTCCAGGGCGATCGCGAACTGCTCGAGCGCGGTCGCGGCATCACCCTGCGCCAGGGCGAGCTCACCGACGTTCGCACGCGACATCGTCGCGAGGCGGATGTCACCGGTCGCATCGAAGATCGCTCCGCTCTCCTCGAAGCACCGACGGGCCTCCTCGAGCCGGCCGGTTCTCAGCGCGAGAGCGCCCATGTTGTTGAGGAGGATTGCTCTCGCGCGACGATCGCCGATACTGAGCGAGAGCTCGCCGCTGCGCTCGTACGAGATGCGGGCGTCGTCGTAGCGACCGAGCCTGCGACTGGCCTGCCCGATGTTCGCCAGCGCCTTGGCGGCGCGATCGGTGAGACCGGCCCGCTCCGCCGCCTGCAGGCTCAGCCGATACTGCTCGAGCGCACGCTCCGTCCGTCCCTGGTCGAGGTGAATGTTCCCACTCGTCAGGCGCGCGTCGGCCATGCCCTTCGCGTCGTCGAGCGCTTCGGCATCGACGAGCGCAAGCGACACCGCGTTCCCCGCCTCCTCGAATCGATGAAGCACCTTGAGAATCTCGGCCATCAACGTTCGGACTCGCATCGCCCGTGAACGATCGCCGTCGCCGCCGATCTCGAGCGCCGCAACGAGTCCCTCGAGGGCCGGCGCGAGGCGCCCGCGAACGCGGTCGACCTCCGAGCGAAGAACCAGGAGCTCGAACCGCGTGGCGATGTCCTCGACGCCTGACTCCGTGACCAGTCGATCGAGAGCGGCCAGCGCTGCGGCGATCATCCCAAGCGTCTCATCCTCCGCGAACGATCGCCAGCTCGCGCGAGCACCATCCAGCAGCGCGGTCGCCGCGAGTCGATGGTCTCCGACGACCTCCGCGTGCGCGGCGATGCGCGCGGCGATGCCGATCGCCGACGGGTCACCCGAGTGCGCGGGCTGCCATGCTTCGACCAGCGCGGCGAGCACCTCGCGATGAATCATGATGCGCTCGGCCCTGCCGAGGCCATCGTACAACGCCTTATGGACGAGGACGCTGGAGAAGCGCCAGGCCTCGACGGGCCGAGTGTACACGGCAACCTCGCCAAGGGGTCGCACGAGGGAATGCGTCGTCTCGACCTGGCGCAGCGTGCGCGCCACGTGCAGCGCCGGTGTGCCGGTCACGCGCACGAGCATGTCGAGCGTGAAGGTCGCCCCCTCGACGCTTGCGTAGCGAAGCGGCTCGCGAGCTTCGTCACCGAGACGACGGATGCGCTCGTCGATGACCGCGCGAGCCGAAGCGGGCATCCCGGCATGCTCGTACCCGTCGGCGACGGCGCCGGTCTCGCGATCGATGCGATGGTCCTCTTCGAGCATCGCGAGGAACTGCTCGATGAACAACGGATTGCCTCCGGAGAGCTCCACAAGCCACGCTTCGAACCGAGCGTCGCGATGATGGCCGGCGTAGCGCGACGCAACCAGCTCGCCAAGAGCGTCGCGATCCAACGGCGCGAGCTCGAGCGCCGCGGCCAGGCCGTAGCGCTCGAGCTCGCCGCGCACGCGCAGGATCGAGTGTCCCTGGCCGGAGCCGGATACCGCAGCGTCGTCGGCGCGATACGCGGTGATGAACGCGACCGGGCGCCCACGGAGCTGGCGCGCGGCGGCGAAGAGGAGGTTCATCGACGACGCGTCCGCCCAGTGCGCATCGTCGAGCATCAGGACCAGCGGAGCGCTCGACGAGAGCCGGCTCAACACGTTGATCATCTGCTGGAACATCTGCTGCTGACCGGCGACGAGCGCGCCGGCGCCGGAATGCCGGCGCACGATCTGCGCCGTGTCGAGCATCGACTCGAGAACGTCGCCGATCACCGGAATCACCCGGACCCACGCCATCGCGAGCTCTCCGACGATCGATCGCCATGAGGATGGCCGGGCGGCTTCACCGAGGAGCTGCGTCACCATGCGCGCCCACGGGTCGAGCGCCTCGACGCCGCCGATCTCTCGATCGGCGATCGGTGTCGAGCAGGCCGCGATCGCGGTCGCGGTCGACGGGTGGTGCGTTGAGAGCTGTGTGCGGAGCGTGTGGAGCAGCGTCGACTTGCCGATGCCCGCCTCGCCGGTGACGAAGAGAACGTTCGACTCTCCCCGACCCTCGACGGCCGCCTCGATGAAGCGAATCGCCTCGGTGATCTGTGCGTCGCGGCCGATCATCGGATGGCCGCGGTGTCGACGTCCGTCGGTGCGACCTCCGCCGGACGACTCGCACGCGTGCGCGCGGCTCCGGCGTAGACGAGCATCAGGCCGCTGGCGATCAGGCAGAGGATCGGCCACCAGTCTCCCCAGCGCACGTACAGCGTGTTGTCGTCACGCAGCGCGATCGCGCCGGTCGTCGTCGTGGTGACGCCCTCCTCGGTCTCGTTGAAGATCGAGCCGTAGGGCGTGATGAACGAGCTGATGCCGGTGTTCGCCGCGCGCGCGATCGACCGTCGCGTCTCGAT
>DATLHO010000089.1:0-4695 GCA_035539855.1 Kapaibacterium sp. (SeqCode) | reverse complement strand
GCGGCGTGCAGGCGCCGTGCGATCGCCGGATCCGGTCGTGCCGCGTCGCGCTCGGCAGCGAGCGTCGTGCGCGCGGCGCGCAGCGTGGCTCCGAGCGCTTCGTACGCCGAGCGCGACCCCAGGGCGGAGATCACGATCGCGCGCTGGTCGACGCCGAGCTCGTCGAACGGAAGACGCGCGGCCCACTCCTCGATCTCGGATGACTGCACGTTATGCATAGCGTTGTGTCTCAATGGATGGTCTGGCGCCGTGCGCCGTGTCGGCCGTGTGATCCGTGTCGGCGTCGTGCGAACTGCCGATGCCGGGTCGCCACGCCTCGAGCCGCCTGGCGAGGCGCCGCGTCGTGTTGAAGAGCCGGGATTTCACGGTTCCCTCCGGAGCTCCCACGATCGACGCGATCTCGCGAATGGAGAGATCCTCCTGATAGCGCAGGAGGAAGGTCGTGCGCTGCTCGGGGTCGAGCGACTCGAGCTCCGCATCGAGGACCCGCGCGAACTGCGCGAGGTCGGCGGCGACGTCGTGGCTCGCCGCGTCGGCCGCGAACGTATCGGCGTCGGCCGCTTCGTGCAGCCGGACGCCGCGCCGGCGATACTCGTTGCGGCACATGTTGTGGGCGACCGAGTACAGCCACGTGCGGAACGAGCGCCGCGCGTCGAAGTGCTCCGGCCGCTCGATGATCTTCAGAAAGAGATCGTGCAGGAAATCCTGCGCGAGGGCCTCGTCGCGATCGAGCATTCGATGGAAGTACGCGAGCAGGCGCGACGCGTAGCGAGCATAGAGCTCGTCGAGCGCGGCATGGCGGCCGTCGCCGACGAGCTCCATGAGCTCTTCATCACGTCGGGTCGCTAGCGACCTGGACAATCCGGGAAAGCGCATGCGGCGGTCGTCTCAGTCGATTCTCTTCGCCGGATCGGCATCGAGCTCGAGGTCGATGTCGACCTCGGTCTCCTCCTTCGATGACTTCAGTGCCGCGGTCTCGCCCTCGATCGCATCGAGATGCGCCTTGAGCTCCTTCTCCTGTCCGGCGGCGCGCGCAAGGCGCAGGATCAGGTCGCGGTACACGCGCGCCTCCGACGTCCGCGCGGCGGTGCTGCAGTGCTCGAACAGGAGCAGGGCCGGCGTGACGTAGTTCATGTTGATCATCGGCAGCCACGTGCGATCGAAGCCATAGCGCTCCTCGTACGGCATGCCGTCGAGGTAGTCGAGGTGCATCCGCGCCCACGCGCGCTCGAGCAGGGCGATGTTGTCGAGGCGGCGCGGGCTGTAGCGATTGGCCAGACCGACGAGGTACAGGTCCTTCTCGATGAGCTTCACCTGTCGCGGATCGACCGTCAGCGCCGTGTACACCGGCCGCTCGGTCGTGCTCGTCGCGACGCTCCGGATGAACTCCGCCTGGATCTCGTGCGCCGGCATCGTCGCCAGGCGATCCCAGTTCAGCAGCGATCCGTCGCCCCTGATCTCGAACTCGCTCATCAGCCACTCGCGATACTCCTGCATCATCACGAGGCTCGTGTTGACGACCGTGACGTCCGGCCGGATGCCGCGGGCGTACTGCAGAAGCCAGATCGGGTAGGTGTCGGTGTCGCCATTGGTGAAGATGACCGCGTTCGGCTCGAGCGACGCGAGCACGTTGTACGTGTACTCGAGCAGCGCCGGCGAGATCGCGCGCGTCTCGTACCACTTCTTTGCGTACATCCGGACCTTCTCGCGCTCGCCGCCGAGCTCATGGTACGAGATCAGGTCGGAGGCGAGCTCGGAGAAATCGGGATTGAGCTCCAGCGCGCGGTCGAGGTGATGTGACAGCGAACGGTCGTTCCCGCCGATGAGCCAGCGGACATAGTGGTACTCGAAGCTGTTCGGCACCGCGCGCTCCATCGCCTCGGCGATCTGCTCGACGCGCTCGCGCTGGCGTTGGCCGTCGATCGATGGGTCGGTCAGCCCGATGTAGCGCACGGCGCGGTAGTAGTTGAACCAGGCCGCCGCGTCGTCGGGAGTGCGCGCGGTCTGGCTCTGCCAGAGCCGGGCCTGCTCGACGTACCACTCGTTGGTCATCGGCTCGTCGGTGTACCGCGGGACCTTCGTCGGCGTCTGCGCATTGAGCGCAATCGTGAGCGCGGCCATCGCCGCGGGAATCAGCGTAGCGTATCGTTGCATCGTGTCGCCCTTCTGGATTGTCTTTCGAGTGTCGGTTCGCGGCGTCGCCGCCGAGCTGCGCGCGTGCTCGAGAGGCCGTACACTCGAACTCCGGGAAAGTTCACCCGAGTGCTCGCGGGTCACCCGAAAGACGGCGCCCGAGAGCCGCCGACGACGGAGGATTCCGACCGTCCGCTTCGTAATCACTGATTACAAAATGTGCCCTCCTCGATCGTGAACGGCACGTAATCAGGGAGGAATCGGGCTGTTTCCGCCATCCGTTTCAAAGCGAACGTCTCCATCGGCGGCCGCGTTGCACTGGCATGGTTCTCGAAGACAGTCTTTTTCCCCAGGCATTCCTGCGGGCCGATTCGACGGTCAGGACCTATTTCGAAGCACGATACGAGACATGAACGACGCAGTAGTCCCCCAGACGTTCGAGGAGCTGATCTCGCTCGACCGCCCGACGCTTCTCGATGAGCTCGAGCGCCTGTGGCGTGAGGACCCATCGATGTTGAAGCGGCTCGCCGCGTACGTCATCGAGCGTCGCCGCAGCCACGACTAACGACACCCGCGGCGCCGCAGCCACGACGAGAGACACCCGCGGCGCAACGCGGCGATAGTCGGATGGTCCCAGGACCGTCCGGCTATTTTCGTTTCCGGGTGCGTTGGCTACACTTGCGCATGGCTTTACCGAACCTGGGCACGATTTCATCGAACGCCAGCACTCCCACGATCGTCGCGATCGGCGGAGGAGAGCTGCGCGAGCGCGAAACGCTCCGCATCGATGCGACCATCGTCGAACTGGCGGCGCGACGCCGGCCGCGCGCGCTGTTCGTGCCGACGGCGAGCAACGATGCCGAGGGATACTGGGAGACGTTCCGGTCGGTCTACGGTGAAGAGCTCGGGTGCGCCACCGACGTCCTGTGGAGCTACGACCGCTACGAATCGGCCCACGATGCGGCACGGCGCATCGACGCGGCGGACATCGTGTACGTCGGGGGAGGAAACACGCTGCGGATGATAAAGCGCTGGAGGCGACTCGGCATCGACGCGATGCTCCGCGTTGCCGCGGCCCGCGGCGCCGTCATGAGCGGCATCAGCGCCGGTGCGATCTGCTGGTTCCGATACGGCACCAGCGACTCGCGGCGCTTCTACGATCCGACCGACGAGACCCTCATCCGCGTGAGCGGGCTCGGACTCGTCGACGCCGTCGTCAGTCCTCATCACGTCCGGGAGCCGCATCGCGCTGCAGGACTGCGCGAAGTGATGCGACGCACGAGCGGCGTCGGCATGGCGCTCGACGACGGCGCCGCGATCGTCGTGCGTGGCGATCGGTACGCGCTCCTCGCATCGCTCGAGGGCGCCGGCGTCAGCAAAGTCTACCGGCGTGGCGCGGAGGTCGTCGAACGGCGCCTCGGCCAGAACGAGCAGGAGGGAAGTCTCACGCAGCTCCTCGCCCGCGACTGAGCCCACCACGACACATCATGGTAGTCGCGTGTAGACAGTCTCGATCGCCTTCGCGTCCTCGCCGCCCGGCGGGATGTTGTAGGCGGTGATCACGAGCGTGTTCTCGTCCGGCATCTCGAGCGTCGTGCGCCAGCCCCAGTCGGGTCCGCCGCTCGGGTCGGTGTAGCTGCCGAGCACCGACGGCGCCTCGGCAGCCGTTCCGCCGATGCAGTACATGAGCGCCGAGCCGTTGTGGTTGTTGTCGATCCACGCCATCTCGTAGCGCTTGCGCATGCGGTTGTAGCCGATGATGGCCATGCCTTCGAGCTGCTCGCCGCAGATCGTTCCCGTGTACTCGTGGATCGCAAACAGTCCGCCGAGCGCGAGCCGGATCGACCCGCGCCACCGGGCCTCGTCGCCGAGCACGTCAGGCTCGAACCAGGTGCGTGCAGGACCTTCCCATTCGCCGACCATCGCGGCGAGGCGGTCGTGGGGTGTCGGCTCATTCGCCTGCTGCGTCGTCGTCGGCTCCGTGTTCTGTTCCATGCGAAGGGTAGCGTTGCGTGTGCGAGGGAAGTACGCCCGGTCGATGCCGGGTGCGTAGGGAGGGAGTGCGAAGGTAAGGACTACGTCGGTCCAGATGCATCGCTCGAATCCAGTTGCGCTGCATATTGCGCGCATGGGACGAGCAACGATCGAGCGTGATGGGGATGCCTCCATCTACCGGCTGCCGCGCAACCTGCTGATGGTCTCCGCGGCCGTCGCTACCATCGTCGTCTGCGCCGGACTGGCCGCACTGGTCCTTCGAAGCGACGGAGGCTCACCGACGATCTGGACCTGGCTGCTGCCGCTACTGGTGACGATCGGATTCCTTCCGATGATCGTCAACGCCGTGCGGCCGCAGCTCGTACGCATCAGTGACGAGTCGCTGGAACTTCTGCGGTGGTTCGGCCGGCAACGGATCGATTGGAAGGATGCGATCGAGGCCATCAGCTACACCGACGGACAGGATCTCTTCCTGCGCATTCGTACCCGAACAGCGCGCATCCTCCTGAGCACCCGATGGTCGGGTTGGGATGCGAGCGAGCTCATCGCGATCGCCCGCCACATCGA
>DATLHO010000088.1:0-24521 GCA_035539855.1 Kapaibacterium sp. (SeqCode) | reverse complement strand
ACGACGACGTCGTGAACGTCGATGACCTCCCCTTCGCGCACGCCGAGCGTCGACTCCAGCGCGAGGAGCATCCTGCGCCGGAAGCCGGCAGAGTCGAGGCCCCACAGCTCGTCGCCCACCTCGCAGGGAACCTCGAGCACCAGCGACGTGGCCGCGGCCGGCGCCATCGCGCTGCTGCGATTCTTCGATTCGTAGAGCCGGGTGAACGGGATGTCGCGGTCGGGGAAGTAGATCGAGGCGTTCGGCGATAATCGATCGCGCGCAAGCAGAACGACGCAGAGCCGAAGCTGCCGGAACGCGATCGAGCGCGCCGCCTCGAGCACCGGCTCCGGCGCGACCGGATCGAGCAGCCGGACGACGAGGCCGAGCGGCAGCGTGTTGACGACGTGCTCCGGCGTGATCAGTCGCTCGCCTCGAACCTCGACGCCGGTGATCGCGCCGTCGCGATGCTCGATCCGCGTCACCGGAGAATCGACGTGTACGCTGCCGTCGAGGCGCTCGCCGAGACGGTCGAAGAGCTGGCCGATGCCGAGACGCGGATAGAGAAACGATCCGTCGAGGTGGCGCCGCGCTTCGCGCCGGCCGACGAACGACTCGACGAGAAACGTGCGCAGGTCGAGTCGCGCAAGGCGTGACCCGGCGATCTCCGGCAATAGCGTGTCGGGATCGCGCCCCCAGAGCTTGCGCGAGTACTCGAGCAGCGCGAAGCCGGCGAGCGTCTCGCCGTACATGCCGCGCGCGAGCGCGCCGAAGCTCTCGCCCTGCGGCTCGCCGCCACGCAGTCGCAGTGCGACGTTCTCGCGAGCGATCGCCGCGAGCGTGCGCATCGGGAGTCGACGCAGCAGGTCCAGCGGCGCGAGCGGAAAGTCCAGAAGCCGGCCGTCGTGGTAGAGCTTGCTCGGCGCGTCGACGTGCAGCAGATCGGCGCCGAGCAGCTCGCGCGCAAGCGCGGTCGCGGCCGGGTCCCGGTCGTGAAGTCGATGCGCGCCGGTGTCCACCAGGAAGTCTCCGAAGCGGAGCGTGCGCGCGTTGCCTCCGACGCTCGGCGCCGCCTCGTAGAGCTCGCAGCGAAGTCCCGCCTCACGGGCATAGTGCGCCGCTGCGAGTCCGGCCGGACCGCCACCGAGTACTGCGAGCTGTGGCTCGTGTGCACTCATCGCCGAGCCTCCGCTGCGCGATACTCGTAGAGCTCGATCAGTGGCCAGATCCGGTTGACGTGCGGGTTATGGTGGAATCGGGTGAGCCGCGCGACGGGCATTCGCACATTCGATCGATAGTCGCCGACGCTGAACAGCCGCCCTGACGAAGGCGTCAGTCGCAGCGAGTCCGCGACGCTGTCTCGGCCGACGGCGAGGAAGCGCGCGCGCACGCCCGTTCCGGCGAGCATGTCGTTGACGAGGCCGGTCGACACGATCGTCAGGCCCTCGCGCTCGGTCATGAGCGCGCGAGAGACCTGTGCGATCGCCGTCGGCTGACGATGTTTCCAGGCGAGCACGCCACCGAGCACCGCGACGGCCCCGATTGCCGCCGCGGCGATCGCCGAACCGGCGCGTCCACGCGAGGCGACGCGCTCCCACCCCGCCGCGATCACGAGCGCCATCAGCGGCACGAACGGCAGCAGGTGTCGCGTGTGATGGATGACGTTCTGGTAAAGGAAGATCCAGAGCAGGTACGCGAGCGCTCCGAGCAGTACGAGCCGGCCGCGTCGGGAGCCGAGCGCGCGCCGGGCGCGCGGTGCCGCAAGCGCGAGTCCGACGGTCGCCGCGACGGCGGTGAGCATCGTCAGCGGACTGCGTCCGGGAACCCATCCCCCGAGTCCGTCGGTCCACACGCCCTCGGCCATTCTCGAGAGGCGCAGGCCGACATCCGGCTCCGTGCGGATCGTCCCGCCGAACTCGTCGAAGTGACCAGTCGTCTGATTGGCGGCGATCGCGACGATCTCCTCCCACCCGGTCAGCGCGACCAGCGGCACCGCCCAGAGCAGCACGCCCGTTACGAACGAAGCCGCGAGCGGCAGTCGACCGGTCCTCGCAACGACCGCGTGCACGACCGCCGGGAGCAGGAACGGCAGATACGACAGCCGCGTGCCGGCAAGCAGCGCGGTCAGGAGTCCGCCCCGTACGCGCGATCGGGGATCATCCGACGAGAGGTCGTGCAGCGACCAGACGAGCAGCGCAGCGCCGAGCAGATCGGGCATGTATCGGTTCGCGTAGAGCCAGAGCATGCCGTTGCCGACGACGGCGAGCGCGACGAGCGCGCCGCGACGCGACGCGAGCGGCCAGCGAACGAGCGCGAGCAGGCCGAGCACCAGCAGCACCGTCGCGAGCGCGCCGACGAGCGAGAAAGCGATCGCGAAGCTGCCGGTCATCGCCGCCAGGCCGCGCGCGAGACCCACGAACACGACGTAGCCCGGGAAGTGTGGCTGGAGCCGCGCGACGTCGAACTCGATCATCGACAGCGCGAAGTGCAGGCTGTCGGGATCCTCGACGTAGTAGATCGTCGTGACGAGCCGCGACGCAAGGCAGAGCACGACGAGTGCTGCGATCGCGAGTCGCTCGCCGCGCACGCCGTCGAGCAGTGTGTGCATTGAACGCACCGAGCCGGCGCGGGTGCTACCCTGCGCCGGCTCGAGACGATCGTCGTATCGTCGACGTGATACTACCACGCCGCCATCTGCGCGTCGCTGAAACCGTAGACGCTCTTCATGACCGACTTGACGGAGTCGAGCGCGGCGGCGTACGTCGTGTTCGCATCGGTTCCGGCGGCGGCCACGACGGGCGTGTCACCGACGAGCGTGTGGATCGATGCGAGCTGCGTGTCGCTGATCAGTTTCGCCGAGTTGAACTGCAGCGCGATTAGCAGTCCCTTCATCTCCGACCACGCATGGCGCAGTCCGAACTCGTTGAAGTCGGGCTGACCGGCGGTGGCCATCGCCTTCCTGACGTCGTTGACGTAGTGCACGGCCGAGGCTGCGATGATCTTCTCCCACGCGGTGCTCACCGCGCCGCGATGCGTGTTGATCTCGGCGGTCGTTCCCTGGTTGGTCACCGCGGTGCGACCCTTCAGGAACGCGTCGAAGATCTCCTTCGTGAAATCGGACCCGGCGATGCTCTTATCGCGGCGCGCCGCGTAGCGCGCGACGGTGTGGTTGTACTCCGAGCGCAGGTCGATCTTGCCGTCGCCGTTGGAGTCGTAGCTGTAGTCGGCGCTGGTGCCGGTGAGGTTGTCGTCGCTGTAGCGGGCGTAGTCGCGTGCCGCACCGAAGTACCCGAAGGCCTCGTCCCAGTTGTGCTCCATCACCGTGTAGGCGAGCACGCCGCCCTTTCCATCGGGGGCCGCGACCGCGTTGTCCTTCGTCGCAACACCGGCGAGGTAGACCGACGTGGCCTGGTAATACGAGACCGCGCCCAGCAGCACCTTGTTGATCATCTCGGCGATGTCGCGACCGTTCTCGTCGAGGATTGCCGCGCTCGTGCCGAGCTTCGAGCCGTCCTGGGCATTGAGCGCCGCGGTCCGGATCCAGCCGCGGATAAGGGCGTCGGCGGTCTGGTTCGTGCCGATCACCGAGGCGGTCGAGATCTTGTCGGAGAGCTTCTTGCCCGTGGAGATGCGGTTGTACTGCGACTCGAGCAGCTCACGGCCGCTGACCGAGACCTTCGTCACCAGGTTCGCGGCGTCGCTGTGCTCGTAGATCGCGAGCAGGTCCGCCTCGCTGACGGCGACCGCGCCCGGCTTCGACAGGTTGGCGACTGCGGTCGTCAGGTCCTGGATCAGGAGGTTGCGCACGACCTGCCCGCCGTAATCGACGCTGGACTTCGTCGCGTCGAAGCGACTCGCGAACGTGTACGTCGACGGCACGGGAATGCCGTTCGAGGGACCCGGATCGACGATTTCATCGGTGCAGCCGGCGAGCGATCCGCCCAGCATGAGCGCCGCGGCCAGCGCGGTGAGTCGGGAACGGTAGCTGAAGCTGGTCATGGTCGAGGCAATAGTGGGGTTGGAACAGGAGTGAATTATCATCGACCGAGGGCGTACCGCACGGTCAGGTTGATTTGCCGCCGTCCGCCCGGCATGATGCCCGAGCTCTGGTTCGCCTCCGGCATGCCCGGATGCGAGTGCAGGCGCGAACCGATGTACACGCGGTCGAGCAGGTTCTTGGCGGCGACGCTGAGACTGAGCTCCGGCGTGATCCGGTAGCTCGCGCTCGCGTTGAAGAGCATGTACGCGGGCACCGGACCGGTATCGCCGCGGTTGTAGGTCGTCTCGATGTTCTCGAAGTCGGTGTAGGCGCGGCTGACGTACTGCATGTCCGCGTGCGCGGCGAGTCCGAACGGCAGCTCCTTCGACAGTCCGACGTTGAGCGTGTGATGCGGCGCGTACGGCATCTCCCGGCCGGCCAGGTCGACCGCGACGTTGCCGGCGATGACCGCCGAGCGCATCGTTCCCTCGACGACCTCGGTGCCGAGGAGCGTGTAGGCCAGGTCGAGATCGGGAAGCGCGTCGTCGAGGCGCGAGCCGAGCACCCTCGTGCCGACCTCGAGTCCGTAGGTCCGCACGCGCCCGAGGTTCTTGAACGTCGAGCCGATGCCGGCCGCGACGAGATCCTCGATCGACATGTGGAATCCCGCGATCTCGAGGTGCGCCCAGTCGAGCGCCGCGCGCGCGCCGAGCTCGGCGTTCCAGCTCTTCTCGGATTCGAGATCGAGCCCGCCGGTGGCCATGTTCGCGCCCCAGTTGACGACCGCGAGTGTGCCGCTCGACGGCGGCGTGTAGCCGCGATGCAGGCCGGCGAACAGATTCCAGTCGCCCAGCGCGAGGTTCGCTCCGATGCCCGGCAGGATCACATGGCTCGTTCGATCCTGGTAGGTCGCGCCCTGCAGGCGATCGACCATCTGCTGCTCGAAGACCTCGACGCGGATGCCGGGGGTGATCGTCAGGTCTCCGAAGCTCAGTCTGTTCGATGCGAACAGCGCGATCGCGGTGGTCTCGTAGTTGTTCGCGAGGCCGAGGATGATCTTCTTCGTCGAGTCCTCGGGATCGTTCTCGTACGTGACGCCCGTGCGGGCATCGGGCGCGTCGCCGATGACGCGGTTGTCGATGAACCGATCCCAGTGCAGACGGCCGCCGACTTCGAGGTGCGATGCCGCGCCGAAGAGCGTATGATCGATCTCGTAGGATTGCTCGGCGCCCACGACGTAGAAGGTCCGCAGGTTCCCGTAGTTGTCCGTGCCGTTGCCGACGCGCACGAGATCGCCCTGCTCGTAGTAGGGCACGGGCTGGCGCTCGCCGCCCTCGAGCGAGCCGGGTCGGACGAAGACATCGTTCTCACGCCACCACTGGCGGTCGAAGTAGTTCGCGTAGACCTTGGTGGTGCTCATCAGGTCCTCGGCCAGGCGGTTCGAGTACAGCACGTCGAGCGAGCCGCGGAGAACCGTGAACTCGTCGTTCTCCTTCGGGTTGAAGGTCGGATCGGTCGCGAACGTGTACTCGGTCAGACCCGTGTACGTCGCGCTCGAGTTCTCGTAGTCGACGTTGGCCTTCACGTAGACGATGCGCTGATCGTCCGGCACGATGTTGAGCTTGAGCGTTCCGTTGTACTGCGCGAACTCGTTGTTGTCGCGAAATCCGTCGCCGCGCTTGAACAGCAGTTGCAGCTCGGGCTGGATCGTCTCGCTTCCCCAACCGCCGATCTCCGCAAGTGCCGTCAGGTAGCCGTTGGTGCCGACGGTGAGCTGCCCGAGCGCGCCGAAGCTCGCTCCGGGTCGCCGCGTCAGGTAGTTCACCACCCCGCCCATCGTCTGCGGACCATAGCGCACCGACGCGCTCCCCTTGATCACCTCGACGGCCTCGATGCGCTCGGCCGGCGGGTTGTAGTACATGTTCGGGTAGAGGTAGACCGCGGGGGCGATCGGCACGCCGTCCTCGAGCACGAGCACCCGCGAGCTGCGCCGCGGGTTGAGTCCGCGAATGCCGACGCTGATGCGCGAGTTGCCGATGCCGTCGTCGGTGGCGCTGTTGATGCCGGGGATGTACTGGACGACCTCCTGGGTGCCAATCGGTGCGATCACCGCCAGCGTCCGTGCGTCGACCCTGGTCGCGGTACCGGTCATTCGGCTGTAGACCTCGGGCGACTCTCCGATGACCTCCACCGGCCGCATCATCACCTCTCCCTCGCCCATCGTGATCGTCATGCTCGCGGTCTGTCCCGCGGTCGTGCGCACGGTGACCTCACGGTCGCGATAGCCGATCAGCCGCGCGCGCAGCGTAAGAGTGCCGGCCGGCACCCGCTCGATCCGGAACGCTCCGTCGCGTCCGCTGAGCCCTCCCGCGCGCGATCTCTCGGCGAGCACGTACACCGCCGCGCCGACGACCGGATCGCCGCTGGCCGAGTCGACCACACGGCCCTCGATCGTCGCGGTTGCGGACTCCTGCGAGTACGAACTTGTACTTAGACCGAATCCAAGTAGGACAACGAGAGTAAGGAGAGCTCGGGGCGTCATGAGTTCGGGAGCCTAGAAGACTTCGGGATTGGTCGGGAGGTTGTCGGCGGCTCGATCAGGCGCGGAGACGGTGTCGACCGGAGGCGCCACGGCGATGTTGCCGTAGCTGCCGTTGGTCTTCGACCCACCGGACTGGGGAGCGAGGATCGGGTCGTCTTCGCACGACGTCAGGGCGACCGTCGATAGAAGAGCGGGGATTCCGATCAGAATGAAGGATCTCTTGAGCAGTCTCACGGGCAGTCGCGGTTCGTAGCTATGCTTATTTGGACTGTGTCTACACAAACATATCACGCGTGCCGCAATCCGCAAGGGCCTGAAGGTTATCGATCGGTAACCGGTGGCCGGGAACGACGAGGGGCACCGTGATCGGATCACGGTGCCCCCGGGTATGTCGGCCAGGTTCGTACGCGGTCAGTGCACGACGTCCGGACGGAGCATCTTCTCGATCTCCTCGATGTGCTCGGACTCTTCGCCGACCTTGTTCTCGAGGAACACGCGAAGCACGAGGTTCTCGTTCTCGATGTCCCTCAGCAGCGACGCGTACTTGTTGAACGCGTTCTTCTCGAGCGCGAGCGCCGAGCGGAGCATGTCGTCGAGCGAATCGAAGCGCGGCTTGAACTGGTCCGCGGCCGGGAACGTTACGGGCGTTCCGCCGAAGGCGGTGATCTTCTCGCCGACCTCGGTCGCGTGCGTGATACCCTCCCCCGCCTGCGAGCGCAACCATCCGACGATCGGAATACGCGCGTGACCGTAGATGAAGAACGAGTAGTTCAGGTACATCATCGTCCCTGCCAGCTCGAGACCGAGGATCTCGTTGAGACGGTCGCAGATCTGTTCGTTTGTCATGGCGTTCGTTCGGGAATAGGTGAGAGCTCGTCGACAAGGCGCGAATGTACGGCGCGGGCACGAATGTGCCAGCACGCCGGCGCGCCGATCGAACGCGCACTACGACGCCCGGTCAGCCGATCGCCTCGGTCTTGAGCACGCCGAGCTCCCGTCCGACCTTCGTGAACGCCTCGACGGCGCGATCGAGGTGCGCGCGCTCGTGCGCGGCCGAGATCTGCACGCGGATGCGGGCCTGTCCCTTCGGCACGACCGGGTAGAAGAAGCCGATGACGTAGATCCCCTCCTCGAGCAGCCGCGATGCGAACTCCTGCGCCAGCGGGGCGTCGTAGAGCATGATCGGCGTGATGGGGTGCTCGCCCGGAACGATGTCGAAGCCCGTCTCGCCCATGCGCTGGCGGAAGTACCGCGTGTTCTCCTCGAGCCGGTCGCGCAGCTCGGTGGTCTCCGAAAGCATGTCGATGACCGCGATGCTCGCGCCGACGACGACCGGCGGCAGCGAGTTGGAGAACAGGTATGGCCGCGAGCGCTGGCGGAGCATGTCGATGATCTCCTGACGGCCGGTCGTGTAGCCGCCGATGGCTCCGCCGAGCGCCTTGCCGAGCGTGCTCGTGATGATGTCGACGCGACCCATGACGTGGCGATACTCGACGGCGCCACGTCCCTTCTCTCCCATGAAGCCCGTCGCATGCGACTCGTCGACCATGACGATCGCGTTGTACTTCTCGGCGAGGTCACAGACCTTGTCCAGCGGCGCGATGATGCCGTCCATCGAGAAGACGCCGTCAGTGGAGATCATCTTCTGCACGGCGCCGTCGGCGTCGGCCTGCTTGAGCTGCGCCTCGAGGTCTGCCATGTCGGCGTTGGCGTAGCGGTAGCGCTTCGCCTTGCACAGGCGCACGCCGTCGATGATCGAGGCGTGATTGAGCTGGTCGGAGATGATCGCGTCGGACTCGCCGAGCAGCGGCTCGAAGACGCCGCCATTGGCGTCGAAGCACGCGGCATAGAGGATCGTGTCGTCGGTGCCGTGGAAGGCGGCGAGCTTCTGCTCGAGCTCGCGATGGATGTCCTGGGTGCCGCAGATGAAGCGAACCGAGCTCATGCCGTAGCCATGGGCGTCGAGCGCGCGATGCGCGGCCTCGATGACGCGGGGATGCGAGCTGAGGCCGAGGTAGTTGTTGGCGCAGAAGTTCAGCACCGGCGTCTGGCGACCCTCGACGGTGATCTCGACTCCCTGCGCCGACGTGATGATCCGCTCGTTCTTAAAGAGTCCAGCCTCGCGGATGCTCTCGAGCTCCCGCGCCAGGACCGGCTTCAGCGTGCTATCCATGATTCAGATTCGTCGGTGAGATATGAACGCGAGCGCGCGGCCCGCCGAAGCGCACAAGTTACGAAACCGTCCGGCCCTTGCGCGGCACACGGCGACGGCAATACCTTGTCGAGCTATGGATGGATCGGTGCTCGTCGACGACATCCGCCACGAGCGCTTCACGCTCGGCATCGGCGGACACGATGTTCTCTACTGTGACGCCCGATTCGCGGACGCCGTCGAGGGTCCGCGTCCGGTCGTCATTTTCGTGCACGGCTTCAAGGGGTTCAAGGACTGGGGGTCGAATCCGCACGTCTGCTCGTCGCTGGCGCGCCGCGGCTTCTACACGATCGCCTTCAACTTCACCCGCAACGGCGTCGAGGGACACGGGCAGGACTTCACGCGGCTGGACCGATTCGAGGAGAACACGTTCTCGCGCGAGGTCGCCGAGCTGCTCGAGGTCATCGACGCGGTCGAGGGACTGCGGCTGCCGCACTTCGAGCGCGTCGACTCCGAGCGCATCGGCCTGCTTGGACATTCGCGCGGCGGCGGCATTGCGATTCTCGGAGCCTGTCGCGAGCCCGCGGTGCGCTCGGTGAGCGTCTGGGGCTCGGTCGCGACGTTCGACCGCTACACCGAGCACCAGAAGGAGCGCTGGCGCCGCGACGGGTATCTCGAGAGCCGGAACATGCGCACCGGCCAGGAGATGCGCCTGGGCGTCTGCGTGCTTCGCGACCTCGAGCTGCACCGTATCGAGCTCGACATCGAGCGTGGCGTCCGCCAGCTCGGCCGCCCGCTGCTGATCGTCCACGGCGAGCAGGATCTGTCGGTGCGAATCGACGACGGCCGGCGACTGCTCGCAGCCGCCGATCCGAGTCTCACCGAGTTCGAGCCGATCGCGCAGACGGGGCATACCTTCGGTGCGGTCCATCCGTTCGAGGGCTCGACGCCCGCACTCGAGCATGCCATCGAGCGCACCGCGCGGTTCTTCGCGCGCCATCTCGGCTCGGCCACACGTTGAGCCACAGGCCGCTCGCGCGCAGCGTGCGTAACGCCGTCGCACCGACAGTCATCCGTCGTCAATCGTCTTCACGTCAACAGCCGGAACCTCCTCCCGCCATGGGTCGACTCGCACTCGCCGTCGGAATTTTCGCACTCATCGCGCTCGCCTCGATGACGCCGCCATCGGCGTCGGCCCAGCACCTGCCGGGGTACGTGCTGACCTCGATCGACACCGCGCTGAGGGCGATCTACATGAACCGCTCCGACCTGACGATGCGCTGGGATGCCGTCCCCGACGACGTCCATCGCCTTTCGACGATCAAGCGGCTCTTCGGCGATCCCCTCGCCTCGTTCGCGGTATCGGACTCCCTTGCCAGCTCGGCGCTGCTGGCGATCGAGGATCCGGCGCGATTCTTCCGTCACGCCGGCCGCCTGCTCGACCTCGGGGAGCTGCTGACCGAGGGCACGCGTCCGTCGATGAGCGACGCGGAGATCCGGGTGTTCACCAGGATCGACATGAGCTCGCTCGATCTGCCGACGGCACTCGTGCTGCGCCGGTTCCTCGCGCTAGCCCTGACGACCGATTCGCGCCTTTCACTCGCGCGGCAGGACATCCCGGCCGACGCGCTCGAGCGACTCGTCGCGTTCAGCGACACGCTCGTGCTCGAGTCGGCCGAGAACGCCGACGCCACGCTCGTCGAGCTCAAGCAGGCGGAGCGCTACGGCATGGCACGCGCGAAGCAGTACTTCAACGTCGACGCGATGCTCGTCGATCCGACGAAGCAGTTGCGCCCCGGCGTCTCCCTCTTCTCGATGTCGGTCGACATCGCGCGCGCGATGTCCGCCGAGCTCGCGCGCGCCACCGATTCGATCCGCTCTCGCACGTGGACGACGCCGCTCGGCCGCATCGCGATCGGCGGTCGCGGCGACGACATCTACGACGGCGAATACTTCTGCATCGTCGATGTCGGGGGCAACGACATCTACCGCGCCGCGAAGCGTACCAAGCGCGACGCGCTCGAGCGACAGGTCACGCTCATCGTCGACTTCGACGGCAACGACCACTACATCGGCGGCGACTACGCCTTCGGCGGCACGCTCTTCGGCGCCTCGAGCCTCGTCGATCTCAAGGGCGACGACAACTACTCGGTGGGCAACTTCGGACTCGGCTGCGGCTACTTCGGCGTCGGCGGACTCTACGACGGCGCGGGCGCCGATCGCTATGCCGGCGGTCAGTGCGTCGAAGGCGCCGGACTCTTCGGTGTCGGCGTGCTCGTCGACGCCACCGGCAACGACCAGTACCTCGCGCACTTCGAGGCGCAGGGGTTCGGCTACACCCGCGGCGTCGGCGCGATCGTCGACGGCGACGGCAACGACAGCTACATCGCCTCCTCGCCGTACGTCGACTTCCTGCGCTACTCCGATCACTTCGAGACGTTCACGCAGGGCGCGTCGCTCGGCTTCCGTCCGATCTCCTCGGCCGGGATCGGCATCGTAGCCGAGGGCGGCGGCAACGACATCTACTTCTCCGACATCTACGGCCAGGGCACCTCGTACTGGTTCGGCCTCGGCTCGCTGGTCGATCGCAAGGGCAACGACAGCTACACCTCGTTCCAGTACTCGCAGGGAGCCGGCGTGCACCTGGCGTTCGGCACTCTGATCGACAGCGAGGGCAACGACAACTACGTCTCGCACGGCGTCTCCCAGGGCTGCGGGCACGACATCGCGTTCGGTGGACTCTTCGACGCGCGCGGCGACGACAACTACGTCGTCGAATCGCTCTCGCAGGGCGGCGGCAATGCCGACGCGATCTCCCTGTTCGTCGACGGAGCCGGCGACGACGGGTACATCGCCCGGCACACCAACACGATGGGCTTCAGCGACATCCGCCGGATGTACGGGATGATCGGTGTCTTCCTCGATCTCGGTGGGCGTGATTTCTACGGCTCGGTCAAGGGCGCCAACGATTCGTTGTGGACCGGAAGCTTCTACGGCGTCGGCTACGACGCGAACAACGCGCCGCCGGAGGTCGCCGCCGCCGCCGAGCCCGAGCGCGCGCGCACCCCAGAGGAGATCGAGGCCGACCTGGCGAAGGACATCGAGACGCTGTTCATCCAGGCCTCGGCGGCGCCGCAGAAGTACCAGTACATCGTCGAGCCGGCGCGCGCGCGGCTTGTCGAGCGCGCCGACGAGTCGATCCCCTACATGATGTCGCAGCTCGCAACCGAGTCGGCGCGCGAGCGCCTCGCGCTCGGGTTCATCCTGCCGCGCCTCGGTAAGCGCGTCAGCGAGCAGCTCATCGACACCGTCCGCCACGGCCATCGCTCGCGCGTCGGGATGGCGATCTACGTGCTCGGTGAGATGAAGGACACCTCCGCCGGTGCCGCGCTCGGCGAGCGGCTCGTCGACTCGACCGACTGGCTGATGCGCGCCGCGGCGGGCGAGGCGTTGCTCAAGATGACCGCATACTCGGCGAAGCCGTGGCTGAAGCGTGCGATCAAGGACTCCTTCGAGCTCGTGCGCGGACGCGCGGCGCGCGCCCTCTCGCTCGTCGCCGAGGAGAGCGAGCTTCCGGCCGTCCTCGCGATGCTCGACGACACCAGCCAGATCGTCCGCTACCAGATCCAGCTCGGACTGCAGTCGCGGGGCGTCGACGGCTTCGCCGGATTGTTCGTGCGCAGCTACATCGACGAGACCGATCCGTTCGCCCGTGGCATCATGCAGCAGCTCGCCCGGTCGCTCGGCGATGCAAAGGCCCGCGAGACGCTGCTCGAGTCGATGCTCGAAGACCCGCGCGCCCACGTCCGCGCCGACGGCGTTCGACTGGCGCTGGCCTGGGGCGACCGCACGTCGCTCCGCCGGGCGGCTCGTCTCAAGGCGCAGGAGAAAAACTCGATGGTGCTCTACGAGATCTATCGCGTGATCGACATGGAGAAGAAGGCGCGCACCGGCGGCGATGCCGGCGCCGGACGCGCGCGGCGGAGCCGCCGTTCTGCGGGCGCATAGGTTCTCGAAGGAACACGAGGTATCGAGACGGCCGCGGGGTGCAGACTCCGCGGCCGTCGTGCGTTCAGCGGGAAGTACTTCAATCCCGTTGAGAGATTCCGCGCCTGCGCGCCGTTCGATCGCCGACACTGGCCCCTCCTTTGCAGGGTATCGTCGGGTTCCAGCCGGAACATCCCTGATATCCCAACCACGGAGGCCACGATGAACCGCACATATACCGGCGTGGTCGTTGCCGAGCGCCCCGCGATCGGCAATCGACCGCTGCTTCGCTTCTGTCCGGTCGGCGAGCCTGACCGGCGACTGCGCCTGACCCATCTCGACAGCGGTGAGATCGGGCTGCTCGCCGAGGAGGAGCTCGACCTGACGGCGTACATCGGCATGACGATCTCGGTCCACGGCAGGGCCGGCCGCAACTGGATCTACGGCGTTCGCGAGGTGCGCACCGATGCATCCCGCACGGTCGCAGAGCCCGAGCCGCTCGAGCGCTCCGGTGCCCGAAAGGAGATTCTTGCGTGATCAGTCGAATCGTGCGGTGATCGCAGGCCGCGGCCGACGATCGTCTCGTGAGCGGACAACAAGCGCCAAAGCGCGTGAAGGCCCTGGGCCATCACGCGCTTTCGTCGTTTCGGGACCCACAGCAGGGTCCATGAACAAAAACAAGGTCCGGTCACCGTAGTGACCGAACCTTGTGTTGACGCGGAACTCTCCAAGCGAACCGGTCTACACTATGCCTGTGTGCAAACCGGGCGGCGAGCCCGCCTTCCCTGCTCCGCGACCGCTCCTAGCCCGTGAGTGATCGCGGAGCCGACATCCTTGCGGATGCCGTTGATTCCTGGTTGCTGGTCCAACCATGGAGATGTCACGCTTCCGGGGTCCAATCCGTGCTGTTACTCCCAGAGGTCCAATTTGGGGACAGACCGCGTGACTGTCGCGACGCTTTTGCCCGTCGTCGCAACGAAAGCCAACCCGTGCCCATTTGGGTCAGCGTTGGTAAGAGTCACGCGGACCGAATCGGTCACACAACTCGATGATTATTCGTTCATGAAAGATGGATTCGTCCGTACTGGGCGGATTCGCGCGATCGGCGCTACGTCATCAGGACGCAGGGACACGAAATCGGCTCGGGCAGCGCGTGCGCGAACCCGGTATTCCGGAGGATACGAGGCCCGGGAAGGGCGAAGGCGGTGAGCGCTGAACGCGTCGGGGAGGGCGACCTACGATAGTGGAAACGACAACGGCGTCGCAGTATTGGGCACTGGACGCCGCTGGGTGACCACTTGGACCGTGATCGTTCGAGACAGGGCGAGATCAGGCTGTGATGTGGGCAACATCTCTATCCCCGGGCAAGGGACCTGACCTCTCTTAGGACCTCGGTTAATAGGAGTCACGTCCGGCGGATCGGTCACACCGGGTTCGAAAGAAAAATCGATCCGACCATCGCCGCCACTCTCCCGGAGGTACCTCGGCACCCGCGATCGAGCCGCCGGGCCCCACTCCACCGCCTATCCACGGAGTTATCCACCGCCCGCACGGTGTTATCGACAACCTTTCCACCGCCGGCACGATTGGCTCAGAGCGCGCGTAGCTTTGCGGAGCGCTGGGACGGCGGTTACTCTGCTCGCCCAGTCGAATCCCCGACGAAACGCCCCGTTCACGAATCCACGACGAGACCATGGCCTACCGTGCGAAGATCGACGGCATCGAGGTGGCATTCGACTGGACATCGCGACGCTGGGTGTCGCGTGACCATCCCTCGCTCGCAAAGAACCTCAACGCAATCCCGCTCGAGAGCCTCGTCGCACTCGCGCGCTTCGACGGCGCGACCTTCCCCACCTCCGGCGCCCTCTACATCAACGCCCTGGCAAAAGTCTTCGGCGGCGAAGTGGTCGAAGTAGAAAACCCCGCGCGCCGCCACCCCACGCCAACCTCTTAACAGTCCCTTAGTCCCTCCTCCCCAAAACGCAAGACGCCGATCCCGTAATCGGAATCGGCGTTTTTGTCGTGAACTCGCTGGGACTCGAACCCAGGACCCTCTGATTAAAAGTCAGATGCTCTAACCAACTGAGCTACGAGTTCGCCGTCTGGCTCCGGTCGGAGCACAGGGTCGCAAAGTTAGACCTTCGCCGCGAGGCGCCCAAAGCGCGCCCTTACACCGTCACAAGATCTTTCAGCTCCGCGGGCAGTCCCATGAACTCGCGCACGACGCGCGCGATGCCGTCGGGCATCAGATCGAGCTCGGCGAGGAGCTCGTCGGTGTTGCCGTGCTCGACGAAGCTGTCGGCGGGCAGGCCGTGCACGCGGACCGTCACGCCGCTCGCGCGGCCGGTCGACGCGATGTGCTCGAGCACGGCGCTGCCGAAGCCGCCGGCGACGACGTTGTTCTCGAGCGTCAGAATGCGATCGAAACGCTCGCAGAGGTCGTCGAGCATCGCGCCGTCGACGGGACGGGCGAAGCGCGCGTTGACGACCTCGACGGAGACGCCCTGTCGGCCGAGGATCTCGGCCGCCGCCATCGCGCGGGGTACCATGTCGCCGATCGCGACGATGGCGATGTCCTCGCCCTCGCGCAGGGTCTCCGAGCGGCCGATCTCGATCATCGAGAAGCCGTCGCGGAGCTCGACGCCGAGTCCCTCGCCTCGCGGGTAGCGGATAGCGACCGGACCGCCTCCGTTGTTGATCGCGGTGAAGAGCATGTCGCGCAGCTCCTGCTCGTCCTTCGGGGCCATGACGATCATGTCCTGGACGATGCGCAGGTAGCTGAGATCGAGCGAGCCGTGATGCGTCGGACCGTCGTTGCCGGCGATGCCGGCGCGGTCGAGCGCGAAGACCACCGGCAGGTGCTGGATCGCGCAGTCGTGCACGATCTGATCGAAACCACGCTGCATGAACGAGCTGTAGATCGCGACCACCGGGATCGCCCCTTCGGTGGCGAGCCCCGCCGCGAAGGTCACCGCGTGCTCCTCTGCGATGCCGACGTCGAAGAATCGATCGGGCATGGCCTGCTGCAGCAGGTCGAGGCTCGTGCCGTCGGGCATCGCCGCGGTGATGCCGACGACGCGGCGATCCTTGCGCGCGATCTCGACGAGCGCCTTGCCGAAGACCGTCTGGTACTTCGGCGGCTTCGGCGTGGCTCCGGGAACCGTGATCGCGCGGCCGGTCGCCTTGTCGGTCGGACCGCTGAGCGCGTGCAGGCGCTGCGCGACGTCGGCCTCGGCCGGAGCGTAGCCCTTGCCCTTCTCGGTCGTGATGTGCAGCAGCACCGGCCCGTCGATCGTCTTCGCGAACTCGAAGAAGTCGACGAGCTTGTTGACGTTGTGTCCGTTCTCGGGACCGAAGTAGTGGAAGCCGAGCGACTCGAAGAGCATGCCCGGCGTGAGCACCGACTTGACACCGCCCTCGAGCCGCGAGGCGACGCGCCGCAGGCGATCGCCCCAGACGCCCATCTCGCCGGTGATGTCCCAGATGCCGCCGCGGATCTTTTGGACGACGCTGGTCTGGGCGATCTGGGTGAAGTAGTTGCTGATCGCCCAGACGTTTGGCGCGATCGACATCCGGTTGTCGTTGAGCACGACGATGACGCGACGGTTCTGCACGCCGCAGTTGTTCATCGCCTCGTAGACCATGCCGCCGGTCATCGCGCCGTCGCCGATGATCGAGACGACGTGGTAGTCGTCGCCGCGCAGGTCGCGGGCCGCTGCGACGCCGAGCGCCGCGCTGATCGAGGTGCTCGCGTGACCGGCGCCGAAGACGTCGAAGATGCTCTCGGAGCGCTTGAGGAACGGGCTGAGCCCGCCCTTTTGACGAATCGTATGGAGCTCGTCGCGACGGCCGGTGAGGATCTTGTGGGGATAGCCCTGGTGCCCGGTGTCGAGGATGATCTTGTCCTTCGGCGTGTCGAACGCGTAGTGCGCCGCGACGGTCAGCTCGACGACGCCGAGCCCGGCGCCGAAGTGCCCGCCGACCTGGCAGATAACGTCGACCATGTACTGGCGAACCTCCGCGCAGACCTGTCGAAGCTGCGTCGGGGCGAGCCGGCGCAGATCGCGCGGTGAGTCGATATGTCGCAGCAGCGGGTAGTCCGCGAGGTTGACGATGGGGGTCGTAGTCTCTGCCATGGGAATCGGATAGTGTGCCGTCAAGCTCCTGCAGCCTCGGGGCTCCGTCAACCGGAACGCCACTCCTCTCGCGCGCCCTATGGCGCCTGCGGTCGCGGACCGCATCGGGCGCGTCGGCCGGCGCCCCTCGTTTCTGTACCGCCCTATTTACCGCGTCGCCACGTCCGGCCCAAGCACCCGTGTGCCCTCGAAGGCCCTCCCGGCGGCGTTTCGCGCAATCGGACAAGATACCCAATCACGTCCAACCCCGGGATGACGCTTTGTGGCCGCCGATTGATGTACGACGTGCGGGCGGGTTTCGATCTGTTGCGCGGCGCCGGACGCGACAAGGGCGGGCCACCCGGCCCGCCCTCGCCGAAAACAGAATGCACGCGAGCCCTCAGCGGACGATCGCGACCTTCTCGATGGCCTCGAACTCGCCAAGGCTCTCGTTGCCCGGCACGTTGACCCGCAGCCGGTAGAAGTAGACGCCATTGGCCATCGGCGTCCCGTCGGCATCGGTGCCGTCCCATCGCACGCGGACGAAACGATCGCTGATCGCGCGCGCCTCGAGCGTGCGGACCTTTCGACCGGACGCCGTGAAGATCGCGATCTCGACGTCGAGCGGCCGCGACTGGTTGTGCTGGAACGTGAAGTCGGTCTCGCGCGCCATCGGGTTGGGATAGTTGACGACGTTGGCCACGACGAGCTCGGACTCGCCTCCCTCGGTGATCATGAACGTCGCCGTCGCGACGCGCGCGTTGTTGTAGATGTCCCACGCCCGCACTTTCACCGTGTGCTCGCCGGGCTCCAGATCGATCAGCGTGCGCTCGGCGGTGCCGACGCGGTAGTCGGTCAGTCCGGTCTGATAGAAGTCGGTCAGATCGATCGCGTTCGGGCTGCCGTCGATCCATGCCTCGATGCGGTGGCCGAGGCTCGAGCCGCTGGAGTTGATGCCGCTCGTGTCGCTGAGATCGACGATGAGCAACGGCTGCGGCGTCACGACGTCGCCGGATCGGAACGAGCGATCGTCGAGGAAGATCGCGAGCTCGGGTCCGAGCGTGTCGGTGACGTCGGCGGTATCGGAGCCGAAGACGCGCACGCGGCGCGAGCTGCCGACCGCGTCGGTCGCGGCGCTGTAGGCGTAGGCGTGCAGTCGTGCGGAGCTCGAGTCGTAGGCGATGTCCTTCGGCACGCGGAAGGTCGCGCGGAAGCGGCCGTTGACGACCTGCGCGGGGCCTCGGAAGAGGCGGCCGCCCGGCGTCTCCCAGTTGAGCTCGCGCCCGCACTCCGATGCGGTCGAGCGACGGTCGGCATCGTAAAGCGAGACGATCACGGTGCCGTTGAAATCCTCGAGGATGCGGCCGTCGGGATCGGTGACCGTGCCGCTGACGTTGACGACCGAGAGCGCTCCGACGGTGACCGAGTCGGTCGCGAGCGCGCGGCCGTTGACCGAGTCGATCGAGACGATGTTCTCCGGCAGGTTCAGGCGCATCGACGGGTCGCCGAAGATGTGGTACTTCTCGTCGTTGCGCTCGTCGCCTCCGCCACCGGTCACCTTCGTCGCCATGAACGCCGCTCCGATCGTCGGGTAGCGCTTCGTCTGTTCGTCGCGGGCGAACTGCTCCTGGAAGTAGGCGTTGATCATCGACTCGTTCTGGAAGATGAACGAGGCGCGCGAGGAGCTGATGACAGCGACCGCACCGCCGGTCGGATGCAGGAAGAACATCTCCGCGCCGGAGAGCTGTCCCGGGTCATCGAACAGGCCGAAGTTGCACGTCGCGGCGACGAGGTAGGTCGGCGTCGAGTCGTTCGTCAGACGCGGGATGAATTGATCCTTCTCCAGCAGCAGCTCGTGCGCCCACTGCTTCGGGTTGCCGTGGCCGATCCAGTTGGTGACCACCGCGCCGCGATTGATGAACTGCATGAGGTCCGCGGTCGCGCCCGGCTTGCGGTCGGTCGGCACCTTCTCGGTCGGGTAGGCCGGCAGATAGATCTTGCGCGCCTCGAACCACTGCGGCGAGTAGTAGCGCAACAGCCGCTCGGACTGGCCGACGAAATCCTCTCCCTCACCGCACGGGATGTTGTCGTCGGCGCTGAGCACCGCGGTGTGCCGCCAGGCGCCGAAGTTCTTCGACTGCTCGTAGCGGATGAGCTTGTCGATCGCGAGGTCGGCCTGCTCGACGGACTCGACCGGGAAGCGTCCGGTGATCAGGTCGAGCATCGAGTCGTCGACGGTGATGCGGCCGAAGAAGTCGTCGGTGTTCGTCGAATAGTTCTCGTCGTAGCCGTCGCTGTCGGACTCGCGCTGCATCGTCGGGACGAGCTGCTTCTGCCGGGTGACGATGTTGCGGTAGTCGTAGCTGGCATCGCCGAGCATGATCACGTACTGCGGCCGCACCTCCCACTCCTTGAACGCCTGCCCGAGATAATCGCGCATCGCGGTCGGATCGAGCGTGCCGCCGGAATACTCCGTGAAGATCTCCTCGGTCGTCACGAACGCGGCGCGCAGCGAGCCCGCAGCGTTGCGGTAGTCGACGTACTTCTGCGCGGAGGCGCGCAGGTCCTCGTGCGTGATCACGAGGATGTCCGCGTTGCGCGGCCGTCCGCGCAGGTCGCCGAAGAGCGCCTTGGCGCTGGTGACGACCCGGCGCGCGGCCGCGCGTTCGGCGATGTAGTAGCGGCGCCCTTCGCGTGCGGGACGCAGGACGTCGTGAAAGACGAACACGCCCATCTCGCCGGTCGGCCGGCGCTCGAGCTGCACCGGGTTGAGCGGGTCGGTGATGTCGAGTCCGATGATGTCGTCGCCGCTGAAGCCGGTCACCTTGTAGCGAGCGTTGCCGGTGCCCGACGGTGCATCGAAGGTGATCGCGTTGCTCTCGGCGACGAGCCGGCGGCCATAGTGGATCTCGAAGTAGTCGAGGAAGCCCGAGGCGGCGACGCGGTTCGTGAACTCGATCTCCAGCGAGCTGCGTCCGTCGGCAGGAACGCTCTGCGCGTTCGGAAGCATGTAGAGCTTCGTCGCCGCGATCGAGCGGTGATACGTCGGCATCGAGCTGATCTGGGTCTCGCCGAGAAGCTGGTCGCCCTGCCAGAACGTGAACGTGCCGACGCCGCGCACGGTCGTGCCGCCGATGCTCGCGTCGCGTCCCGCGTTCGCAACGCGGATGCGCCATGCGATCGGCGCCGAGCGCTCGAGCCCGGCGAGGCTCGTCACGAACGGCCGGCGATCGCTCGCGCGGTCACGAGGATCGACGATGAACTCGGTGCCGTACCAGTCACGCCCCGATCCGCCGCCGACGCGTCGCACGTCGATCGCGTTGACCTTCTCCTCGTCGAAGAACACGCGAGCGTACCCGTACGTCGGCTCGACGTCGAATCCGGCCGGACCCGAGTTCGTCTCGAACGAGCGCGTCGTCTCGCCGTCGACGGCGACGATGTAGCTCTGGGTGAAGCTGAAGGGACTGATGCGGTGTGTCGGGATCGTATCCCACGCGCGGTACTCCCAGCGGCTCGGCGAGCTCGCGTAGAACAGCACGCGCGTCGCGCGGCCGGAGCCGTCGCGCTCGACGACCGCGGGCACCTGGTGCATCCGGTTGCTGTCGATCTTCGAGCGATCCTCGGGAAGTCCCCCGGGTCGCGCGCCGTAGATCGCGATCCGCGACGCGTCGACGCTCGACAGGTCGATCCCCGCTCGCTGAAAATCCTCGGCGCTCAATGCGTACAGACCATCCTCCTTGACGTCGACGCGCATCAGTGCACGCGCGGCCGAGATCGCCGAGCGACGCATCAGCCCGCGGGGCGCCTGTGTGAGGGTCCACGCGGTCGCGGTCGAGCCGTTGACGAACGCGCTGCGCGAGAGATCGCTCAACGCGACGCTGCGGTCTCGGCGTGCCGACGACGGGAAGCGCAGGCGAATCGTCGCGCTGCGGAGCAGTCGGGTCGTGCCCGATGCCGCATCGAAGAGCGCCGGGTTGAGCACGACGAGTCCGGCATGCACGTCGCGCGCGATGCCGGCGTAGCGTAGCTCGGCGGTCGCGCTCTGCGGGGCGGCCCGCGAGTAGAGCGCCGCATCGGCGATGAAGCGCTCGTGCGGCACGTCGTCGGCGTCGCGCTCGAGCACCGGCACCGGCGCGATGCGCGCGGCTACCGGCGCCGCGTAGTCGAGCGACACGACCTCGATCGAGGTCCCCGACGGATACGGCAGCGCGACCGGCACCCGCAGCTCGAGCCGCAACGGCTCGCCGGGAGAGCGCAGGTTCGTCACGATCGCGCCGTCGATGCTCGGAAGGATCTCACCCGTCGACAGTGTCGACGTCGTCACGATCGGCGTGATCGACAGGATGAGCTCCTGCTGGTCGGAGCGCAGAACTCGAAGTCCTCCCTCCTGCTGCGCGAGCGCACCGAAGGGAGCGCCGAGGAGCATCGCGAGAAGAACGACCGTGAGTCGGGGCGAAATGGAGGCTTTCGTAGACGTCATCACATCGGAGACGATTGAGCGCTGGATGTCATGTCGGTGCGGAGCGCACCGGGGTGAGGCGCCGCAAGTATCACCGCGGGCGCCGCTATGAGTCAAGGGTAATAGGCGGCAGTGGGCATCGGGCCGTGATCGCGCACGGCAACGCTGCCGTGTGCGCTCACGATCATGCGCCGGCCGCGGCGCTCTTCGCGCGCAGGGCCTCGATCACGCAGGGCGGTACGAAGTCCGCGACGTCGGCATCGTAACGGGCGAGCTCGCGGATGATCGAGGAGCTCAGAAACGTGTACTTCTCGTGCGGCATCATGAAGATGGTGCTGACCGACTCGCGCATCCGCCGGTTCATGAGCGCCATCTGCATCTCGTACTCGAAGTCGCTCACCGCCCGCAGCCCGCGCACGATCGCCAGCGCGCCCTCGGCCTCCGCGAAGTCGACGATCAGTCCGACGCTCTGCCTGACCTCGACGTTGTCGTACTCGCGAAGCGACTCGCTCACGAGCGCGATGCGCTCGCTGTCGCTGAACATGGGCTGCTTCGACGAGTTGACCGCGACGGCCACGACGACGCGATCGAACATCCGCGCCGTGCGCGCGATGATGTCGATGTGACCGTAGGTGATCGGGTCGAAGGTTCCCGGGTAGATCGCGATCCGAGCCATGGCGTGATCCGGCGATGTGCTGGTTTGAGTCTGCCGCGCGAAGATACCGACCTCACCGCGGTTCCGTCGCTCCGGCGTCACGATCGACGCCGAAGATCGTCACGTCCGTGTCGCCGAATCCGCGCGTCGCGACGATCGCCGCGCCCGGCGCCGAGCGCGGCCTCATCGCCGATGAGTGCTCTAGGAGAAAGAGTCCCGACCCGCGCAGAAGGCCACGCGTGAAGACCTCCTGCACGAGCCGGTCGAACACCGTCGCGGCGTACGGAGGATCGGCAACGATCAGGTCGTACGACGCCTCGACGGTCGAGACGAACTTCACGGCATCGCCGGCGACGACCGACGCGCGTTCGGCGATGCCGAGCTCGCGCAGGTTCTCCTCGATCAGCCGTGCCGTCCGGCGATCTCCCTCGACGAACGTGCAGCGCGCGGCGCCGCGGCTGATCGCCTCGATGCCGAGCGCACCGGTTCCGGCGAAGAGGTCGAGCACCTCGATTCCCTCGAAGTCCAGGCGCGACCCGAGCATGCTGAAGACCGACTCGCGCACGCGGTCGGTCGTTGGGCGCAGGCCGGGCCGCTCGTGGCTCTTGAGGCGACGTCCTCTGAGGTCGCCGGCGATGATGCGGAGGGACATCCCCAATGATATCACTTACGCGCGGTGCGAAGGAAGGGGCGGATCTTCGCGAGCTTCTTCTCGCCGATCCCCTTGACCTCCATCAGATCTTCCGCGCGCCGGAACGGGATGTGGCGCCGACGCTCGATGATCGCCTCTGCCGTCTTCGCGCCGATGCCCGGAAGCGTCTCGAGCTGTTCGCGCGTCGCGCTGTTGAGGTCGATCGACGACGGCGCCGGAGTCGACGCGCGCGTCGATGCCGTCGATCCCTTCGGCTCCGGCGCCGCAGCGTTCTCGGCGAGCACGGTCTGCAACGACGGCAGCGAGTCAGCCGCGATGGTCTGGCGTGGACGCATCGTCGTGCCTCCCTCGCGCACGGCCAGGATCGAGTCGTGGCGACTCTGCAGGCGGAGCAGCTCGAGCCGCTCGCGCTCGGGGAAGCGATCGTCGAAAAAGGTGACGTAGAGGAAGCCGAACAGGGCGGTGAACGCGACGAACAGCGCGATCGTGACGTCGCCGCGCGTCAGTCCCAGCGCGGTCTCGAGCTTCGAGCGAATGGACATGGTGGTGCCTCCGTGCGGGCACACCTGCCGCGTCGCATTGCTGGCGGCGGCGGTGTGCGGTGGTCGACTGGCCGGCGGAGGCCTGACGCGCGAAGATAGCACCGCGGAGTCCCGGGGACGCTCGGACCGCGGTCGAACAAAATGTTGTTTTGCGCTCGCGTGCGAGCCGCGGTATCTTGGGTGTCCCCGTGCCTCGTGCCCGCGTAGCTCAATCGGTAGAGCAGCTGATTTGTAATCAGCAGGTTGCAGGTTCAATTCCTGTCGCGGGCCCTTTTCCCTCCCACCCTCGATCACCTTCCGCGATTGACACTCGGCCTCATATCGACCGTCGCGGCGTGTTGCCTGGACGTAAACCGCCGATCGTTTTGATGGCGTCCGCGAAGTGCTAAATTCGCCGCATCCCTAACGGGCTCCCCACACGCCCGGTTGATTCGCTCCTGACCGCCCTCTCCACGCAGCGGTCACTTTGCCCTCCGACGACGTCGCGCACCAACCGAGACTCCGCATGCGGAAGAAGATCCTCTTCATCGGCGGATCGATCAACCAGACATCGCAGATGCACCAGATCGCGATGCACCTCCCCGAGCACGACCTCGCCTTCACCCCGTACTACGCCGACGGCATCGTCGACTGGTGGCGCCACCATGGCCTGCTCGAATTCACCATCCTCGGCGAGAAGCTCGCGCGGCGCTCACTGGCCTATCTGCAGACGCACGACCTGACGATCGACTACGGTGGCGCGCGCGGCGGCTACGACCTGGTGCTCACCTGCGCCGACCTGATCATCCCGCGCAACGTCCGCGACACGCCGATCATCCTCGTGCAGGAGGGCATGACCGATCCGGAGGACTGGGTGTACCATCTCGTCCGCACGCTGCGTCTGCCTCGCTACCTGGCGAGCACGTCGATGATTGGGATGAGTCATCGCTACGACCGCTTCTGCGTCGCGAGCGAGGGCTATCGCGAGATGTTCATCGCCAAGGGCGTCAATCCGGAGCGGATCGTCGTCACGGGCATTCCGAACTTCGACGACTGCGCCCGGTTCCTCGACAACGACTTCCCCCACCGCGGCTACGTCCTTGCCTGCACGAGCGATTCGCGGGAGACGTTCAAGTACGAGAACCGGCGAGCGTTCATCGAGCGGTGCGTTGTGATCGCCGCCGGGCGCCCGCTGTTCTTCAAGCTGCATCCCAACGAGAACGTCGCTCGGGCAGAGCGCGAGATCCGGTGCTGGGCGCCCGAGGCGCGCGTCTTCTGCAGCGGCAACACCGACCACATGATCGCCAACTGCGAGATCCTCGTCACGCTGTGGTCGACGGTGGTGTACGTCGGCATCGCTCTCGGCAAGGAGGTGTACTCCGGATTCGACCTCGACCTCCTTCGCCGTCTGGCGCCGATTCAGAATGGCGGCGACTCCGCCCGGCGCATTGCCGCGGTCTGTCGGCGCCTGCTCGGCCAG
>DATLHO010000087.1:0-7542 GCA_035539855.1 Kapaibacterium sp. (SeqCode) | reverse complement strand
GAGGTAGTACGTGTCCCAGCCATCCATCTCGAAGAAGTCCGCGATCATTCTGATGCCGATCTCGTGCAGGTCTCCGGTGACGCACGTGGCGACCATCGAGTAGCCGTTGCGCTCGCTCGAGAAGATCTGCTCGTAGAGCTGACCCATCACCAGTTGCGTCGCCGCCGTGCAGTAATGCTCCTGCGCGACGCTGATCCTGTTGAGCTGCCAGAGCCGCCCGATCTCGTGCTGGGTCGGCTGGAAGACGTACAGGTACACGTCGCGCACGCTCATCCCACCGCGCACGGCCTCGAGGATGAGTCTGCTGGCGGCCTGGCGGTCGGCGTCGAGCAGGCGCGCAAGGTACAGCGCGGCGATCTCGGCGTGCGGCGTGCGCTCGTCGACGTCCAGCGTCCCGCTCGTACGCTCGACATCACTCTCGAGACTCTCTATCCCGTGCTCGACGTACGCGCCGATCGCCGCGGCGGCATCGCCCGGCAGCTCCTGCGCGATCGCGTCGCGGAGGAATCGGAGGTTGACGACGAGGTCGTCGGCATCGATGCCGCGACCTTCGAGAAGGCCCCGTGCCCAGCCGACGTACTCAACGAACAACTCCGGCGCCCCCGCGCTGGCGGCCTCGGCGAGGTAGGAGAGATGGTACAGCGCGTCCTTCTCGCATTTGCGCCGGCCGGCCGCGCCATACCGCTCCTCGAGCTCCGGACGGCTCCGGAACTCGGCATCGACGATCGAGCGGGCGATCGTCTCGGCTCGCTCCTCGAGGAGCTCGACGGCGGAGGCCGTCGTCGGCGTTTCGTCAGGAACAGACATGATCGAAGATCCGGATCTCGGTCGAGCGTGGGTCGAGGCGCAGCCCTTTGGGCATGCCCGAGTGCGATGCGCGATAGCTGTGGCCGCGATGCCAGACCCGATAGTCCTGCTCGCTTCGCCACCAGGTCATCAGCCAGATCTCCTCCGGCCTGTCCTGCGGGCTGATGACCTCCATGCGGAGAAATCCCTCCGCGTCGTCGACAAGGTGCGGACGGCTGCGGAATGCCTCGCGAACCTCCGCGGTCATACCATTGGCGACGGCGAAACGGCTGACGACCACGACGGCCTGCTGTCTCTCTGTCTCGATGCTCATGTCGTCCTCTCGACGATGGATAGCCGTCAACCGGCCGTGGCGCGACGATCGGGTGGTCGCCTCGACACGGTCTGTCATCCGAGGACTCGACCGATCGTCTCCTGAAGCGATTGAAAGCTCACCGGTTTGATCAGGTGCTCGACGAATCCGGCGTCCTTGCTACGAGCGATGTCTTCATCCATGCCGAAGCCGCTCAGGGCGATACCGCGGATGGGTCGATCGGCGAGCGCACGCATGAGCTCGAGGCCGCTGCCGTCGGGCAGGCCGATGTCGCTGATGAGTAGATCGAAGTCGCTGGTTCTCGTCGCCTCGAGAGCGTCGTGCAGTGTATATGCGGCCTGCACGACGTAGCCACGGCGCTCGAGCAGGAGCTTCATCACCTTGCTGGTCTCGATGTGATCATCGACGATGAGCACGCGGACTGCTCGCCGCAGCCCGTCTGCCGCCGCGACGCCGCTGTCGACGCGCAGGCGGACCACGGTGTCGATCTCCATGGCAAACGTTGCGCCGAGACCGGATCCGGCGCTCTCCGCGCTGAGCGTGCCGCCGTGCATCTCGACGAGCGATCGGCTGATCGAGAGCCCGAGGCCGAGACCACCGTAGCGGCGCATGTCGACGGTGCCCTGGTCGAACGCGCTGAAGATGCGCGGCATCGTAGCGGGATCGATCCCTATGCCGTTGTCGATGACCTCGATGCGGATGTGTCCCGGTCGATCATTGCGGGTGCGCACGACGATGCGCCCACCCTCGGGCGTGAACTTGATCGCGTTCTTGACGAGGTTCCAGAGCACCTGCTGCATGCGCGCGGAATCGGCGCGGATGTGGTGATCGCGCGCCTGCAGGTCGACCGAGAGCTCGAGCTGCTTTCCCGCGACGTCCGAGCGCAGAATTGCCGCGACGGAGTTGATGAGGCGGTGGATGTCGACCGTCTCGAAGCTCAGCGAGATCTTGCCCTTCGAAATGCGTGTCAGGTCGAGCAGGTCGTCGATCAGGCGCGCCTCGAGCTCGATATTGCGACGGATCATCTCGATGAGCGGCCGCTGGTCGGCGGTGACACGATCGTCGTTCTCGAGCACCTGCGTCACCGCGAGCACGGGCGTCAACGGCGTGCGCAGCTCGTGCGAGAGGACCGCGAGAAACTGATCCTTCGCGCGGCTGGCCGCCTCGGCCTCGTCACGCGCGGACATCATCTCCTCCTGTGCCCGCCGCCGCTCCTCGATCTCCTGCTGCATCGCCCGGTACAGTCGGGCATTGTCCATCGCGATCGCCGCCTGCGCAGCGAGCGAGACGACGATGCGCTCGTCGAGAGCGGTGAACACGCCGGGCTCCGGGTGACCGAAGAACAGTCCGCCGATCACCTCGCCGCTGCGCGAAACGACCGGGACGGCCAGGTAGCTCGTCACCGGCACATGCCCGGGCGGCAGGCCGTAGTACGGCGAGCTCAGCCCGTAACGCGGGTCCTTCGTCACGTCGTCGATGCGCACCGACGACTCGCCCCGATACGTCGGCGCGAACAGCTCCGTCGCTCGCGGCATCGGCATGTGCGTGAACGCGTCGCGATGCGCGCCCGAGAGCGCGAACAGGCTGTAGCCGGGCAGGTCCTCCTCGCGGCCATTGAAGAAGAACGAGCCGTACGCTGCGCCGCAGAGCCGCGTCGCGGCGTCGGTGACCGTCTGGACGAGCTTGCGCAGGTCGAGCTCGGCCGACAGTGCGCGACCGACCTCATTGAGCAGCTCGAGCCGCTCGCCGTGCATTCGCAGCTCGCCGCTCGCGACACTGCCGCTCGCGCCGGCGCCGTTGAGCGAGGCGACCTCGCGCAGGCGCGCCATGGCCGCGTCCGGATCATCGGCGACGACGAGCGACCACCCCGCGTCGCTCGCCATCGCGGCGAGGTGCTGGGCGGCCGCCGGATCGCCGGCGCTTTCGGGTATCAATACGAGGGCAACTCTCATCCGTGCTTGTCTCGTGCGCCGGGAGGTCCGGCGACGATCGTTGTCGGGCGGATCTGCTCGGGGTGTTCGACCCCGTCGTTACGCATCGTACTCGCTCGGGCGGCCGGCCAGCGACGCCAGTACCCGTACCAGTCGCTGAGGGTCGACCGGTTTGGCGAGATGCTCCTGGAAGCCCGCGGCGATCGCCCGCTCACGATCCTCCAGGCGCGCATACGCGGTGAGGGCGATCGCAGGCATCGTCCCACCGTTGTCGCTCGAGAGCCCGCGAAGGCGCTCGACCAGTGAAAAGCCATCCTCGACCGGCATCGCGAGGTCGCTGACGAGCAGATCGGGATGCCACTCCTCGATGATCGCCAGCGCGTCGGAGGCGCACCCCGCGCAGCGCACCTCGGCACCGTTGCGCGTCAGCGTGAGCGTCAGCAGATCGCGCGCGTCGGCCTCGTCGTCGACGATGACGATGCGCAGTCCGAGCAGCGCCCGCGACTCGTCGATGCTTGCCGGCTCGCCGGCGATCGCCTCGCGCGCGCCGGTGGCAAGCTCGCGGGCCGGCAGCGGAAGCCGCACCGTGAAGCTCGAGCCGCGGCCCAATCCCTCGCTTGCCGCAGCGACGGTGCCGCCGTGCGTCTGGACAATTGCGCGGACGATTGCGAGGCCCAACCCGAGGCCGCCGTGTCGCCGTCCGCTGCCGCCTTCGGCCTGACGGAAACGCTCGAAGACGAATGGAAGAAACTCCGGATCGATCCCGGCCCCAGTGTCGGTGACCGTGAACTCCACCTCGGTCGAGGTGGTTCGAACTCCGAGTGTGACCGCGCCGCCGGCGGGCGTGAATTTGACGGCGTTGAGCAGGAGGTTCCAGAGCACCTGCTGCAGGCGGCCCGGGTCGGCCACGAGGGAGGGAAGGCCCGCCGGCACGTCGGCCGAGAGCGCGACCGACGCGGTGTCGGCCGATGGGCGGACGGCGTCGAGCGCGGCCGCGACGACTGGGGCGATCTCGATGCGCCGAGGCTCGAGCCGGAGCTTGCCGGCGATCACCCGCGAGATGTCGAGAATGTCCTCGATGATCTGCGCCTGCACGCGAGCATTGCGCTCGATCGCCTCGACCGCGTGCGACGCGGTGGCCTCGTCGAGCGTTCCCTCGCGCAGCATCTGCGACCATCCGAGGATCGCGTTGAGAGGCGTGCGAACCTCGTGCGACACCGTCGCGAGGAACTCATCCTTCGCACGGTTGGCCTCGTTCGCCTCCTCGTACAGTCGCGCGTTGTCAAGCGCGACGGCCGCGCGCAGCGCGATCTCCTGGCTCGAGGGGATGTCTCCCTCGTCGAAGCGTCGACGGCCGTCGAGCGAGGCCAGGCCCATCGCGCCGAAGGTGCGTCCGCGGGCGCGCAGCGGAAGATACAGGTACGAGCGCTGACCAAGCTCCCGGAGCATCGACGCGTGTCCCTCGTCGACGGCGACGCGGCGGATCCAGTTCTCGTCGGTTTCGGCGACGAGGATCGGCCGACCGGTGTCGAGCACCTCGTAGCGCAGCGACTCGCGCGAGCCGGTCGGATAGCGCTTCATCATCTCGACGAGCAACTGCTCGGTCCGATGATTCGCGCCGGCGACGGCAACGCGCCGCATCGTTCCCTCCGGCTCGAGCACGTCGACGACGCACGTGTCGGCGAGCATCGGAACGGCGAGCCGCGCGATGCTGCGGAGCGTCGCGTGGAAGTCGAGCTGGGCCGAGAGAACGGCGCTGGCCTCCGCGATCGCCCCGAGCGAGCGACGGGCCTGTTCCGCCTCGGCCCGCGCGCGCCGCTCGGCCTCGTACAGCCGCGCCCGATCGAGAGCCTGGCCGCACTGCCGCGCGAGCGCGAGGATCATCTGCCGGTTCTCCGGCTCGAACACGACGCCGGTCGGGTCGTCGAAGCTGATGCCGACCGCGCCGATGATGCGCTCCTCGGCGAACAGTGGCACGGCGGCCCAGCCCTCGTGGGGAGTCTCGATGATGCTCTCGAGATGCGGATAGGCCGCGGCGAGCTCCTCGCGCGAGACGATGAACAGGGGAGTGCCCGTGCCGACCGCCTCGGCGATGGGCACGGGCGTGTCGATCGAGAACCGCGTCCATCGCAGCAGCGCGGCTGTGGGGTAGCCGGCGGATCGGACGATCTCGAGCTCGTGCCCCGAGTCGGCGATGATCGCGAGCGATCCCGCCGCGCCGCCGACGATCGGCAGGCCGAGATCGATCATGACGTCTGCGACCTGCTGCGTCGTCAGCGCCTCGCCGAAGGCGGCGGTGATGCTCTGAAGCTGTGCCGTCCGCTCGGCCGCCCGCTCGGCAAGCGCGCGCGTTCGGCGCTCGGATTGGTACAGCCGCGCGCTCTCGATCGCGTGGGCGCAGCGCCGGGCAAGCTCGAGCGCGAGCGCCAGGTCGGCCTCATCGTAGCGTCGGTCGCCGGAGCGGAAGAAGCTGATCGCGCCGACGACGCGCTCGTGCGCCACCAGCGGCACGAACATCGCCGATCGCGTGCCGAGCCGCTCGACGATCGAATGGTGCTCGGGGCTCCGCGCCGCCGTGCTCAGGAACTCTTCGGTCACGTCCTCGATCAGCTCCGGCACGCCGCTGCGCAGGACCTTCGGCACACCGAGGGACTTCGCCGGATCCGGAGGGAACCGCATCAGCTCCCGCGCGAGCGTCTCGCGCTCGGGGTCGACATGACGCACCGCGATGCGCTGCGGCGTGCCGCTCTCGTCGAGCACGTCGACGACGCACCAGTCGGCCAGAACGCCGACGGCCAGACGCGCGACGCTGCTGAGCGTGCGCTCGAACTCGAGCGACTCGCCGAGCGTCGCGCCGGCGCTCACGAGAAACTCCAGCCGCCGCTGCTGCTCCTCACCCGCTCGCCGGGCGGTCTGCTCGAGGATGCGCTTCTCGCGCTCGCGCTCGGCCCGCTGCAGCTCGGTGATATCGTGCGCGACCACGACCGCGCCGAGGCGGCGGCCCGACAGGTCGTTGATCGGCCTGCCGCTGGCCAGCAGCGTATGCGCCTCGCCGTCGGCGCCGTGGATCGTCATGCCGACGTCGCGGAACTGCTCGCCGTGCACCGCGCGCACCAGCGGGATCTGCGCGGTCTCCAGTCGCGCCACACCGTCGGCGTCGTAGGTCTCGTATTCGCCGATCCACTCCTGCACCGGAATCGACAGCCGAGCCGACGGATAGATGTCGCGCGCGGCGCGGTTGAAGAACGTCAGCCGGCCCTCGGCGTCGAAGGCCACGATCGCGTCCTGGGCGTTCTCCAGCACCGCGCTGAGGAACTCCTGCTGCTGCTGAAGGCTGCGCTCGGCCTCCCACCGATCGGTCACGTCGCGGGAGGAGAGAAGGACGCCGGCGACGACCGGGTCATCGAGCAGATTGCGACCGACGACCTCGAGCACGCGCCACGATCCGTCCATGTGGCGGAAGCGGAGCTGCACGCTGCGGGTCGTTCCCAACTGCTCGATGGCCATCGAGAAGACCTCGGTGACCCCGGCGAGGTCCTCGGCATGAACTCGTTCGAAAGCGTTGGTGCCGACGAGCTCGTCGGCGCGATAGCCGAGCACGCGCTCGACCGACTGGCTGGCGTAGAGGATCGATCCGTCGGGACCGAGGATCGTGATGACGTCGAGGGCGTTCTCGTTGATGAGCCTGGAGTGACGCTCGCTGCGCCTGAGCGCCTCCTGCGCGCGCTCGCGCTCGGTGTTCTCGCGCAGCAGCTCGGCGTTCTTGCGCTCGAGCTCCAGCGTGCGCTCGTGCACGCGTTGCTCGAGTGCGTCGTGGGCCTCGGTGAGCTCTTCGCGCGTGCGGTGCGAGATCGCCCCCAGCCGCGCGATCGTCAGCGCGGCGAGCGTCGAGAACAGGACGGGACCGATCGCCTCGACGCCGAAGTCCAGTCGATAGAGCGGGGGATGGAACAGGTAGTCGACCGACAGCAGTCCGAGTGCGATCGCGAGGAGCGCCGGACCCGAGCCGTACCGCCACGCGATGACGCCGACGGCGAGATAGAAGACCTGATACGGGGTGGGCTCGAGCAGCGGCCACGTCGCCATCTGCACGAGCACGCACGCGGCGATGGCCGCGATCGCGATCGCGTAGCGCACGGCGCTCGATCGAGGTGTTGTCACCATGTCATCGTCACCGGCTGAATGCGCCCGCGACTGCTCGGATCCTCGTTTCAGAACGGTCCCACTGCGTTTCGATGGAGGATGCTCTGGCCCGGTCGAATGTGTCGAAAAATCGTGCGCACCGCAACCGGACGGCTGGCCACGCGCGCCTAGACGCTGGCCGAGCGCTTGTCGAGCACGCGCTGGATGGCATCCTGCAGCGCCTGGAAGTTCACCGGCTTGATCAGGTGCTCGCTGAAGCCCGCCTCGTGGCTGCGGCGGATGTCGTCCTCCATGCCGAACCCGCTCAATGCGATGCCCGCCAGCGGCTTGAATGCGCGAATGGCCCGC